>NZ_JBVHQB010000028.1:0-96466 GCF_055567635.1 Streptomyces sp. NPDC026500 | reverse complement strand
CGGCTGGCTGCACACCTACAATCACCACCGCGGACACACCGCGCTCGCAGGCAAACCACCCGCCAGCCGCGTCCCCAACCTCACAGGGCAATACACCTAGGCCATCAGTCGGACACGGGAACCCCCACCTCGCCGCTCCTGCCTCTCTTCGACGTCCTTCAGTTGACGGCATCTGTTAATTGAGTGGCCCTCCGAGGCAGCCCGCTCGTAAGTTGTGCTCACCGCCCGAGCCGCTTACATCCGTGGGGGATCCATGCCAGCCGCCGTCCTGAGACGTGCCGTCCGGGAGACCGTCTCAGGGCTCCCCCGTGAGTTCTGGTGGCTGTGGACCAGCACACTCATCAACCGGCTCGGGGCCTTCGTCGCCACCTTCATGGCGCTGTACCTGACCCTCGACCGCGGCTACTCCGCCTCGTACGCCGGCCTGGTCGCGTCCCTGCACGGCCTCGGCGGCGTCGTCTCCTCGCTCGCCGCCGGAGTGATGACCGACCGGTTCGGCCGGCGACCCACGCTGCTCGTCGCGCAGGTGTCGACGGCCGGCTCGGTCGCGCTGCTCGGCTTCATGCACGACCCGGTGGCCATCGCCTCGGTCGCCTTCCTGGTCGGCATGGCCAGCAACGCCTCCCGGCCCGCCGTGCAGGCGATGATGGCCGACATCGTCCGGCCCGAGGACCGCGTCCGCGCCTTCTCCCTCAACTACTGGGCCATCAACCTCGGTTTCGCCGTCTCCTCGATGGGCGCCGGCTTCATCGCCGAGTTCAGCTACCTCGCGGGCTTCCTCATCGAGGCCGGCATGACCCTCGTCTGCGCGCTCGTCGTCTTCGCGAAGCTCCCGGAGTCCAGGCCCGTACAGGTCGCCAAGGAGACGGAACCCGCGGTCGGGCTCGGGACCGTACTGCGCGACGGACGGTTCATGAGCGTCGTCGGGCTGTCGTTCCTCGTCGCCCTCGTCTTCCAGCAGGGCTCCGTCGGACTGCCGGTCGCCATGGGCAGGGCCGGTTTCACCCCGGCCGACTACGGCACGGCGATCGCCGTCAACGGCGTGATGATCGTCGCGCTCCAGATCCCGGTCACCCGTTTCATCGAGCACCGGGACCCCAAGCGGCTGCTCGTGCTCTCGTCGCTGCTCGCCGGGTACGGGTTCGGGCTCACCGTCTTCGCCGGGTCGGTCGGGGTCTTCACGCTCACTGTCTGCGTGTGGACCCTCGCAGAGATCGTCAACGCCCCGACGCAGACCGGCCTCGTCGTCCGCCTCTCCCCCGTCCACGGCCGCGGCCGCTACCAAGGCATGTACACCCTGTCGTGGGCCCTGGCCGCGCTCATCGCCCCGGTGATGTCCGGCGTCGTCATCGACCGCTTCGGCGCGGCCTGGCTCTGGGGCCTGTGCGCGGTGGTCGGCACGGCGGCGGGGCTCGGGTACGGGCTGCTCATGCGACGGCTCCCGGCCGAGGAGTCGGTGCGGGAGTCGTCCCAGGGCCCGGCCCCACTGGTCGAGGCCGGCCCCGCCCCGATGGAGCCGGCCGCCCCGGCGCCCCACGCGGAGGCCACCCCTGCCTGAGGTCGCCCCGGCCTCAGATCACCCTGGCCTCACGTCACCCCGGCTTGAGGTCGCCCCGGCCTCACGTCACCCTGGCCTCAGATCACCCTGGCCTCACGTCACCCCGGCCTGAGGTCGCCCCGGCCTCACGTCACCCAGGCATCAGATCGCCCTGGCCTCACGTCACCCAGGCCGGAGGTCGCCCCGGCCTTCTCAAGACCTGGGTCCACCCCGGCCTCCCAAGAGCGGGGCCGGGGTGGTCCTGGTCCCGCCACCGCTCACGGATGCATCCGCGCTCCCTTCACCACCTTGTCCACCGCGTTCCGCGGCCCGTACACCGCGATTCCCACGAGGTCCAGCTCACCGGTCGGCACGGCCCGTACCGCCGCGCGGTTGTCACGGTCGTTGCCCGTGGTGAACAGGTCCGACGTGAACACCGCTCGCGGCAGCGCCCGGGACAGTGCGCGGCCGTGGGCGGCGGTCAGCGTCTCCTTCGATGCCTCGAAGACCAGCACGGGCTGCCGGAACATCGGGAGGTAGGAGACCCCGTCGGCGTCCTCGTACGGCTCCCCGATCACCTCGGAGACCGCCATCCCCAGGCCGCTGACGAGGAAGGCGGTCACATTGAGCCGCTGCCAGGGCTCCAGGTCGTCACGCAGGACGACGGCGATCTTGGTGTCGAAGCGGACGGGTACGTCGACCGAGGGGCTCATGTCGCTCTCGCTGCTCATGCGAGAAGACTGCCGACCGGCGTGCACCGTCGTCTTGTACGTTCTTTGCATGGCCCCCCAGCGTGAGATGTCCGCGTGGCGCCCGAGTGTCCCGGGCATCGTCGAGGTCTTCCACGCGCACTACACCGAGTACGCGTACCCGATGCACGTGCACGAGGCCTGGACCCTGCTGATCGTCGACGACGGCGCCGTCCGCTACGACCTCGACCGCCATGAGCACGGCACCCCGCACGACACGGTGTCGCTGCTGCCGCCGCACATCCCGCACAACGGCGCTCCCGCCACCGAGCACGGCTTCCGCAAGCGGGTCCTCTACCTCGACGGCTCGCGCCTGGCCGACGACCTCATCGGGCCGGCGGTGGACGGGCCCGATCTGGCGGATCCGGTACTGCGGCGCCGGGTCGGACAGTTGCACACGGCGCTCGCGCATCCCGGGGACGAACTGGAGGCCGACAGCAGGCTGACGCTGATCGCGGACCGGCTGCGCGGCCTGCTGCGCCCCTGGTCGGCCGCGGAGCCCCCGCTCGCCGACCGGCCGCTCGCCCACCGGCTGCGCGAGCTCCTCGACGAACGGCTGGTCGAGGGGATCGCCCTCGACGAGGCCGCGCGGCTCGTGCACGCCCACCCCGCGCACCTGGTCCGGGCGTTCAGCGGCGCGTTCGGCATCGCCCCGCACCAGTACCTGATGTCCCGCCGCGTGGACCGCGCCCGCCGCCTGCTGCTCGACGGACGGCCACCGGGGGAGGTGGCCGCCGCGACCGGCTTCTACGACCAGTCCCATCTCACCCGCCATTTCCGGCGGTTGGTGGGGGTGACCCCGGGCCGGTACGCACGGTCGTGAGCCGGCGGCGGACCGCTCGGGAGTCGTGGGCGGGGTCTAGAGGTCGCGCTGGGCCTCGTACAGATTGCGTGGCCGTACGACGTCCGTCGTCCCGTACAGCTCCAGCCGGGAATGCAGGTCCCCGGTGAAGTCGGGTACGTCGATCTGGTCGAACTCGGTGACCTCGTTGACGCCGACGGTGGCGCTGTACGGGGCGAGGCCGTCGATCTTCATCAGGCCCGCCCGGCCGTTGGTGACCCGGATGTTCCAGTGGGTGAAGCGCGCGCCGAACAGGGGTCCGGCGGAGGCGTCGCCGCCGTGCCGGCCGTCGTTGTCGACGGTGATGTCGGTGCGGACGTTCGCGAAGGGCAGTCCGCGGTGTGAGTCGAAGGTGCCCATCCGCATGTCGCCGCGCGACCAGACGTTGTACGAGGACAGGCCCTCGACGTTGATGCCGTGCAGCTGGGTTCCGGCGGGCGCGGGGACGGTGCGTTCCTCGACCGTGAAGTCCTCGATCAGGTTGTCGTGCGAGCCCTCGCGGCAGAAGTACGGGTGGTGCGAGCCGCGTCCGGCGACGGTCGTACGGCGCAGGGTGCAGGCGGAGGCGGCGACGAGACCGAATCCGTTGTCGACGTGGCGGACCGTGACGTCGTCCACCCAGCAGTCGTAGGCGCACTGGAGGACGACGCCGTTGTAGCCCTTGTCGAGGAGGTGCGGGGACTGCGGTGTCTCCACCGCCTCCAGGGTCAGCCCCTCCACCCCCGAGCCCGTCAGCTCCTCGACGTGCGTGGTCAGCCGCGGGTCCCACTCCGGGCGTACGTCGAGCGGGAGGGGGCGTTCGAGGGTCACCCGGCGGCCGCGCACGCGCGCGATGCGGACGGGCCACTCGTAGGGGACGTACGAGGTCAGTTTGGTCTTGTCGTCCCAGAAGTACGCCTCGGGTCCGGGTCCGCCGCCCGACATGTGCTCCAGGAGAGTGTGGTCGGCGTCGTCGGCGAGGCGGAGGAGGACGAGCGTGCCGGGGCGCAGCTCCGAGGCGTCCGCGACGGTCACCGTCCAGGATCCCTGGCGTGCGGGCTCGACGGTCGTGAGCGTCTGCCAGGCGTCGCGTGCGTTGCCGGTCCAGCCCTCGAAGGGCCACGCCTTGGCCCTGATGGCGGCGACGAGGGAGTCCCAACGGGCCGTGGGGGCGAGCCAGATGAGGCCGCCGGCCCAGGACCAGGAAGACTTGTCGCCGCCGTAACGGGATCCGTAGACACCGATGAGCTCGGTGAGGTTCTTGGTCGCGTACAGCTTCGTACGGCCACTGCCGGCGCCCCGGAGGACCACGTTCGAGTGGCCGATGTGGATCAGGTCGTCGATGCGGAACGTCCCGGGAGGGATGGTGACCGTGCCACCGCCGGCCCTTCCGGCAGCGGCGATGGCACGGTTGATCGCGGGAGCGCAGTCCGTCGTTCCGTCGGCGGCGACGGCGCCGTGGTCACGGATGTCGGCCACGACGGGGCGGCGGGGGAAGCGCGCCGCCCCGAGGCGCGATCCGGATCGGCCGACGTACGGGATCTGCGGGTGGGTGAACGGGGAGTGGGTGAACTCGTGCCAGAGCGCCGGGACTTCGCCCGGCCGGGAGAGCGTGCCCGACGTGTCCCCGGATGCCGCGACGGCCGTCCCCCGCACGGGTGACGTCGGTGCCGCCGTGGCCGCGGGCGATGCGGCCGCCGTCGTGGCCGCCGCGCCGGTCACCGCGCCGGCCACCACGGCCGTGGCGCTGCCGAGCAGGGCCCGCCTGGTGATCCCCGTGTACCGGTTCCTGTCGGTCATGCCCGTCCGCCCTTCCCTGTGGCTCTCATGCGGCCTCCATGCGACTCTTCATGGATGTGAACGACGTTCAGATCTGCGTCGGCGGCGAGCATGCCACGCGGACCTCGGGCGGGGAAGGGGTCGCGCAATGCCTAATTACTGGATGGCAAGGGTCAGTTGGCGGGGCGCTGAGTCAGATGCGTGAACGCGTCCAGATTGCGCGTCGACTCGCCGCGGGACACCCGCCAGGCGTACTCCTTGCGGATCGCGGAGGCGAAACCGAGTTCCAGGAGCGTGTTGAAGGAGCCGTCGGCCGCTTCGAGGACGGACCCGAGGAGACGGTCCACCTCCTCCGGGGTGACGGCGGTCAGCGGCAGTTTGCCGACCAGGTAGACGTCACCGAGGGAGTCGACAGCGTAGGCGACCCCGTAGAGCTTGAGATTGCGCTCCAGGAGCCAGCGGTGGACCGCTTCGTGGTTCTCGTCGGGGTGGCGGATCACGAAGGCGTTCAGCGACAGCGAATGCTTGCCGACGATCAGCGAGACCGTCGTCGAGAGCTTGCGGGTGCCGGGCAGTTTCACGACGTACGAGCCCGCCCCGGGACTCTCCCACTCCAGCTCGGCCTCGGTGAGGACCCGCTCGATGATCGACGCCGCGTCAGCCATGAGGCGAGCGTACTTGACCCGCGTCGGGGGTGACGCGCCGGTCAGAGGTGGTGCATCCGCGTTCGCCTGGCGCAGGGGTCGGGCGGTGGGGCGGCCGTGCCGGGGTGACGCCTGGTAGGCCGTCAGACGTGGGGTGCGCGCGTGAGGCGTACCGCGCGGGTCGGACGCGGGACCACCGCCAGACGTGGGGTGCCCGCGGCAGGCGTACCGCGCCGGTCGGACGCGGGGCCGCCGTCAGGCGTGGTGTGCTCGTACCCGGCGTCGGTGGTCCTGCGTCGCAGCCGTGTACACGTCCGCCGTCGCCGCCGCCGCGGTGTCCCAGCCGAAGTGCTCCGCGTGCCGCGCCGCGGCGGCACCCATGCGGTCCACGAGAGTCTCGTCGTCGGCGAATTCGCGCAGCACGCGCGCGTAGTCGGCGGGATGGTGGCCGGGGACGAGGAACCCGGTCTCCTGGTGGCGCACGGCCACCGGCAGGCCTCCGACCTCGGCCGCGAGCACCGGCGTACCGGCCGCCTGTGCCTCGATGGCGACCAGCCCGAAGGACTCGTTGTACGAGGGCATGACCAGCACCGAAGCGGCCCGGAACCAGTCCGCGAGCTGGTCCTGCCCGACGGGCGGCCGGAACCGCACGACATCGGCGATGCCCAGCCGCGCGGCCAGCTTCTGGAGCCCTTCGGGCTTGGCGAGCCCGCTGCCGCTCGGACCGCCCACCACGGGGACGACGATCCTGGCGCGCAGCTCCGGCCGCTCGTCGAGCAGCACGGCGACCGCGCGCAGCAGCACGTCGGGGGCCTTCAGCGGCTGTATGCGGCCCGCGAAGAGAGGGATCAGGGCGTCCTGCGGGAGGCCGAGCCGGGCGCGGGCGGCGGCGCGGCCGTCGGCGGGCCGGAAGCGGTCGAGGTTGACGCCCGGGTGGACGACGGCGACCTTGCCGGCCGCCGCCCCGTAGTGGCGTACGAGCTCGTCGGCCTCCTCCGCGGTGTTCGCGATGAGGCGGTCGGCGGCGCGCACGATCTGGGTCTCGCCGATGACGCGGGCGGCGGGCTCGGGAGTGTCGCCCTCGGCCAGCGCCGCGTTCTTGACCTTGGCCATGGTGTGCATCGCGTGCACCAGGGGCGCGCCCCAGCGCTCGGCGGCCAGCCAGCCCACATGGCCGGAGAGCCAGTAGTGCGAGTGCACGAGGTCGTAGTAGCCGGGGCGGTGACCGGCCCAGGCCTGCATGACGCCGTGGGTGAACGCGCACAGCTGGGCCGGGAGGTCTTCCTTGGCGAGGCCTTCGTAGGGACCGGCGTCGACGTGCCGGACGAGGACGCCGGGAGCCAGCTCGACGGTCGGCGGGAGTGCCGCGGTGGTGGCCCGCGTGAAGATCTCGACCTCGATGTTGATCGCGGCGAGCCGCTGGGCGAGTTCGACGATGTATACGTTCATCCCGCCCGCGTCGCCCGTGCCGGGCTGGTGCAGGGGTGAGGTGTGCACGGAGAGCATCGCCACGCGACGGGGCCTGCGGTGCAGCCTGAGCCGTGAGGGTGCCGCCGGTGAGCGACGCCCGAGCCTGCTGACGTACTGGCTCACGTGGCGTTCCTCCTCGCTGCGGGCATGCCGGTCGGAGGACGTGTCACGCCCTCCAGGAGGTGGAACGCCGGAGGTGTCCGCTCCATTTCCTCTTTGCCGAATCATTACCGCCGATCGCTCAACCGTTCGATCTCGATGTGCGTCTGCTTCCCTGGCCGCCGGGGTTCCGCGAAGGCCGCCACCGGGGTTTTCCACAGCGGGCCGGGGTCGGCCGCGGGTTGTCCACAGGGGCGCCCGGTCCCCGCCGGGGCCGCCTACTCTCGTACGCATGACAACCCGCGCAGCGTCCCTCCCCCACTCTCGGCTTCGCTCGAGCGCGGGCACCCCCATCGTGGGTACGGTGACGCGCGGGACGACGAATCCCAATCGCCTGCGCCGCATGGACCGCTGGATCGCGGCGGTGCACGGCGCCGAACTCCGCAGGACGCCGGAGCCGGTGGCGGTCGACCTCGGCTACGGCGCCGCGCCCTGGACCGCGGTCGAGCTGCTGACCCGTCTGCGCCCCGCCGCACCCCGCACCCATGTCTTCGGCATCGAGATCGAACCGGCCCGGGTCGCCGCCGCCCGCCCTTACGAACGCGAGGGCCTCGCCTTCCGGCACGGCGGCTTCGAGGTCCCGGTGCCGGGCCGGCCGCAGCTGATCCGGGCGGCGAACGTACTGCGCCAGTACGACGAGGAGCAGGTCGCCGAGGTCTGGCGGCGGCTCTGCGGGCGGCTCGCACCGGCGGACCACGGCTCCCGGGGCGGACTGCTCGTCGAGGGCACCTGCGACGAGATCGGCCGCCGGCACGTCTGGGTCGCCCTCGGCCCTGAAGGCCCGCGCACGGTCACCTTCGCCACCCGGCTCGGCTCGCTCGACCGCCCGTCCGACCTGGCCGAGCGGCTGCCGAAGGCCCTCATCCACCGCAATGTCCCGGGCGAGCCCGTGCACACCTTCCTCCGCGACTTCGACCGCGCGTGGGCTGCCGCCGCGCCGTACGCCGCGTACGGCGCGCGGCAGCGCTGGATACGCACGGTCCGCGACCTGACGGCCGACTGGCCGGTCACGGACGGGATCAACCGCTGGCGCCAAGGCGAAGTGACCGTGCGCTGGGAGGCGTTGGCGCCCCGCACCTGACGGGGTTCCGCGCGCGCCCGACGGGCCACGACGGCGGCCGGCGCCGGGACGGACCGAATCGACCCGGAAGAGCACGAGCCGATCGGCCGGAAGCGCATGAGCCGAACGACCCGGGTCCGCCGAACCGACCGCCCGGGTCCGCCGAACCGACCGGACCTGGTGCGCCGAACCGACCGGCCCGAGCGGCCGGGAGGCAACCAGCGCGTGACCTGCGGGGAACGATCTCGGTGAGTCGCACGTCACACACGCGGGGGGATGAGATCGTCATGCCGAAGCAGGCCTGGGGGAAGGGAGTTCCTGGCCGCCTCGCATGCGAGGGGAAGGGAGTTCTTGCCCGGCTCTGTCGCATTGCGCGCCGACATGGCACGATCCCCCAGGCGTTCCGTATGTTACTGACGGTAAATCAGCTTGGGGGCAGAGTAATGGGATCCGGCAAGCGGAGCCTGACCACGGCGGCCATGGCCCTGGCCTGCGCATGTGCCTGCGTGGTACTGGCGTCACCAGGGACGGCCTACGCGAGCCCGGCACCGAAACCGGCGCCGACCAGAACCCCCACGGCGACCCCGACTCCCGTGAGCAACAAGGACCTTGAAGCGGTCCGCGTGAAGCTCGACAAGCTGTACCACGACGCGGCGGTCGCCACGGACGCGTACAACGCCGCCCAGGAGAAGGCCGAGAAGCAGTCCGCCGAGATCGTCGATCTGGCCCAGGAGATCGTCAAGGGTCAGGCGAAGCTCGACGAGCTGAAGGACCGCGCGGGTGCCGCGGCCCGTGCGCAGTACCGGGGCGGCGGGCTGCCGCCCGAGGCGCGCCTGTGGCTGAGCGACGACCCGCAGGAGTTCCTCGACGGCGCGGGACGGGTGCGGCAGGGCGAGCACGCCACCAAGGGGCTGCTCGACGAGATGGCGCGCACCCAGCAGGACTTGCAGTTGTACGCGAAGGACGCCTCCGCGCAGTGGCGGAAGCTGGAGGCCGACCGCGACGCCAGGGCCGAGGCCAAGAAGAAGATCAAGCAGCGGATCTCCGAGGCCGAGAAGCTGGAGTCGCGGCTGGAGAAGAAGGAGAAGGAGCGGCTGGCGAAGCTGGAGGAGGAGGCCGCGTACCAGGCGCAGTCGACCTGGCTGAGCTCCGGTGTCCTCGCGGACATCAAGAGCGACGCGTCCGAACAGGGCAGGAAGGCCGTGAAGTTCGCGACCGACCAGATCGGCAAGCCGTACGAATGGGGCGCCGAGGGCCCGAAGACGTTCGACTGCTCGGGGCTCACCTCACAGGCCTGGGCGGCCGCCGGTCACCCCATCCCCCGCACCTCGCAGGAGCAGTGGAAGCAGCTCAAGCACGTCGACATCAAGGACATGCGCCCCGGCGACCTGATCATCTACTTCGACGACGCCAGCCATGTCGGGATGTACATAGGGGACGGCGCGATCGTGCACGCCCCGCGCCCCGGACGCACGGTGACGATCACAGGGGCGGGTTCGATGCGGATCCTGGGCGTCGTACGACCGGACGCCTGAGGCCCCGCGCAATACGTCACAAAGGGTGCCCGACACCGCGAACCACGGGAGGCGTCACGCGTCACGGGACGCGCGTGACGCACCGCACGTGACGTACCGCACGGTTGCCCCGCCCTCACAACCCCGGGGACGTGACCTTCGTCATCCCCCACGGAACCGCATCCTGTCCAAATGCGTTACGGGATGCGGCATATGACGGTGGCCCTTTGCCGGGCACCGCGCCGTTCGCCATTCCGTTGCGGCACCGGCGGGCGCTATGGTCCCCGTCGGTGGGTCGAGGTCCTTCGCCCCACCACGCCCTCGGGGGGAGGGAAGGAACCCAGACGATGCCCGTACCCGTACCGCGGCAGAGAGCGATCCCGGCCGTGGAAAGTGGTCAGGCTCAAGCCGTGTTCTCACCCGGCGGCCCATCCGGAGACATCGCCGGCGGCCCCGCCGGAACAGCACCGGAAGCCCGCACCACGACCCCGATCGCCGGCACCACCAACCTGACTCTCCTGGTCATCGAAGACGACCCGGCGGGTTCGCTCGGTGTGCCCGAAATGCTCGACGCGGCAGGCAAGCCGATCCGGATCCGTACCGCCCGCAACCTCACCGAGGCCGAGCGGCTGCTCACCGACGACGTCCACTGCATCCTGCTCGACCTCGCGCTGCCCGCGCCGGGCCGGGCGGCGGACAGCGCCGACGAGCTGGCGACGCTCAAGCACGTACTGCGGCTCGCGCCCGGGCACGCCGTTCTCGCGCTCACCGCGTCCGGTGACGCCGAGCGCGGCGCCGAGGCGGTGCGCGTCGGCGCCCAGGACTACCTCTTCCGCGACGAGCTGGACAGCCGGCTGCTGAGCCGCGCGATCCGCTACGCGGTGGAGAGGAAACGTTCCGACAAGGCCGAGCGACGGCTCACCGAGTCCAAACTGCGCGCCCAGGAGAACGCCCGTCTGGAGCGCGGTCTGCTGCCGACCCCGCTGCTGGAGGGCTCCCCGCTGCGCTTCGCCGCGCGCTATCGTCCGGGCCGCTCCCGCGCGCTGCTCGGCGGCGATTTCTACGACACCGTGCGCACGGCCGACGGCACGGTGCACGCGATGATCGGCGACGTCTGCGGGCACGGGCCCGACGAGGCGGCGCTCGGTGTGGAACTGCGCATCGCCTGGCGCGCGCTGACGTTCGCGGGCCTGTGCGGCGACGAACTCCTGTCCACGCTGCAACAGGTCCTGGAGCACGAGCGCGAGAACGACGAGATCTTCGCGACGCTGTGCACCGTGGACATCGCGCCGGACGGGCGCCGCGCCGGGCTCTGCCTCGCCGGTCACCCGTCGCCGCTGATCGTCCGTCCGGGCCGGCCCGCCGGACTGCTGCCCTACGAGAACAACGGCCCCGCGCTCGGCCTGCTCCCGAACGCCCGCTGGCCGCGCATGCAGGTGGAACTGGGTGCCGCGTGGAGCCTGATGCTCTACACCGACGGTCTGATCGAGGGCCACACCGGCGTGGGCAACGAACGCCTGGGCCTCGACGGCATGGTGGAGATGGTCCGCCGCCAGCTCGCCCAGGGACTCCAGGGCGAGGAGCTGCTGCGCGCGGCGGTGAACGAGGCGCGCGAACTCAACGGCGGGGAGCTGGCGGACGACGTGGCGGTACTGCTCCTGGACAGGACGCCGTAGCGTCCGACTCCGCCGCCTCCGGGGTCCGCTCGCGTGCGGGTGGGTCCGGTGGGTGGGTCCGCTCGCGAGCTGGTGGATCCCGGTGGGTGGGTCCGGTTGGACGGGTCGGTACATCCCGGTCCGTCGCCGCTGGATCAGACCTGTGCGAACTGCCGCTCGATCCGGACATAAGCGACGGACATTCGGGATGCACCGGTACGGCACGGCCCCTCCCGCGTGCGGACGGCCGCGGGTGGTTCGTGGCTCGGGGTGCGGGCCGCCGTGTCTCGGGCGGTGCGCCATTCAGCCGGTCGGCGTGTCTCGGGCCGATCGGGGTGGCTTACCGACCGCCGTTGTAGGGGCCGTAAGGGCCGTCACTGCTTCCGCCGCGGTGGCCCCGGCCGCCGCCGGAGACCTGGCGCAGGGCGGGACGGACGTCGACGAAGAAGACGATCGTGGCGATCAGGCCCGCGATCTGCAGGAAAAGCATCGGCACCAGCAGGTTCACGGCCACGGTGACGCCGAGGATGATCAGCCAGAACATCTTGTTCTGCTTGTCGGCGGCTCGGTAGGCGTCCTCGCGGGCGACCGCGGCCATCACCAGCGCCACCACGGCGAGCACGAGCATGGCTGTGAAGATCAGCCACATCAGACCGCCGAATGCCGTCATCAGCACAATGCCCACCGCCCGGTTCGAGTCGTCTCTACGGCCACCGTACCCGGAGAACGGGCCGGGAACTCAGAGAGTGCCCGGCCCGTCCGCGTAAGGCGGAGTTGTACTGCCGCCGCTCGCCTACTTCGCGGGCGGAGTCGTCTTCTTGGCCACCGGCTTGCGCACCGGGGGCTTCTTCGCCGGGCTCTTCTTGGAGGCAGCGTCCTCGGCGTCGGCCGCGGGCTTCTCCTCTTCCTTGACCTCGACCGGCTCGGCCTTCGGCTCGACGGCGATGGCGAGGTCCTCGATCTCCTCGGCGGCCTCGCCGCGCCAGGTCCGTACGGTCTGCTCGCCGTGCTCGGCGACCTTCTCGTACGTCTCCCGGGCCTTGACGGCGTACTCGGCGGCGACGCCGACACCACGCAGGGCGAAGTCCTGCGCGGACTCACCGAGCTTCTTCAGGTCGGTGTCGAGGGTGCTGAGGATCTCCGTCACCTTGGCCTGAAGGCTCTCCTGCGCCTCCTTGGCGCGGGCGGTGGCCTTCTCCTGGACGGCGTTGGGGTCGATGTTCTTCACGGTGTCGATGCGCGCCGGAGCTTCGGCGCGGATCTGCTCCACGATGCCGGGGACCTTCTTCGCCTGCTGAACGGCCAGGTCGGCGGTGCCGGCGAGGAAGTAGAGCGGGGTCGGGTCCGTGGCGGCCTTGCGGATGTCGTCGGTGATGGCCATGACGATGGTCCTCCCGTAATCGCTTTCAGCTGAGGGTTTGGGTGATCCGCACGCGGTCAACTCGCGGTCTGCTGCGGATCGGCATCGCTGCCGTCGGCCGTGCGGGGGCCGCGGACGGCGGTGTCCGGTGAAGGCTGGGCGTCCGGTATGTCCTGAGCCTCGGGTACGTCGGTGCCGCGGCCTTCGGCGGCGCCTGGCACCTCGATGCCGCGAGCGGTCTTGTCCGCCGGCGCGATCTCGAATCCGTTCTCCTTGCGGAAGGACTCGTAGATCTGGAGCAGCACCTGCTTCTGCCGCTCGTTCAGCGTGGGATCGGCGAGGATGACTGCACGCGTCTCCACCTCGTCCCGGTCCCGCTCGGCGTCGAGAATGCCGGCCCGCACATACAGCGTCTCGGCGGAGATCCGCAGCGCCTTGGCGACCTGCTGGAGCACCTCCGCGCTCGGCTTGCGCAGCCCGCGCTCGATCTGGCTCAGATACGGATTGGACACCCCGGCGGCGTCGGCGAGCTGCCGCAGCGACAGCTGCGCGGTGCGCCGCTGTTCCCGCAGATACTCACCAAGGTTGCCGACGTTGAGCGATGCCATAACTCCACCTTGCCGCATTACCGCTAACTTTTGCAAGCACCCGCTTGCAAAAGTGTGCCACGCCACGTGTCGTACGACATGAGCCCGAGCACGATAGGTGTCGTATTTGCAGGACAACTGTCGTCATCCTCGTCCGGCTTCCTTGCGCAGGTGCTCTTGGTCCGGTTCCGCGGGTCGCCGGGAAACGGCGTTGTCGGTGGGCTCTGCCAGGGTGTGCGTCGTGGATGAACTGGTGGAGCGTGTCGACGATCAAGATCGTGTGGTGGGGATGGTTGTCAGCCGCCGGCAGGCCATCCGGGAGGGTTGGCTGCACCGGGTCGCCGTGACGGTGTGTCGTGATGAGCGTGGGCGGATCCTCGTCCACCGGCGGTCGGAGCAGCTGTCGCGCTTCCCCGGGCTCCACGAGGTCGTGGCCGGTGGCGCCGTGGATGTCGGTGAGTCCTATGAACAGGCCGCCGCGCGGGAGCTGGCCGAAGAGCTGGGCATTCGTGTGCTGCCGCGCTTGCTGTTCACGTTCCTCAACCGCAGCGGCTTGAGCCCACACTGGCTCGGCGTGCACGAAGCCGTGGTGCCGGACAGGGTGGCCGCCGATCCTGATGAGGTCGCCTGGCATGGCTGGCTGACCGAGCCGGAGCTGCGGTCGGCCCTGCTGGAGTGGCGCTTCACCCCCGACAGCCACGAAGCCTTCAGCCGGTATCTCGCGTTCCGGACCGCGCAGTCCTGACCTTTCTGTCTACGAAGCCACCGTGCCCGTAGCGCTCTACGTCGCGGCCATCCTCAACCATCCTGCCGTCGCGGCAGGCGACTTCAGCCACGATGCCGACCTGCCCGCGCATCGCCCGACCCTCGTGAGACTGCTCAAGTGGCTCAGTGACACCTCCTACGACGCCGATGACGAGTGGGTCGCCATCGGCGAACGCCATTACGGCGAGGGGTTTCTCGACGAGTACGAGGAGATGCGCGCATTCCGAGATCTGCGCCCGGCGAGGGGCACCGCAGCGACCAAGGCCGAGTCGCGCACGTAGGGCTTTGCCTTTCGGGCGACCTCCGCGCGGTCAGTCCGCGGGAGCGCCGAACCGCCTCGGCAGGCCGGCGACACCGCCGGCCACGATCACGTCGATCACGGAACCCTGTCCCCCTCGACGGACCCGCGGTGGAGTGCGGCCCGGGTCAGGCCAGCGTTTCCGCGAAGCCCTGGCGCCACGACGGATGGCGCGGCAGCCAGCCGAGGTCCCGCTTGGCCTTGGCGTTGGAGAAGCCACGCCCCTCGGTCATCATCACCACCGCCTGGTCCCCGGCCAGGAGCCGCGCCAGCCACACGGGAATCCGGACCGGCCGTTTCGCTCCGGCGCACGAGGCCAGGTGGGGCAGCCACTCGGAGGCCGGGGCCGGATCGTCGTCGACGATGTTGAACACGCCCGTCGCCTTCTGCTCCACGGCCAGAACGGTGGCGCTCGCCGCGTCGTCGAGATGGATCCACGAGCTGTGTCCGGTGGCCCGCCCGACCAGCGGGAACTGCCGTTTGCGCACCAACTCGACCTGGTCGTCGGTGGCGCCGGGACCGTAGAACGCGCCGTAGCGCAGGACCGCTCCGCCCGCCTTGAGCGCCACTTCCTCGACATGCCGCATCGCCAGCATGCCCCCGTGCGCGGCCGTCCCCTCCATCAGATCCAGCGAGTCCTCCTCCGTCTTCACCCAGCCGCCCTCGCGGATGCCGTTCCAACTGGCGTAGCCCTGCGCGACGAAATGGGGGACGCCGGTCGCCTCCGCCGCGGCCAGCAGATGGTCCGTCCCCTCGGTGCGCAGCCGGTTGGTGGTGGCGAACCAGCGGTCCGGATGCTTGATGTCCGGCTTGCCCGCGTGGGCCATGGAGATCGCGGTCATCTGGTGGACGATCGTGTCCGGCCGGGCGCCCGCCACCGCCTCGCCGACCGACACCGCGTCCAGCCCGTCCATCACGACGCCGTCGGCGCCGAGCCTCTGCAACCGGCCCAGTTTGGCCGCGCTCGTCGTCGTCGCCGTCACCTGGTGACCACGGGCCACGAGCTGCGGCACCAGCCGCTGCCCCAGAACCCCGGTCCCGCCCGCCACGAACACCCGCATGACCATCACCTTCCCGATTCGCCCGATTCGCCCGATCCCGCCGGTTGCCGCTCTGAGGCAACGACCAGTTCTCACCTCATGGACGGACCGGGCCGGAGTATTTGTGACATGCGGACGGCACGCCGGGTCACACGCGTGGGAAGGGGCACGCGGACCCGGCCGCGTACGCTCCGAGGCGGACCGAGAGCGGACCCGAAGACCGCCCGACGCATGAGGAAGAGCAGTTGATCCCACTCCTGGACTCTGCCGGAGCGACCCCGTGATCGCGCTCGTCACCGGCGCCAACCGCGGTATCGGCCGTGAGACCGTCCGCCGGCTGGCCTCCGACGGCCACACCGTGTATCTGACGGCCCGGTCCGCGGAGGCCGCCGCCGACGCGGCCGAGGCCATCGGACTGCCCGGTGTCCGCCCGCTCCGCCTCGACGTCACCTCCGAGGCGGACATCGCCGCGGCGGCCCGGGACATCGACGCCCTCGACATACTGATCAACAACGCGGCGATCACGTACGACACCTGGCAGCGCGCCACGACCGCCGACCTGGATGTCGTACGCGAGGCGGCCGAGACCAATCTGTACGGGCCCTGGCGGCTGACCCAGGCGCTGCTCCCGCTGCTGCGCGCGAGCCGGCACCCGCGGATCGTGAACATCTCCAGCGAGGCCGCGTCTCTTGCGGGCATGGGCGGCGGGACCCCGGCGTACTCGGCGTCGAAGGTCGCTCTCAACGCCCTGACCAGGATGTTCGCCGCCGAACTGCGGTCCGACGGGATTCTGGTGAACGCGGTCTGTCCGGGCTGGGTCGCCACCGACATGGGCGGGCCCGGCGGCCGGCCCGTGGAGAAGGGCGCCGCGAGCGTCGTCTGGGCGGCCACCCTCGCGGACGACGGCCCGACCGGCGGCTTCTTCCGCGACGGCCGGCCACTGCCCTGGTGAACCGGCGGAATCACGAGAGCGGCGATCACGAGAGCAGGGGCCACTGAGGCAGGGGCCACGAAGGCAGGCCTCACCTGGGCGGGAGCACCGGAGAAGAGATCGCCTCGGCAGAGACGCAGCGGCTGGGGTCACCGGAGCAGACGTCACCAGGGCAGCGGGCGCGCGTGGATCACGTCCAGGCGCGACACCGCCCGGGTCAGCACCACGTAGAGCCGGTGCAGACCGCGCGCCTCGGCCTCCGCTATCGCGGCCGGTTCCACGGCCACGACATGGTCGTACTCCAGCCCCTTGGCCAGGCCCGCGGGCAACACCGCGACCCTGGCGCCCAGTTCGTCGACACCCGCCGCGCTGATCCCTGCGACTCCGAGCGCCTCCCGCACCCCGGCGACGTCCGCGTCGGCGGTGATGACCCCGATGGACCCCTCGTGCGCGAGCGCCTCCCGCACGGCCGCGACGGTCTCGGCCCGCGGGTCGGAGGTCGGCCGGATCCTCAACTCGCCGTCCCCGCGCAGGGATCGAGCCGGCGGAACGCCCACACCGAGACGGTCCAGCACCCGGTTGGCGAGTTCGACGATGACCTCGGGCACCCGGAACCCGATCGTCAGCGGGACGACGGCGGCGTCGGGTTTGCCGAGATGGACGAGGAGTTCGTCCCATTCCCGCGCAGCCCAGGGCGTCGTGCCCTGCGCGAGATCCCCGAGCACGGTCAACGATCCGAAGGAGGCCCGCCGCGCGATGGCCCGGCACTCCATCGGCGACAGATCCTGCGCCTCGTCGATCACCAAGTGGCCGTATCCCTCGGGGTGTTCGATGAGCCCGGCGATCTCGTCGAGGAGGACGCGATCGGCGGCCGACCACCGCGCCGACTTCCACGAACGCGGCGGCTTCGTCCACAGGACCGCCTTCTGCTCGTCGGCGTCGAGGATCCCGTCGGCCGCCCACTCCAACGCCTCGGCGTCGGTGAGGAGTCGAGTGAGCAGCTCCGCCGGGCGCACCCGGGGCCACACCGCGTCGACGTACTCGGCGACCGGCCGGGCCCGCGAGATCCGCTGCGCCCAGGCGTTCGTCTGCGGCCCGGCCCGCCATTCGGCGCGTTCCCGCACATACCGTACGACCCGCGTCCGCACCCGCTCCCGCCCGACGGCGTACGGCGGTTCCTCGGCGCGCACGTCGTCCACGATGCCGCGCAGTACGGCGACGGGGACACGCCAGCGGTATGTGCCGTCCGGCACGGCGAGGGCGTCGGCCGGTACGCCGATGTTCCCGTACAGCGCGCGGCGCAGCACCTCGGCCATCCGGGCGTCGTGCTTGACGACCGCGGCCCGTTCGCCGTCCTCGCCGGTCACCGGGTTGACGGCGATCTCCTCGCCGATCGTCGACTGGCGTACGCCGGTCTCCCCGAGGGCGGGCAGGACCTCCGCGATGTACGACAGGAACGTGCGGTTGGGGCCGAGGATCAGCAGCCCTCCGCGGCGGATGCGCTGCGGATGCGTGTAGAGGAGGTAGGCGGCCCGGTGCAGGCCGACGGCCGTCTTGCCGGTGCCCGGGGCGCCCTGCACACAGACCGAGGCCGCCAGATCACCTCGTACGAGATCGTCCTGCTCGGGCTGAATGGTGGCGGCGATGTCCCGCATGGGACCGACGCGGGGGCGCTCGATCTCCCCGGCGAGAATCGAACTGCCGCGACCGGCCCCGCTCCCGACCGTCCCGGCCCCGACGGTCCTGGCCCCGACGGTCCCGCTCCCGCCGCTCGCGGCAGTCCGGCCACCGGCACGCTCGCACCCGTCCCCCTCGCCCTCGACGCCCACGCCGTCGGCATCACCGGCCCCCATCGGCTCGGCCGCGATCCGCTCCGCCCCGATGTGTTCGTCCTCCAGTCCCGTGAGGTCTGCGGAGTCGCCGCGGCTGCCGGGGGCCCACCCGAAGCGGCGGCGGACGGCGACGCCCTGGGGGTCACGGGCGCTCGCCTGGTAGAAGGCGCGCGAGACGGGGGCGCGCCAGTCGACGACGAGGGGCGGGGCGGCGGGGTGTTCCCTGATCCGCAGCCGCCCGATGTGATAGCTCTGCCCGGCATGGTCGGCGGCCTCCGCGCCCGAGCCCTGGAAGTCCAACCGCCCGAAGAACAAAGGACCTTGGGGCAGCTCGCGCAGTTCCTTCGCCTGGCTGCGCAGCTGGTAACCGAGCACCTCGGCGTCGGCCCCGGAAGCGGAGACGTCCTCACCGGTGACGACCTGTTCCTCGGCACCGTCGACCATCGCGGCGAGGGCGGTGCGGCAGGTGTCGTGGAAGGCGCGTTCGCGGGAGAGGGAGCGGGCGAGCAGCAGGTCCGGAGCATGCCGCCGGGCGGGGTCGGGTGGTGTCATTCCACCCAGGGTACCGGAATAACGTAACCGAGTAACATTCTTTACCCGGTCACAGTCTTATTCAGGTGAGCCCGGGGAACCCGGCCGCGAGCTGCGCGAAGGCCCGCTCGGCCGCCGCCACGGCGTCCGAACGGACGTCCTTCACCCGCTCCCCCTCAGCGATCCGCCGCAGGTTCTCCTCGGCGAGGATGCGGCGCACGGCCGTGATCTGTCCCGCGGCGAGCCGCGCGTCGAGCCCGGCGCCCAGCGGCTCGGAGAGGGCCTCGGCGAGCGCGGCCTCGGACCGCTCCAGGTACCCGTACATCCGCGCCACCAGCGACGGCGTCCCGTAGAGCAGCCCGTGGAAGGCGAGGATGCCGGGATGTTCGTTGAGCCCGGTGACGGGGTCCTCGCGGTGCAGCCCGTCCAGGAAGTGCTCGCGGAGCGCGTCGATCGCGGACCGCCCGGCCGCCCGGCCCTCCTCGACGACCCGCGCGGCCTCCGTCTCGTGGTCCGCGAACCGGTGCAGGACGAGGTCCTCCTTGGCCGGGAAGTACCGGAAGAGCGTCGGCTTGGAGATCTCGGCGGCGGCCGCGACCTCGGCGACGGACACGGCGTCGAACCCCTTCTCCAGGAAGAGACCGATGGCGGTGTCGGAGACGGCCTGGTACATCCGTTGCCTCTTGCGTTCACGCAGTCCGGTGTCACTCATGGTCACGAGCCTACGCACAGCCCCGGACCCCGCGCCCGGCCCTGAATTCCGCCCGCACCGGAGCCCGGCGCGCCCGCGGCACCGCCCCAGCACCTCGCGCTCAACCAGGCCCCGGGCCGAAGGCCGCCCCTGAGTGCCTCCCCCTCGACAACCGATGAAAATCTTGCTCAGGAGAGACTCGCGCGAGCAGGACCAGTGAAGGCGTTCGGCCGAGGCAAGCGTCCCATTCCTCCCCGAGCGCTCTATGGGAGTTCATGCGCGCGATCCCACAAGTCGGCGAACAGCCGCTGTTTACGGACAATGACGTCCCGCGACAGCTGACCGTCGTCCCAACGATGGTGCGTCAGCAATGAGTCATAGCCCAGCAGGTCCAGGATCTGTCCGCCGGGGGTCTCGCCCGCTTCTCCGGTGAAGCTCCCCGAGTCGAACTCGCCGTGACGAAGCTCGATTTTGTCGTAGCTGCCGACGAAGGCTTGGTCACTATTGATGAGGTAGAGCTTTTGAGGAGGCGACATGTGTATGAAACCGAATTCGACCTGCAGTTCACCCTGGCCCTTGAACCGCATCCGGGTCTTCTGACGCTCCAGGCGAGCTTTGTAACCCATGATCTGCTGCACCAGGCTCTGCCGGAACGCCGGGGCATCTCTGACCTGGCCGTCCGCTCCCACGAGACCCGGCACTTCTATGGGCTTCGTGAAATCCGGTAGAAGAACACGCACCTTCAGAGTGCGCTGCGGGTTTTCCGAGGCGTTCTCCAGTACCCGTTCAAGAGGCCGCGCAAAGGTTTCTCCCGTGAATCCCATTACGTAGAAGGTGACGTCCCCTCCCGCATCGAGCGCCTTCTCGAACTCGGCCTTCAAGTCGTCGGGAGTGACGAGTTCCGGCGTCTGCGAAAGCCGGCCCTCGCGGAGATGCTGGACCTCTTCGTTCAGGCGCTGCACCTCCTCTCCGAGGTGTCGGGCCGCGGCCTGCAGAGTGCCCGTCCCCTCACGCTGAACCTCATGAGCCGTATTCAGTCGCTGCACCTCGGCGTAGAGCACGTACCCCACGAGGCTGAGCAGCGCCCCGCCGAGATACGCCTTTCCTTCGAGTGCGTCACCCACCGGCTTCACGAACTGGGCGATCAATCCGATGATGAAGATGACCAGGAGCAGCGCCTTGGTCACCACCCCCTCGGCGCGCGCCCAGCCCACAACCACCCTGCCCCTGAGCGACGACGAGCTTCCTCCGGCCACCAAATCCCCCTGTTGGCACCTCTGTTGAACCCATCCTGCTCATGGTGCCTCTCGTGCAGGCGGTCAGGAAGAGGCCGACGGAATCACGTCCGACAACAACTCGATCCGCAGCAGCAGGAGTTCGGCACCGGCGTCCCCCGTCGGGGCTGCCTCGGCCTCATCGAGGACACGTCGCACAAACGCCGCTTCGGCCTCGCATGCGGGGGTGCGGTTCCGTGAGCATGCCCGCGACCGGCAAGGCGTCGTGCGTCTCGACGCCCAGGCCTCCGAGCACACGGTGAAGGAAATCCGGGTCCGCCACGGGGATCGGTCACCTGACGCGCGCTTCGTACCATTCGCACAGCGCCGTCCCGACTCGCCTGGCATCTGGCACCGGCGCGAGGGCCAGGGGCTCCCGTGCCGGCCGCAACACCTCACGGATCTTCCGGACCGCGTCCGTGAACTGTTCCGCATCCGGGTGCTCGCGAAAATGGAGTGCCGCACGTATCACGTCCGTGAACACCGACTGTGCGCGTTTGTAGGCGAGCAGCTTGGGCAGGTCGTCCCGCCAGCCGGCCGAACTGCCGGGGACGACGCTCTCGACGGCCGCACACCAGTGCCGGACCATCCGGTCCTGCTGATCCGCCGGATACCGCATCAGGTAGAGGTGGGTGGCCAGGTCGTACAGCGGGTCGCCGAACATCGCCAGCTCCCAGTCGATCGTCCAGAGCCGCTTCTCGGCATCGACCACGAAATTCTCGCGGTGGAGATCGGCGTGCAGCAGACAGAAGGGGCGCTCGGCCAGTCCCGACACATGCCTTCGGAGATTTGTGAAGGAGTCCCCGTTCAGCCCGAGGTCGTCGAACAGCCCCTGGAAGTCGGGCAGATTCCGCTGGTACACCCGCTCTTCCGTGAACAGGATGAGCCGTTCCAAGAAGCCCGAGGTGTCGCCTTCGGCTGCCCGGTCCACGGATCTGCACATCCGTTCCGCCGTGAGGGAATCGGGTCTGACGCGGGCCAACTGACCGAAAAGCGAAACAATTTGCCTGAAGATGGACGGCGGGATCCCGCTGCCGGCCCCGTACAGGGCTCCCAGCGTCTTTCCCTCGATGAACCGCTGGAGGCCGACGTCATCCGTCTGAATGAGGTCGGGGATGCCCTCGATCCGCCCCTTCAGAGCGCGGAGCAACTGCTCCTCGGAAGCGAAGCAGCGCTGGTCGAACCACAACAGGCCGGGGCGCGGCTCCCTGCACTTCCAGCGAACCTGCTTGACCTCCTCCGCACCACCGGGCAGCGGAAAGACATATGCCTCGTTGTGGTAACCATGGAGTGGCCCTTCGACCAGGCCCGCGTCGCCACTCACCTCAACGGCTCGCTGCCGAGCCAGGGAAGCCGATTCGGGTGACATTGACTCTTCTCCCGCGTGAGACCGCAACCAACGAGGAAAGAGGAGAGAACGGCACTCCCCCATGAGTGCGCATAGTGCCAGAAGGGTTCCTTTCGCCTCAGCTCTCCCGGGCGAATGGCCGCACACTCCCGCGGAAAGAGGTACCGGACGGCGACGACACCTCGTGTCGCACCGAGCGGACCGTCTCGTGGTTCACACTGTCAGGGTGACGGCGAAGTGGCTGCTGAGCGGCGTGTCCGACGAGGAGAACCTGCGGCGAGTACTGGACGACGCCGAGGTGGTGCTCCTCGACTTCGACGGTCCGGTCTGCGACCTGTTCGGCAGGACGCCGACCGCGCACATCGCCGACGAGATCAAGGTGGTGGCGCGGAACGAATGGGGTGCGCTCGACCGGGACGTCGAGGACTGCGACGACTCGCACGGGATCCTGCACCACCTCAGGAACATGCTCGACGGTGACGCACCCGTCTCTCGCGGCCGAGCGCCCCTGGTCCAGGCGAACACCATCCTCACGCGGCACGAACACGCCGCCGTGAGGTCCGCTGTGGCGGCGCCGTACGTCGATGCGCTGCTGAACGTTCTGCACGATCTCGGCAAGCGCCTGGCGATCGTGAGCAACAACGCCGAGGAACCGATCCGGAGCTACCTCGAAGGCAAGGGGCTGCGGTCGAGATTCGCCGCGGTCTGCGGCCGCGATCCGTACGAACCACACCACATGAAACCCCATCCCGACGTGGTGCACCGCGCGCTGGCGGACCTCGGCTGCCCGGAACCCTCCCGGGCCCTGCTGGTGGGAGACCAGCTCACCGACCTCCGGGCGGCCAGAGCCGCGGGGGTGGCGTTCATCGGCTACACGCAGGACGGGAAGCGCCGGCTCCGGATGGCACGCGAGGGCGCCGCCGCGGTGGTCTCCTCACACACCCAGCTCACCAGCGCGGCCCAGCAACTCCTGTACACCTGCTCCGACAGGAGCGTCCACACCGAGCCGAAGTAGGTCCGCGTGATGACGCCGACGGGTGCCTGGGCCGTTCGTCCGCGGCCGGCGGGCTGGGCGGCACCGCTGTTCCTGCTGCTCGCCCCACGCCTTCAGAGCCGACCCCGCAGCGCCAGCAACACGGTCTCCAGCGACGTCACCAAATGCGCGGCTCCGGCGTCCCGCAGCAGCTTCTCCTTGCGATCGTTACGCGCGTATCCGAGGAACGGAATCCCGGCCCGCTCGGCCGCGTACAGGTCCGAGGGGGCATCGCCGATCACAAGGGCCTCCGACGGAGCCGCGCCCAGGGCGTTCAGGGCCCGGTTGAGGCAGTGCGGGTCCGGCTTGAGGTGGTGCAGGTCCTGGGTGCGGCCGTAGATGTTGGGCGTGAAGCATTCGGCCAGGCCGCGACTGTCCAGGTAACGGGTCGCCGTGTGCGGGGAGTTGTTGGTGGTGATCGCCAGCCGGGCGCCGATGGCGCTCCAGGTCCGTATCACCGCGTCGGCGTATGCGGTCGGCCAGGCCTTGGCCACCGCCTTGAGCTCCTGCTGGGTGAACCGGGCCTCCAGCTCGGTCACCAGGTCACTGTGCGGATGCCGCCGGTCGACCGCGTGCAGAACCACCATCGGGTCGGGGTGTACGCGCTCCTCCGGGGTCAGCAGCCCGCGCATCCCCTGTCGTTCGAGCCACTCGACCAGATCCTTCGCCACCGTCTCCGCCGAGTGCCCCGCGAACAGCCGGCAGACCGGCCCGTCGAAGTCGAAGAGCACGAAGCGCGCTTGGGTGATCGTGTCCCGCAGGTTCCCTGTCTGTGTCGCCACTGCTTCAGTCTGCGTCGTATCGGAAGTCACTAGGAGAGTTTCAGGTCCGTGGTGATGGTTTCCCAGAGGGCGTTGAACCACTTCTGGGATTCGTCCACGAACGTGGCGTCCCGCCCGCCCGCCCGCTTCTCGAAGGAGAAGAGCAGGGACGCGGAGCCGAGGGCGTCGTACATGTCCAGGACTCCGCTCTCCACGGTCTCCTCGCGCCTGGTGATCATGTAGTACGCGATCAGCGCCTCCGATCCGTTGAGCAGGTACAGCTTCACCGGTGGCGTGAACGGGAGCGCCCGGAAGGTCACATGGACGTCGATTCCGTGGGAGGAGCGCAGGGACTGGAGGTTGTGGCGCAGGACGTGTCCCTGGGCGTTGCGCTGTTGCAGCCAGCGCTCGTGGACCGGGTCGTCGTCGCCGCGGCCCTCGACGGAGATGGGGAACGCCAGGTTGATCTCCCGGCTGGGCAGCAGGATCCGGACGTCGATGCGCTCCGGGTGGATCCTGCCGTCGTGGATCTGGCGGACCGGCTCACTGAGCGCCACCATCAGCGTCTCCGCGGTGAGGCAGGCCGCGTCGATCCGCACATGGGGCACGGAGAACGCCTCGGCGAGACGGGGGGCGAGGCCCACCATCGTCGGCTGCGGTCCGTTCCGGGTGGGAGCGACCTCCGCGATCCGTGGCGGACTGCCCTTGCTGACGTTGCTGAGCAGGCCGCCCTCCTGCAGCTCGCGCAGGGCCAGCCGGACCGTGCCGCGCTCGACGCCGAACTCGTCGGCCAGTTCCGCCTGGGTGGGCAGACGGTCGCCGGCCTTCAGCTCGCCGGTGCGGATGCGCTCCCGCAGGACGTCGGCGATCTGCTGGGGCGAAAGCCTTCTGCTGCTGTCACTCACCACAACGTTCTCCTGAGTCACGACCAAACGGTACAACTCTCCCCCATCTACGGGGAGTTATTCGAAAGTTGTTTATGGACACTCGCCAAGTGGGGACAACTTAGTCAGAGTTGGTTACCAACTTGGCCAAGATGGTGGAAGTTATGCCTCCTCTTGCCCATCCGTGGCGCCCACCACCCCGAGCAGGTCTCTGAAGAAGCAGGAGGAACCACCATGCCCGCCATCGCCCTCCTCTCCGCCGTCTTCGCCGTCGGCTTCGAGCAACTCGTTCAATGGCAGTACGGACCGACGGGCATCGTCGGACTGCTGCTGCTCACCATCGGGATCAAGGAGAAGAACCCCACGTGCAGCTCCATCGGGGCTGTCGTGCTGGCCCTGCTGGTCGCGGGGCCGGCCATCAGTTCGTGAACAGCAGCTCGGAACCGATGGTCTCCCACAACGCGTTGAACCCCAGGTGTGACTGGTCCACGAACGTGGTGTCCCGCAGTCCCACTCCCCGCCCGAAGGGAAACAGCACCCGGACGTCGACGCCGGCCGGTTCTATCCGCCCCGCGTGAATCTCGCGCAACGGCTCACCCATGGCGAGGGTGAGCGACACGGCGGTCAGGCACAGGGCGTCGATCTCCACGTGCGGGACCGCGAAGGCCGCCGTGATCCGTGGGGCGAGCGCCACCATGGTGGACTCCGGCTGGGCTTCCGGCCCGGTCAGAGCCCTCTCGGGATGGTCCGCGACCGTCGCCGGGCTCCCCTTGGACATATTGACGAGCAGCCGCTCCGCCTGAAGGATCCGCAGCGCCTGGCGCACCGCGCCGCGTTCGACGCCGAACTCGTCGGCCAGTTTGGCCTGGGTCGGCATGCGCCGGCCGGCCCGCAGCTGACCGGACCTGATCCGGCTGCGCAGCTCGTCGGCCACCTCACGGTGTGACCTCGGCGGCCGTGGTGACCTGTTCCGCCCGTTGACGGCGGCATGCTCCGGCTCCACAACCAGAACCCTACAACTTCCCGCCATCTTTGGGCAGTTGCCAGATAGGTGGTTATGAGTCGTCCCAACACGGAGATAAGTAAGAGTGAGTTGGTCGCCAACTTGCACAACGTGGTCAAACTTCCGGAGGGTTGGCCGCCGAGGCTCCGCCTGTGCGTCGGGCGGTCGGGCGGACGGTCCTCAGCGGGGGTCCGCCTCCCCGTCCCCAAGGAGGGACCGTCATGCCGCTCGTCGCCCTCGCCGTCGCCGCCCTGGCCATCGGATTCGAGAACCTCATCCAGTGGGAGTACGGGCCGATGGGCATCGTCGCGTTCGTCGCGCTGTCCGTCGGGCTCAAGGCCCGGAACACCACCGTCAGCGGCATCGGGGCCGTGATCCTCGTGATGCTGCTCGCCCAGTCCGGCTGACCGGACGCCACCGTCCGCCAGTCCGGCTGACCGTGCTCCCTTCCGGAGGGGAGCCGGGAGCTCGGTCAGTCCGCACCACCGCACCAACCCGCACCACCACAACCACAACTGAATCGCTACGGATCAGCAGTCGGCATCGGCACCCGCGTGGAAGGAGAACCTCCCTACCGGCAGCAGCAGTTCAGAAGATGTCCGGGCACCACGGTCGCCTGGACGTCCGCAGCAGGGCGTCGGCCACGGAGGCGGCGCCCTCTTGCCGTTCCCCGACCCGGCCCAGCGCCGCCAGCCGTACCGCGGACTCGTCCCCGAGCCACAGCGTCGCCAAGTCGGCTATGGAGAGGGACAGTTGGGCCCCCTCGGTGGTCGGTGCGCAGGTCGCCGTGCCGTCCGACGCGGCCTGGAGCCGATAACGGCCGCCGTCCGGCCCGCTCTCGTCCGTCACGTCCAGCACGAGCGTCCCGGCAGCACCGTACGTCCGCGCCTCCAGAGCCCGTACGACATCCAGGATCCGCACCCAGAGCCAGTCGGACTGGCTGGCCATACGAGCGGCGCGCGGGTCCGGCAGGAAGTGCGGGAGCAGGTCGTCGGGGGCGCGTCGGCCGGTCTTGACCCGGGTGATCCAGTCGATCGAGCAGAGGTACTGCCAGAGGGCGCGCTCGGCCGCCGGTGTCACCGCGAGCAGCCAGTTCACGTCCGCCGTGTTCCGGGGCTGGTTGGAGTCGCCCCAGTTGTCGTCCGACGTGTAGGAGACCAGGCCCTCGATCTCGCCGGACGCCGAACGGTACGCGGCGTAGAACGGTTCCTTCCAGGGGTCGCCGCCGAGCCGCAGCAGGCCGGTGTCGACCTGCCACCAGCGGGCGTCGCGGCTCACCGCGCCCGGC
This sequence comes from Streptomyces sp. NPDC026500, assembly GCF_055567635.1. NCBI lineage: Bacteria > Bacillati > Actinomycetota > Actinomycetes > Kitasatosporales > Streptomycetaceae > Streptomyces > Streptomyces sp. NPDC026500. Next base: position 69,453 of record NZ_JBVHQB010000028.1, on the reverse strand, counting down.
CGGCCACGCCGGAACCGTTCGTGCAGTTCGGGGCCCGCCTTGCGGACGTCCTCGGCGTCCACGAGGTCGATGCGGCCGCCGTCGGCCGGGCCCGCCCAGCGGGGGTCGAGACCGGTGCGCGGTACGTCGACGGTCCACTGGGCGGTGGTGGTGACGGGGCCGAAGCCGTAGCGGCCGTAGATCGGGTACTCGGCGGCGATGAGCGTCGCGACGACATCGCCGCGCTGCCTCGCCGCCGCCAGGTCGGCGTTCATCATGCGGGTGAGCAGGCCCCGGCGGCGGTGCGTGGGAGAGACGGTGACATTGGAGATAGCGTCCGCGGGAACGGCCGCTCCGCCGACCACGGTGAGCTCCTGCGGGAACGACCTGAACGTCGCGACACAGCGGGAGCCGTCGAACGCCCCGAGTGTCCTCGACGAGATGATCGCCGGCGCCCGCGCCTCGGCCTCCTGCTCCGAGACGTCCGGCGGCCGCAGGAACCCCGTTTTCAGCGCGCGCAGCCAGTCCGGGATGTCGGAGGCGCTGATCGGTCGTACGTCGATGGTGTCGATGGCATCGATGGCGTCGTGCGGGGTCATGGGGCCACGCTAGGCGGACGTCGTCGGGGGTGTCGCCCGGATTTCCGGGGGGTCCCTCCGGCCCCTACCGCGTCCTCTCCTCAGAAAGCCGCCCGGATCTCGCCCACCTCGCGGCCGCCGCCCAGCAGGGGTGCGCTGCCGATCCTCGTCACCACGGGCGCGTCCACGCCCAGCAGGCCCAGCGCGCGGGCCAGGACGGGGCCCAGTGCCCGGCCCCCGCCGTCGTCGATCTTGAAGGCGAGGGCACGGCCGTCGGGCAGCGCGACCGCCTGGACGGCTTCGGCGCCCATCTTGGAGAGGGCTCCCGGGATCTCGCGCATCAGCCAGGTGTCGGGGCGCCGGGTGCCGGCGACGTACTCGGGGTGAGTGCGCATGGCGTCGGCGACGCGGCGCTCGGCGGAACCGGGGGCCGCGAGGACGAAGGAGCGGAAGGCACGGGCGAGACCCGTGAGAGTGATGGCCATCAGCGGCGCCCCGCAGCCGTCCGTGCCGACCGCGGCGACGGTCTCCCCGGCGTTCTCCTCGACCACGGAGTGGATCAGCTGTTGGAGGGGGTGCCCGGGATCGAGGTACGACTCGGTGGGCCAGCCGCGCTGCAAGCACACCGCGAGCATCGCCGTGTGCTTGCCCGAGCAGTTCATGGTGACCCGGTCGCGGACGGCACCGGAGGCGAGATAGGTCTCGGCCTCCACCGGGTCCAGCGGAAGGTCCACCGGGCACTGGAGCTGCCCGGAGGTCAGTCCGTGCTCGACGAGCATCTTCTGGACCAGGTCACGGTGGAAGGTCTCGCCGGAGTGGCTCGCGGCGGCGAGGGCGAGGCGTTCCCCTGCCAGGTCCAGGCCCGCGCGCAGGACGCTCGCGGCCTGCATGGGCTTGTTCGACGAGCGGGGGAAGACCGGCGCCGTCACCTCGCCGAGCGCCAGCTCGACCGTCCCGTCAGCGGCCAGCACCACCAGGCTGCCGCGGTGGCGGCCCTCGACGAAGCCGGACCGCACGACCTCGGCGAGAACCGGGAGCACGCGGGGTACAGCGGGAGCAGGGGCGGCGCCGGGCGTACGAGTCGTGCCGGGGGTGCCGGGCGCACCGGCCGCGCTGGGGGTGCCGGAGGTGCTGGAAGTGCCGGAAGTGCCTGGCGCACCGGCTGCGCCGGGGGAGGTGGTGGTGCCGGGGGTGCTGGAAGTGCCGGAAGTGCCTGGCGCACCGGCTGCGCCGGGGGAGGTGGTGGTGCCGGGGGTGCCCGGTGTGCCGGTGGCACCCGGTATACGCGGTATCGCGTCGGCTATGGGCGAGCCTTCGGGCGTGCTGGGAGCTACGGACATCGGCGGTTGCCTTCCGGAACGGGGACCCGCTCGGAAGGCATCGGCCGGGTCGTGTCCCGGTCCACACCCCCGCCTGCGCGGAGCGGAAACGCGCCCCTGGATTCCGGCGCACCCCTCGGCCCCGGGATCGCCGGGGCCGCCACGTCACATGAGCAGGTCGTCTACTTGTGCTTCGCCTTCACGGTACCTGCGGGCGATCTCGGCGCTGCAATCGTCGGCCGTGCGCTGAAGCTGCTGGCGCTGCCGGGAGACCTGCTGCTCATAGCGGACGAGCCGCCCCAGGCCCGCGACCAGCTCTTCGTCCGTCCGCGCGGCCAGGTCCGACAGCTCCACCTCGGCGAGCATGTCGGCGGCCAGCGCCCGGTACTGCTCGCCGTGCGGCGTGCCCACCGTCACATGACGGGCCGAGGAGCGGTACCGGGCCGGAGCGTCCGTCAGGATCTCCGAGAGCCGCTCGACGACGGACGGGTTCCCCCGGTCCACGAGCGACAGGTGCCCGGAGGCCGGGCCGGTCATCCGGCGCTCCCCGCGGCGCGCGAGCTCCGCGCGCAGGATGTCGATACGCCCCTGGAGCAGCCGCCGGACATAACTGAGGTCGGCCTCGTCCCGCTGGGCGTCCCGGCGCAGCGTCCGCAGTTCGGGCAGCCGGAGCACGGCGATACCGGGCCGGGCGGCCGGATCGGCCGCCGACGGGCCGCTGTCGGTGCGCTGCACCGGCGGCCGGGCCGTCATCCCTTCCGCCCGTGTGGTCGTGCGGGTCAATGACACGGCCCCGGGCTGCTGCCCGGTCCTCGATGTGCTCATGTGCCTCTACCGTCCCCTCGAACAGCGGTCCACCCAACGGGTGCACCGCGACACCCCGCATGGTGCCACCCCGGATGGTCGCTATGTGACCGAGTGACCCGATCAGCCCCAGATGGCGGGTTGGTTACCCCTGGAATTCACGCGAAGGGCCCGCGGCGCGCGACGGCGCCGTGACACGGCATCATGGTCCGCATGCGTGCGGTGGTGCAGAGGGTGGACGGCGCGAGCGTCGTCGTGGACGGCGAGACGGTCGGCGAGATCAGCGGCGAGGGCCTGTGCGTCCTGGTCGGGGTCACCCACGAGGACACCAAGGAGAAGGCGGCCCAACTGGCGCGCAAGCTCTGGTCCGTTCGGATGCTGTCCGACGAGCGGTCCTGCTCCGACATCGACGCGCCGCTGCTCGTCATCAGCCAGTTCACGCTGTACGGCGACGCCCGCAAGGGCCGCCGCCCCACCTGGAACGCCGCCGCCCCCGGCGATGTGGCCGAGCCGCTCGTCGACGAGGTCGTCGCCCAACTCCGCGCTCTGGGCGCCACGGTGGCCACGGGCCGTTTCGGCGCCCGGATGCGAGTCTCCCTGACGAACGACGGCCCGTTCACCGTCCTTTTGGAGATGTGAGCACCCAACAGGTGCGAGTTCTCCTGGAGATATGAGCCCTACGGCTCGACCACGACCTCCTGCGCCGCCGCCGTCGAGTCCGCCATCAGCGGGGCGTCCAGTGGCACGTTGCGCTTCACGAGCGCCAGGGCGATCGGACCCAGTTCGTAATGGCGTGCGGACGTGGTGATGAAGCCGATCTTGCGGCCGTCGGGGTCCTCGTCCGCGAGGCGCAGCTCGGTACCGTGCGGAGGCAGAAGGACCTCGCTGCCGTCGAGGTGGAGGAAGACCAGGCGGCGCGGGGGCTTGCCCAGGTTCTGGACGCGGGCGACCGTCTCCTGACCGCGGTAGCAGCCCTTCTGGAGGTGCACCGCGGTACCGATCCAGCCCAGCTCGTGCGGGATGGTGCGGTGGTCGGTCTCGAAGCCGAGGCGGGGCCGGTGCTGCTCGACGCGCAGGGCCTCGTGGGCGAGCAGTCCGGCCGCGGGGCCGGCCTTCTCGGCGTACGACTCCAGGTCCGCGCGAGGAAGGAAGAGATCACGGCCGTACGGCGTCTCGCGGACGACGACGCCTTCGGGGACCTCGGCGATCGAACCGGCCGGGAGCTCGACGACCGCGAAGTCGGCGGTGCGGTCGGCGACTTCGACGCGGTAGAAGAACTTCATGGACTCCAGGTAGGCGATCAGCGCGTCCTGGGTGCCGGGTTCCGTGTGCATCCACACCGTCGTGCCGTCGTCCACGAGGTACAGCGCGTGCTCGATGTGGCCGTTCGCGGAGAGGATCAGCGCCTCGGTGGCGCGGCCTGCCGGCAGGTCGGTGACGTGCTGGGTGAGCAGCAGGTGCAGCCAGGCCAGCCGGTCGTCGCCGGTGACGGTGACGACTCCGCGGTGCGAGAGGTCCACGAAGCCGATGCCGTCGGCAAGGGCACGCTGTTCACGGAACAGGTCGCCGTAGTGGGCGGCGACGCCTTCGTCCACGCCCTCGGCGGGAACGGCGCCGGGCAGGGACAGGAGGGAACTCTTCATGGACATACACACTACGACCGCGCGGTCGCCGATTTTATTTCTGCGCCGGGACCGCATGATCGCCGAATGTGATCCCGGATGACCATCCGTGCTCGTACGGGGTCAATTCCGAGGTCACCTTCGCCGGCGTCCCCGGCGGTCACGTCTTCCGGGCCTGGCAGTCCTTGCAGCGTCCGAAGATGGCGAAGTGCTTCATGTCCGTCTCGAAGCCGAAGGTGTCCCGGAGCTTCGCGGTGAACTCGGTGGCGACGGAGACATCGGCCTCGATGACGTTCTCGCAGTCGCGGCAGACGAGGTGGATGTGATGGTGCCGGTCGGCCAGGTGGTACGTCGGTGCGCCGTGCCCCAGATGGGCATGGCTGACCAGCCCGAGCTCCTCCAGAAGCTCCAGAGTCCGGTAGACGGTGGAAATATTGACCCCCGACGCCGTCTTCCTCACTTCCACGAGGATGTCGTCGGGGGTCGCGTGCTCCAGGGTGTCCACTGCTTCGAGGACAAACTGGCGCTGCGGCGTCAGCCGGTAGCCGCGCTGCCTGAGGTCGCTCTTCCAGTCGGTGCTCACCACACTGGAAGTCTAGGACGAATCCTGTCGGAGCCGACCTGATGAACTGCACGGCGGCTCACGAACCGCACGGCGGCCTACTTGAAGAAGGCGATCCCGTCGTCCGGCATGTCGTCGGGCAGGTCCTTTGCCCAGCGCTCGACGTCCTGCGGGGTGACGACCTTCTTCAGGTGCCCGGACATGTAGGGGCGCAGCTCGACCTCGGGGGTCTGCTTCTCACCGACCCACATGAGGTCGCTGTTCACATAGCCGTACAGTCGCTTGCCGCCGCTGTGGGGACGGGAGGTGGCCGTACGGGCCACGGCATCGGTGACCAGGTCGATCTGCGGCTTCTTGTCGGCCAGCTCGCCGTACCAGATCTCGGCGACGCCGGTGTCGCGGATCATCACGACCTCGACCTTGCGGTCGGCGTCGACGCGCCAGAAACCGGCCTCCGACTCCAGCGGGCGGACCTTCTCGCCGTCCGCGTCGAGCACCCAGCTGTGCGAGCGGTACTCCAGGAAGTCCCGCCCGTCGTGCGTGAAGCTGACCTCCTGCCCGAAGTTGCACTTCTCGGAGCCGGGGAAGTCGTAGACACCGACTCCGGCCCAGTCGCCGAGCAGGAAGACAAGGGGGACCAGGTCCTTGTGGAGGTCCGACGGGATCTCGATCATGAGCTGAGCAGTTCCTTGATGGGGGTCAGCGCTGGCCCTGGTACAGCTTCTTCACGGTCAGTCCGGCGAAGGCGAGCACGCCGACGCAGACCAAGGCCAGCAGGGTTTCGAAGAAGATCTCCACGGGGTGCTCCTCGGTGAGCGGAACGGGTCCCCGCCCCGGCGCAGCCGGGACTGGGGAGGTACACAAAGGCCGGGCCCCAGCTTACGCGGCCGGGGCCCGGCCCTCTCTTCCAGGTGGGCCCTGTCAGGCCCGTCACCCTCAGTTGAGGAGCTGGCTCTGCAGAACCACGGTCTGCTGGAAGGGCACCGCCTTCGCGGAGCCCTTGTGGGACTGCACCACCAGGCCGAGGGTGTCCCCGGCCACCAGGTACGCCTGCCGGACCTGCTCGGCGCCGTACGGCTTGGCTTCCATGTACGGGTAGCGGGCGACGTCCTCGAGCTGGGTGACGTGCGAGAAGGCCTCGTCGTTGTGTACGTCGGCTGCGCCGCGCAGCGCGAATTTCGGGCTGTCCCAGCTCGTGAACTCATCCTGCTGGAGCTCGTCGACGACCGCGGCGGTGTCGAACCGGAGCAGATAGATCCGGGTGTGCGTGCCGTCCGGAGTGGTCCAGCCGCGGGCGGCGATGTGCCGCAGGCCGTAGTCCGTCAGCAGCTCGTCGATGTGATCGCGGTCGTCCTTCGAGGCGTACTCGGCGAGGAAGCCCTTCTTCGGCAGCCAGCCGTCCGCACCGCGCAGGTCCTTGTCGGCCGTCGCGCCCGCGGGGGCGGGCAGCAGCAGCGCACGCAGGTCGGCGTAGTGGACGCCGGCCTTGTTCGCCTCGGCGAAGGGGCGCGGGCTGCCCGAAGGCAGCGGAGGAAACTGGATCTCGGGGTAGTTCCAGCGCCCGTCGGACGCGGTCGCCAGGCCCGGGACAGCGGTGCGCTGCATCTCCGTGATGCCGTACGCGGCGCCCGCGCAGGCCGTCGCGAACACCACGGTCGCCGCGGTCCAGCGCAGCACGGCCCGCAGGACTCGGCGATCCTTCTTCACCGGGGGTTCCCCCTGGGGCGGTTCGGCCGGAGACACGGCCGCCGCCCCTTCAGGCGATGCTTCCGGAGGCGTCTGCGACGGTGCTTCCAGAGGTGCTTCGGGTGCTGTTTCCGGTGCTGTTTGCACAGACGCCTCAGGAGCTTCTTCCGAAGTGACGGGCACAGCAAGGTTCTCGGTCATACGGCCTCCCCCGGGTCCGTGATCCGGTCGAGCTGGGCGGCCAAGAACTGGGCGACGGCCGGCCCGTCCAGCGGCTTGATACCGGAGACGGACGCGCTCACCAGCACATCTCCCTCGTACGAGGAGCAGACCATCATGTCGAGCTTCCAGGCACTGTCCTTGGACGGCAGGAAGCACCCGGCGTTCTTGTGGCCCTTGATCTTCGGGCCCTTGCGGAAGATCCCCAGCCTGTCGAGGAGCTCGTTCTGCGCCGTCGAGATCTCCCGCACGGTCCGTTGGTTCTCCATCCGGGAAAGCGTGACGCTCGCGGTGAAGGACTTGTTGCGGTCGCCCGCGTAGGGGTCCGTGCTCAGATAACTGCGCATCACCATGCCCTTGATGCGTTCCTCGTCGATCCGCTTCTCCAGCTTCCGCCGTTGGGTGCGCGGCAGGTCACTGATGGCCTCCTTGCGGAGCGCGGCGGCCTGGCTGCCGCTCAACTCGGCTTGGGAACCGAACTCGGCGAGGTCCGGACCGCGCGTGTAGCTCTCGCCGTAGGGCAGGAGCATGCCCGCCAGGCCGGCGGCGGGCTTCGCCTTCTCGTCCTTGTCCTTCACGGCCTTCGGGAAACGCCAGGTGGGCTTCCCCGGATCGTGGTCGGCCCCGTCCACGGTCACGACGGTGCAGCCGACGCCACCGAGCACCGCGGCGACCAGCAGGACAGCACCGGAGACGGCGGCGATACGGCCGGGGCGCAACCGCCTCCTGGGCGCGACGGACCCACCGGCCGGCTCCCCGGGGAGCTCGGCGAGGTCCTGGTCAGGGTTCTCGGCGCGGTTCTCGATGGGGCTCTCGCTCACAGTCGCCCCACCTGTCGCTTGGCCAGATCCATGATCTTGTCCTTGGGAATCGGCTTGGTGTCGTAGATCCAGACCTCCATGGCGATGTCGCCGCGCCAGGCGTGCGCCTCGGCCGAGTACATCGGCAGGTAGCCCGGCTTCGTGTCGGGCCGGGTGTGGACGTACGCCATCCCGTCCCCGGTGCCGGGTACGGGCCAGCTGCGGGTACCAGCCTCTTTTTCCGCCCAGTAGTACCCGTTGTCGGCGGCCTCGGAGGCCTTGAGGGTCTCCTCCTGGCGGAACTGCACCAGGCGGATCTCCACGGAGTACGTGCCGCCCTGCTCCCAGCTGACGACGGCCGCGCGGCGGAACTGGTCGGCGAGGAGGTTGGCGAAGGCGCCGGCCGGCTTCTTGTAGGAGTCCGCGTACTCCGTCAGATTCATCCAGCCGTCGTCGCCCACCCAATCGCCCTCCCTCGTGCCCTTCGGCCGAGGAAGCAGCAGCTTGCGCAGGTCGCCGTCCGTCTTCACCCGGTGGTCCTGGGCGGCGGACAGCGGCTCGGGGCCGGCGCCCTTGGCCTGGGCGACCACCGGCTGCGACAGCGAGGGCAGTTTGGTGGGCTCGCGGTCGGCCTGGACCAGGTATCCGGTGCAGGTACCGGCGACCAGACCGAGCACGGCGGCCGTGGCGATGAGCAGAGTCGTGCGACCGCGCCGACGAGCCCGCGGCACTGACGGAGCGTCATCCGGCGCAACGGAGGATTCCGCCTCGGCGGACTCGGACATCACGGGAGCCAACTGCTCGGCGGACGCCACAGGTTCATCCGGCTCCGCCGCTGTCGCGGCCGGCGCCGGACTCGACACCGGTGCCGGGGATTCCTCGGCCGGCGCGGGCTCTGCGGGTTGTACGGGATCACGAGGTGTCGTACCGGAATCAGTAATCGGCGCAACCTCGGGCACGCTCGGTCTTTCCGGTGTTTCGGATCCTTCGGGTACTACCAAGACGTCCCCCCACGAACGTGAAGCACGGATTCCGTATCCGCGCGCACAGGAGACCCATGGCCCGCACATGGGGTTGCACGGACGTTGATCACGATTCGGATTACCTCGGACTACCATGGCGGCCATGGCGAACAAGCTCGTGATCAAGGTGACGGCGGGGGCCGATGCCCCGGAGCGCTGCTCACAGGCGTTCACCGTCGCGGCGGTGGCCGTGGCCAGTGGCGTGGAGGTCTCCCTCTGGCTGACCGGCGAGTCCGCGTGGTTCGCGCTGCCGGGCCGCGCCGCCGAGTTCGAACTGCCGCACGCGGCGCCGCTGCCCGATCTGATCGACTCGATCCTGGCGGCCGGGGCCATCACCTTGTGCACCCAGTGCGCGGCCCGGCGCGACATCACGGAGAAGGACGTCCTGGAGGGCGTACGGATCGCGGGTGCGCAGGTGTTCGTGCAGGAGGCGATGGCGGACGGGACGCAGGCGCTGGTCTACTGACCGCCGGTCCGCTGACGGGGGCGCCGGCGGGGTCCGCGCGCCTCTACTGACCGCGTCTGCGCCGCCCGCGCGTGTCCACCCAGAGACAGAAGGGGTGGCCCGCCGGGTCGAACAGCACCCGTACGTCCTCCTGCGGCTGATGGTCGGCTAGCCGGGCGCCCTGCTCGACGGCGTGGGCGGTCTCCTCGGCCAGGTCGTCGACCTCGATGTCGAGATGGAGCATCATCCGCTGGTCACCGGGACCCGCGGGCCATACCGGCGGGGTGTAGAGCGGCTCGGTCTCGAAGGCGAGCGCGACCCCGCCGAACGGCGGGCCGATGAGCACCCAGTCGGGCTCCTCGGCGCGCACCTCGTATCCGAGCAGCCTCCGGTAGAAGTCGGCCAGTTCATGGGCGTCGGGCGCGTCGAGCACCACGGTGGACAACCTCGTACGCGACATAGACGCCTTTTCCGCTCCTGCTTCCGCCGTTTTCCGTGCTGCCGCTCTACTGCCGCCGCCCTACTGCTGCCGCCCTACTGCCGCGGCCCTACTGCTGCCGTCGTTTCTTGCCGTCCAGCTCGTCCCACCACTCGTCGGACTTCGGGTCCCCGGACGGGTCGTCCCACCATCGGTCCTCCGGCCCCCGCCGGTTGGCCACCATCGCGGCCACCGGCGGTATCAGCATGGCCACCACACACATTCCGACGGCCACGGGAACCGACCACAGCCGTACTACTGCCCAGGCGAGGACGAACAGCACGATGCACGTCCCCATCATGGCGAAGTACAGATGACGCCTGCGCGCGTACATACCACCAGCGTAGGCCCGGACAACCCGTCCGGCGCAGTGTCGGCGGCCACGTCGGGGCCGGGACGGGGGCCGGGGCGGGGGCCGGGGCGGGGGCCGGGGCGGGGGCCGGGGCGGCCGCGGAGGGCAAGCCGAAGGGCCGCACCCCGATCCGGAAAGCGTCCAACCCCCGGGGGTGCGGCCCTTCGGCCGTTCAGTCGACTGCCGTCACGGACGGCGGTCCGCCGTTCAGACGGCGATCGCGACCTCGGCGAGGCCGCCCGTCTGGGCGACGACCGTGCGGTCGGCGGTGCCACCGGGGACCAGCGCGCGGACGGTCCAGGTGCCCTCGGCCGCGTAGAAGCGGAACTGACCCGTCGCGGAGGTGGGGACCTCCGCCGTGAACTCGCCGGTCGAGTCCAGGAGACGGACGTAGCCCGTCACCGGCTCGCCGTCGCGGGTCACCTGACCCTGGATCGTGGTCTCACCGGGCTTGATCGTCGAGGCGTCGGGGCCGCCGGCCTTCGCTCCACACATATTTCGATTCCGTCCTTCAGGCCTTGAGGGTTACTTGTTGGCGCCGAGCTCGATCGGCACGCCGACGAGCGAGCCGTACTCGGTCCAGGAGCCGTCGTAGTTCTTGACGTTCTGCACACCGAGGAGCTCGTGCAGCACGAACCAGGTGAGCGCGGAACGCTCACCGATGCGGCAGTAGGCGATCGTGTCCTTGGCGAGGTCGACCTGCTCGGCGGCGTAGAGCTCCTTGAGCTCGTCGTCCGACTTGAAGGTGCCGTCGTCGTTGGCGTTCTTCGACCACGGGATGTTGCGGGCGCTCGGGACGTGGCCCGGACGCTGCGACTGCTCCTGCGGCAGGTGCGCCGGGGCGAGCAGCTTGCCGCTGAACTCGTCGGGCGACCGGACGTCGACCAGGTTCTGCGAACCGATCGCGGCGACGACGTCGTCGCGGAAGGCGCGGATCGAGGTGTTCTGGGCCTTGGCCTTGTAGGCGGTGGCGTCGCGCTCGGGGATCTGCGAGCCGTCGACCAGGTCGCGGGAGTCGAGCTCCCACTTCTTGCGGCCGCCGTCGAGCAGCTTCACGTTCTCGTGGCCGTAGAGCTTGAAGTACCAGTAGGCGTAGGACGCGAACCAGTTGTTGTTGCCGCCGTAGAGGACGACCAGCGTGTCGTTGCCGATGCCCTTCGAGGAGAGGAGCTTCTCGAAGCCCTCCTGGTCGATGAAGTCACGGCGGACCGGGTCCTGGAGGTCCTTGGTCCAGTCGATCCTGATGGCGTTCTTGATGTGGTTCTTCTCGTACGCCGACGTGTCCTCGTCGACCTCGACGACGGCCACGTTCGGGTCGTCCAGGTGGTCCTGGACCCAATCGGCGTCTACCAGGACGTCGCTGCGGCTCATGCTCGTTCTCCTCCGGGGCAGTTGCGGCGGGGTGGTGCGTTGGAGAGGGTGCGCGGTGCTGCATGCCGGTGAGGGCTGCGCGGCGCAATGGTGGCCCGGACAAGAGAGGTCCAGGGGCCCGGCTCGCGGAAGGCGGGAACGCTTCCGCTCAGAAGGTGCGACAGAGCATGGCGGCGACGCGGCACAGGTCTACTGCCCGCCGCTTCGTGAGGTCCGCCTGTCGCTTCATGGGTCCGATCGTAGGGACGGACAGGCGGGCATGTCACCGGCGTGTCGGATGCTGAGACGCGATCGTCCGCACTGTGATACGCGAAGGCCGTCGAAGCCCGGCCCGCACGGATTCCGGGGGGCTCCTTCGGTCATCACTTCGACGGCGCATCTGCGGTACGGACAGGGCCGTCTCGCCTTTCGGACACCCACCCTCGACGGGGCCTGCCACCGGGCCGTTCCACCGGTCCCTCCCGGCAGAACCTTCACGCCGAACCGGCCCGGACCGGTTCGACAGGACTTCTTCGGGCCTGGTCCGGCAGGAGTGCCTTCTAACCGACCAGCCTGACGTCCGAACCCTTCACCGAGATCTCGACGCCGCCCGGGGCCGCCTGGACCTTGTCGAGCTTGATGCCGCCGGGCAGTTGCTCGATCTTCTGCTGGAAGTCGGTGATGGAGCGGATCCGGCCCTCGGCGAGCTGGACGCCCAGCTTGGGCAGCGAGTCGGCGTGCACCTTCACGGTGTCGCCGGAGACGGTCACGGAGCTGAGCACCGAGACCGGCTCGGGCAGCTTGGTGCCGAGGACAGTTCCCGAGACGGTGACCTTGATCTTGCCGTTGCCGCCGTCGGAGAGGCCGATGACCTGGGCCGTGACGCCGGGCGCCACGTCCTCGGGCCCGGACCGCGCGGCCTTGAGCAGTTCGGCGTACGAGATCGACGCGCTGCCGGTGGCGCTGCCGGCGGTGGCGGAGCTGTAATCGCCGCTGAAGGCGACGCCCTGCATCTCGGCGTTGAGGTCGTCGATGCGGATGGTGCCTGCGGAGGAGCCCGTGCCGCCTGTCGACGCCTCGTAGCTCTTGATGCCGATCTTCACGTCGTCGAGTTCGCCGCCGACGACCTGGGTGAGGAAGGGAAAGCCCTCGATGGACACGTCGGGGGTGGTCGCGAGGCCCTCGGTGCTCTTGATCCGACCGGCCGCCTCGTCCTCCGCGAACCCGACCGCAACCCGGTCGGCGAGCACGAACAGACCGCCGAGAACGACTACGAGGATCAGGGTTATTCGCAGTGCTCGCATGCTCGATGTTCCCCCACCTGGGACGGCCCCGTCTGAACGGCCGAGTGGCCGCCGAGCGCGAGCCTAACCCCGAAGGGCCCCCGAATCGGGGGCCCTTGAAGGTGGTTGTCGATCACCTGTGACGATTCGGCGCATCCCGTCGACCGGATCCGGCCGACGGGATGCGATCAGCCCAGCGCGCGGCCCAGCAGGTAGACCGCCGGGGCGGCGGCGGCCAGCGGCAGCGCGACGCCCGCGGTGAAGTGGACGAACCGCGACGGGTAGTCGTAGCCGGCCACCCGGTGCCCGATCAGCGCGCAGGCACCCGCGCCGAGGCCCAGGAAGGCGCCCTGCGTGCCCAGGTCCGTCATCCCGCCGACCGCGATACCGGCGCCCGCGGCGGCCAGCAGCGCGACGACCACGGAGGCCGCCGTGGGCAGCGGCAGCGCGCGGGCCAGGATCGCCACGGCGACCGCGGCGGCGCCCACCGTCACGGCGTCCGGCTCGGCCGCCAGATGCCCGGCCGCGATGATCGACAGAGCCGCGGAGACGACGGTCGCCATCAGGCCGTACATCCGGGTGTCCGGGTCGGCGTGGCTGCGCAACTGCAGCACGAGGGTCAGCAGGACCCACACACCGAGGGTGCCGAGGATCGCGGCGGGCGCGTTCTCCCGGCCGGCCGCGAGCAGTGCCACGTCGGCGGTCACCGCGCCCAGGAACGCCAGCGCGATGCCCTGCCGGGCGGGCCACATCCCGTTCAGCCGGAACCAGCCCGCCGCCGTGACGGCCTGGAGCAGGACGAGGGGGACGACGAGCGCGTACTCCCCGATGGCCGCCGCCCCGGAGAGCAGCAGCGCGAGCAGCGCCGTCAGCGCGGCCGGCTGCATCCCCGGCTCGATGATCGGCGACCGTCCCTCGGCGCGTGCACGCTGGGCGTCGGTGATCCGGCTCTGGCCGATGACGGTCGCGGGCCCGTACCCGGCGGCCCCGCTCGCGCTCTCGGGAGGGGTCCCGCTGTCGCGCAGCGTGCCGCCGGAGCTGGAGGGGTCGGCGCCGGGTGCCGCATCGGCGGCCGGCGCGTGCGCCGGGGTCCACGGCTGCGCCGGAGCCTCGGGGGGCAGGGGCGCGCCCACGACGCCGTACCCCTGGGGCCCGCTGTAGGTCTGGTACCCCTGCGGAGGCAGATACGAGGAGTCCGTCGCGGGGACCGGCGTCTGCGCCTGCGTCTCCCAGGTCCGCCCCTCCCACTGCTGGGTGTGCTGCGGCCACTCGGGCTGCTGCGGGGGCTCCTGCTGCTGGGGCTGCTGGGGTTGCTGATACGGGTCGTGTCCCTCGTGCCGACCCTCGTACGGCTGGTTGCTCATCGTCTCGCTCACCCTCCTGCGAACGGCGGGAGCACCTCGACCGTGCCGCCCTCGGCCAGCCGTACCGTCTCATGCCCGCGGGTCCCCACGGGATCACCGTCGATCAGGAACGAGCATCGCCGCAGGACGCGGACGAGTTCGCCGGGGTGTCGCTCGCGGGCCGCGTCGAGTGCCTCGGCGAGCGTGTCCGCGTCGTACGGCTCGTCGTCGACGCCTGCCGCGGCCTTGGCGGCGGCCCAGTAACGCACCGTGCCCTTTGCCATCTCGTTCCTCAATCAGCGATCTGGTGTGTGGTGTCCGCGCGTCTGTTTGCGTGAACCCCGTCAGGCTAGCCCGCGTGGGTGACGGCCCAGTCCCCGATCCGGGTGAGCAGGTCGTCGGCGGCGGCGTTCTCGGCGTGCCCCATGCCGTGCTCCAGCCACAGTTCGGCGTGGCCGCCGGAGGCCTCGGCCAGCATGCGCGGGTGGTCGAGGGGGAAGTAGCCGTCCTGGTCGCCGTGGACGATGAGGAGCGGGGTCGGCGCGATGTGCGGAACGCACTCGACCGGGGACGCCGGCACCGGGTTCCAGTCGCGGTGGTGGATCCGGGTCCGCAGACCGAACCGGCCCACGATCCGGCCCTCCGGGCGGGTTACCAGCCAGTGCACCCGCCGCATAGGGGCCGTCCCCCGGTAGTACCAACGGGCCGGTGCGCTCACCGAAACCACCGCGTCCGTATGCGCCCCTGTGCGCCCCTCGTGCTCCCGGCCGGGCACCGGCTCACCACCGGGCCCCGGCCCCTTCTCCCCGTACAGCGCGGCGTGCCGGAGCACCACCGAGCCGCCCATCGAGAAGCCGACGGTCACGATCCGGGTGTGCCCGAGTTCCCGCGCCCAGGCGACCGTGGCCGCCAGATCGTGGACCTCGCGGTCACCGACCGTGGAACGGCCGCCCGATCCGCCGTGACCACGGAAGGAGAAGGTGACCACCGCCGCGCTGCGGGCGAGGACGTCGGCCGCGCGGCGGACGTGCGGACGGTCCAGATCACCCGTGAATCCGTGTGCGACGATGAACGCAAGGTCACCGGACGACTCCGTTCCGGGGTCGTAGGCGGCGTCGATCGTCACCCCGTCGACCGTGCGCAGAAACTTCCGCAAAGGGGTGCGCGACGTTGTCTCAAGGCGTGGACTCTTGAAAGATCGCGTCACTTGACCTGCCGGACCTGAGCTCATGTGGGCTATTCTGCTGGGCATGAGGACTCGGGCAGAGTAGCCCCCGGGTCCTTTTGTGCTTTCAGAAGCGTTGTATACGAAGCGGGAAACCGCAGGTGTACGGGCCTCGGACGCGCAGCGGATCCCAGGGGCGCGGGAGCCGCATGTACAGGGCAGTGCCGTAAACGTCCTCGCAGGGACCGAGGAGGAACCAGACGTTATGGGCGAGCGAACCGTGCACGAAGGCAGGACGACCCAGGCGGGTGAGGCGCGATGAGTTCTCTCTTGCTCCTCACCAACGCCCTTCAGCCGTCGACGGAGGTGCTTCCCGCTCTCGGCCTGCTGCTGCACAACGTGCGCGTGGCTCCGGCGGAAGGCCCAGCTCTCGTCGACACCCCAGGTGCCGACGTCATCCTGATCGACGGACGACGTGATCTCCCGCAGGTCCGCAGCCTGTGCCAGCTGCTGCGCTCCACGGGACCCGGCTGTCCGCTCATCCTCGTCGTGACGGAGGGCGGCCTCGCGGCCGTCACCGCCGACTGGGGCATCGACGACGTACTCCTCGACACGGCCGGCCCGGCCGAGGTCGAGGCACGCCTGCGGCTCGCAATGGGCCGCCAGCAGATCGTCAACGACGACTCCCCGATGGAGATCCGCAACGGCGACCTCTCCGTGGACGAGGCGACGTACAGCGCCAAACTCAAGGGCCGGGTCCTCGATCTCACCTTCAAGGAGTTCGAGCTCCTGAAGTACCTGGCGCAGCACCCGGGCCGCGTCTTCACGCGCGCCCAGCTGCTCCAGGAGGTCTGGGGCTACGACTACTTCGGCGGTACGCGGACGGTCGACGTCCATGTACGGCGACTGCGCGCGAAGCTCGGGCCCGAGCACGAGTCGCTGATCGGAACCGTCCGGAACGTCGGTTATCGATTCGTTACCCCCGAGAAGGTGGACCGCGCCGCGGACGGGGCGAAGGCCAAGGCGGCCCAGCCAAAGCCGGAGGATGCGGACGAGACGGCGCACCTGGACAGCGCCGCCCCGGCGGAGGCCGCCGTGGAGCCGCAGGAAGCCGCCGTACGCCCTGCCCAGAGGTAGGTCCATCCGCGTAGACTCCGCGCGTGGCCAAGGTGACTAGGGATGATGTAGCGCGACTGGCGGGTACGTCCACCGCCGTCGTCAGCTATGTCATCAACAACGGACCCCGGCCGGTCGCCCCGGCCACGCGCGAGCGCGTTCTCGCCGCGATCAAGGAGCTGGGGTACCGGCCCGACCGGGTCGCCCAGGCCATGGCCTCGCGGAAGACGGAGCTCATAGGCCTGATCGTGCCGGACGCGCGCCAGCCCTTCTTCGGGGAGATGGCGCACGCGGTCGAACAGGCCGCCGCCGAGCGCGGAAAAATGGTCCTGGTCGGCAACTCCGACTACATCGCCGAGCGCGAGGTCCACTATCTGCGCGCCTTCCTCGGCATGCGGGTCTCCGGACTGATCCTCGTCAGCCACGCGCTGAACGACCACGCGGCCGCCGAGATCGACGCGTGGGACGCCCGGGTGGTGCTCCTCCACGAACGCCCCGAGGCGATCGACGACGTGGCCGTCGTCACCGACGACATAGGGGGCGCCCAGCTCGCCACCCGGCACCTTCTGGAGCACGGGTACGAGTACGTGGCCTGCCTCGGTGGTACGGCCGAGACGCCCGCCGTCGGCGACCCCGTCTCCGACCACGTCGAGGGCTGGCGGCGCGCCATGCAGGAGGCCGGCAAGCCGACCGAGGGACGCCTCTTCGAGGCCCCGTACAACCGCTACGACGCCTACCAGGTCGGCCTGGAGCTGCTCGCCGGACCGCACCGGCCGCCGGCCATCTTCTGCTCCACGGACGACCAGGCCATCGGTGTGCTGCGTGCCGCGCGCGAGCTGCGCATCGACGTGCCGGGTCAGTTGGCTGTCGCCGGGTTCGACGACGTCAAGGAGGCGGCCCTGACCGACCCTCCTCTGACAACGATCGCATCGGACCGCTCGGCCATGGCCCGCGCGGCCGTGGACCTCGTACTGGACGACGGGCTGCGGGTGCCCGGATCCCGCCGCGAGCGGCTGAAGCTGTTCCCCTCACGGCTGGTGGTACGCCACTCCTGCGGCTGCGAGTAGGCCCCGGCGGGCCCGACGCCGCCGAACGCACGCACAGACTGCGGAGATCCCCGCGCCCCTGAGGGGCGCGGGGATCTCTGTCTGCGGCAGTGGGACAGCCAGGAACTAGAACAGCAGGTTGTACTGGTTGAAGCCGGTGCCGAGGCTCTTGCGGGTGCCGAAGAGGCTGCTGGAAGCCTTGCCGGTGCCGGGGTAGAGCCAGAGCGTGCCGCCCGAGTCGCGGGCGACGACGTCGGCGATACCGTCACCGGTCACGTCGCCGTTGGCCACGTTCGCGGTGAAGTTCCAGCCCGTACGAGCCTGGATGCGCGCGGAGAACGGGGTCTTCTCGACCTGCGTGCCTCGGTAGAGGTACAGCACGCCCGAGCTGTTGCGGACCAGCAGGTCGGCGCGGCCGTCGCCGGACAGGTCGCCGTGACCGAAGATCTTGACGTTCTTCCATGCCTTGTCGACGATCTTGACGCGGCCGTAGAACTGGCCGGTGCCCTTGCCCGGGTAGAGGTAGACCGAGCCGTCGGCGTCCACCGCGACCAGGTCGGGGCGGGCGTCACCGGTCAGGTCACCGGGGACGGCGTAGGACTTGTAGCCGCCCCACACCGAGCTGATCTGCATCCACTCGAACTGGCCCGTGCTGTGGTTCATGTAGCTGCGGTACAGCTTGCCGTCACTCTTGTCGCGTTCGATCAGGTCCTGGTAGAAGTCCCGGTCCAGATCCGCCTGGAGGACCCAGCCGGCGCTCTGCCAGTTGTTTCCCTGGTAGGCGCGGGCGGCGAGCGAGGTGCCCTTGCTGTCCTGCTCGAACAGGCCGCCGGAAGGCGTGCGCTCCAGCAGGTCGGCACGGCCGTCGAAGGTCAGGTCCGTGTCGTCGATGCGGGGCTGGGCCGCCCAGGTGTACGAGGACACCTTGGTGAACACCGGGTAGGCGCCCTTCGCGGTGCAGCCGGAGACACCCCACGAGACGATGCCGACGATCTTGCCGCCTACCATCACCGGACCGCCGGAGTCACCGTTGCACGGGCTCTTGGTGCCCTCGTCGACGCCGGTCGCGGGGGTACCCGCACAGAACATCGAGCCCTCGACGAAGTCGTCCTCGCCGAGGACCGAGTTCATCGCGCTGTTGCAGGTGGAGTCGGAGACCAGCGGCAGGGTGACCTTGCGCAGGTTCGCCGACAGATCGGCGTCCGCGGCGCCGGAGGTCAGGCCCCAGCCGTAGACGGTGGCGGAGTTGCCGGCCTTGTACGAGGCGCTGTCCCCCGCGGCCACCAGCTTCGCCCACTGCTGCTCCAGCGGACGGTCCAGGGTGAGGACCGCGATGTCGTTCTGGAGGGTCGAGTCGTTGAAGTGCGGGTGGTTCCACTGGCGGTAGACGCCCGCGACGGTGCCGTTGGTGTCGTCCAGCAGACCCGTGGCACCGGCGACCACCGCGCCGTTGTCGGTCCAGTCCAGACCCGCGACACAGTGGGCCGCCGTCAGGACCTTGTTCGGGGCGACGAGGGTGCCGCCGCAGAAGTAGCCGACCTGCGCCGTGCTGTCGTAATAGGAGAGCTGGACCATCCACGGCGCGGAGGAGATCGTCGTCTCGCTGCCGCCGATGATGAACGGCGTCTTCTTGGGAGTCGTGTCGGGGGTCGCCTGGGTCTTGGCGGCCTCGACGACGCGGTGGCGCAGCTCCTTGTCGGAGGCGGTCGGCGCGGGCGCCGCCGTGGACTGGGCGACGCTCGCGTCGGGCAGTCCGGCCGGATGGTCGGCCGCGGTGGCGGGCTGCGCCGCGAGGGCGCCGGCGCAGGTCAGCGCCAGCGCGAGAGCGGCCGTCGGCAACGCCGTGGCGGGGCGTCTCCAGCGGTCGCGCAGGGCAGGTATCACTCAGGACTCCTGGTGTGGGTGCGTGTGCTGTCTTCTTCGTCAGAGGCCCGAGAAGGGCATACGACGCACCGGCCCGATCGTCGACGGCAATCGCTTGCATCGACATCGGGCGTAACCGCGGAGCCCCCCTCCGGCCCGGAAATCGTAGGCCTCACCCGCCCCTCGACACACGCCCTTCACGGCGGTCGGACGAGTGTTCGTCCCCGGCGTTCCGGGACATCACCCGGGCGCAACCTGCCGTTCGCCGGAGAGGGGAGGTCCGGTTGCCGAGGGCCGTCCCGAACGCTCCGGTGGGCGGCCGCGGGCGGCTCCGGGCACGCCTGGGAACGCACAGAGGGCTCGCAGAGGACTCGCAGGAAGCGTCTTTATATCGGGCATACGAGGTTCTGTCGGGCTTCTCAGGGACCACTCAGGGAGCTCTCATGATCCGGGGACAGTCTTATTTCATGACCGACAGCTTCCGCCGCAGCGGCGAGTACCCCCAGGGCGACGACCACGGGTCCGCGTACCCCGAGCAGCAGTCGCATCCCTCCTCCGTGAACCCCGAGTGGCCTCCACCGCCGGCGTACGACCCGGCCGCGCCGGTCCACGTCGAGCCGGGCACCACCGTGTGGCCGGGCTCCGGTCACGGTGGCAGCGGCGGGGACGGCGGCCACGGCGCCGGCCCGTACGCCGGTTACCCCGAGCCCGACCCCGTCGGCTCCACCGCGGTGTTCGCCACGACGGCACCCGGCCACCCGGAGCCCCCCACGACCGCCACCGCCAAGCGCCGCGCCAAGGGCCCGTTCGCCCTGCTCGCCGCCGTGGCGATCGTCGCCGCGGCGATCGGCGGCGGCACCGCGTACGCCTTCCAGGAGCTGACCGGCAACGACACCGTCGCCTCCAGCAGCACCAGCAGCAGCACCAGCGTGGTGCCGACCAGCCAGCGGGGCACGGTCTCCGGCGTCGCCAAGGCGGTCAGCCCGAGCATCGTCGAGATCAGCGCGACCTCGAACGCGGGCTCGTCCACCGGCTCGGGTGTGATCATCACGACCGGCGGCGAGATCATCACCAACAACCACGTCATCTCGGGCGCCTCCGAGATCAAGGTCCAGCTGAACGACGGCAAGTCGTACACCGCGAAGACCGTCGGCACCGACAGCAAGAAGGACCTCGCGCTGATCAAGCTGGAGAACCCGCCGTCCGGTCTGAAGCCGGCGACGCTCGGTGACTCCGCCGGCATCCAGGTCGGTGACCAGGTCGTCGCGATCGGCTCCCCCGAGGGCCTGACCGGCACCGTCACCAGCGGCATCGTCTCCGCCCTCGACCGTGACGTGACCGTCTCCACCGACGAGAGCCAGGGTCAGCAGCAACAGCAGGGCGGCGGCAGCGGCCAGTGGCCGTTCGAGTTCGGCGGCCGCCAGTTCAACGGCGACACCGGGTCCTCCACCACGACGTACAAGGCCCTGCAGACCGACGCCTCGCTCAACCCGGGCAACTCCGGCGGCGCCCTCATCGACATGAACGGCAACATCGTCGGCATCAACTCCGCGATGTACTCGGCCGCTTCGGACTCCTCGTCGTCCTCGTCGAGCGCGGGCAGCGTCGGCCTCGGCTTCGCCATCCCGATCAACACCGTCAAGTCCGACCTGGCCACGCTGCGGGCCGGCGGTTCCGACAGCTGACCCCGGAGGTCGCCATGATGATCAAGCGCGTCCCGCACACCGCGGCCGCCGGCGACGCGGCCGCACTCGGCCTCGCCCTGGCGGTCGCCCGCGAACTGCATCCGCCCGCACGGCGCCGCGCCCCGGAACTGGCCCCCGCCGTCTCCCGGCCCGCACCACACCGGACCTCCGGCCGCCGCCGTACCGTACGAAGCTGATCCATTCCGGGACAGCCCGGAACGTGCGAGGCTGAAAGCACCCGATCACGCCCCATCCCACCCGAGGAACCCGACACCCATGAGCTCCGCCGAAGGCGACCGTGACACCCAGCGCATCCTGATCGTCGACGACGAGCCGGCCGTGCGCGACGCACTCAAGCGCAGCCTCGCCTTCGAGGGGTACGACACCGAGGTCGCGGTCGACGGCGCGGACGCCCTGGAGAAGGCGACGGCCTACCAGCCCGACCTGGTCGTCCTCGACATCCAGATGCCCCGCATGGACGGCCTCACCGCAGCGCGCCGGATGCGCGGCGCGGGCACGACCACGCCGATCCTCATGCTGACGGCCCGTGACACGGTCGGTGACCGGGTCACGGGGCTGGACGCGGGGGCCGACGACTACCTCGTCAAGCCCTTCGAGCTCGACGAACTCTTCGCCCGCATCCGGGCGTTGCTGCGACGCAGCTCGTACGCGGCGTCGGCGGGCGCGGTCGTCGAGGACGACGCGCTGACCTTCGGCGACCTGCGCATGGACCTGTCGACGCGCGAGGTCACCCGTGCGGGGCGCCCGGTGGAGCTCACCCGCACCGAGTTCACCCTGCTGGAGATGTTCCTGGCCCACCCGCGCCAGGTCCTCACCCGCGAACAGATCCTGAAGGCGGTCTGGGGCTTCGACTTCGAGCCGTCGTCGAACTCCCTCGACGTCTACGTCATGTACCTGCGCCGCAAGACGGAGGCGGGCGGCGAGCCGCGCCTGGTCCACACGGTGCGGGGCGTGGGGTACGTACTGCGGTCCGGCGGCGCGGAGTGATGCGCAGATTCAGGTCGCTGCCCCTGCGGTCACGGCTGGCCCTGCTGGTGGCGGCGGCGGTGGCATTCGCGGTGGCGGCGGTTTCGGTGACGTGCTGGTTCATCGTGCAGGGGAAGTTGTACCAGCAGGTCGACGCCCAACTCGGCGGCGCAAAATTCAGGTTGACCGAACCTCAGATCACGGCACTGCTCGCATCCTGCCCGAAGACCGTGGCCGACTCATCCGACCTCATGCGGCCCAGGGACTACTACGTGCAGGTGGTCAAGCCGAACGGCACCGCTTGCGTGTTCAGCGACTCCACAGGCGTTGTGAAGACCTCGGCACAGGACAAGAGCATCGCCGCGAACCCCGATCAGGACAAGCAGACCTTCCACAACACCACTGATACGAATGGCAACGACGTACGGGTCCGGACCGCACCGCTCGTGGTGGGGTTCGGTCCTGGTGCTGCCCAGCTCTATCCCGGCGTGGCTCTGACAGTCGGCGTCTCCCTCCAGGACACCCAGAAGACCCTCAACGATCTGGCCCTCATCCTTCTCCTCGTCGGCGGCATCGGAGTGATCGGCGCCGGGGCGGCCGGGCTCTGGGTGGCCCGCGCCGGGCTCCGCCCGGTCGACAAGCTCACCGAAGCCGTGGAACACGTCGCCCGTACCGAGGACCTCACCATCCGCATCCCCGTGGACGAGGAGAGCGACGACGAGATCGCCCGGCTCTCCCGTTCGTTCAACTCGATGACCGCCTCCCTCGCGAGCTCCCGCGAGTTGCAGCAACAGCTCATCGCCGACGCCGGGCACGAGCTGCGGACGCCGCTCACCTCCCTGCGTACGAACATCGAACTCCTCACCCGCAGCGAGGAGATCGGCCGCCCGATCCCCCCGGCGGACCGCAAGGCGCTGCTCGCCTCGGTGACGGCGCAGATGACCGAGCTGGCCGCGTTGATCGGCGACCTGCAGACGCTGTCGCGATCGGACGCGGGACACCCGGCCGACCGGGTGGAGGTCGTGGCACTCCAGGAAACCGTGGAAGCGGCCCTGCGCAGGGCCCGGCTGCGCGGACCGGAACTGACGATCACGGCCGATCTGGACCCCTGGTTCGTCAGGGCGGAGCCCTCCGCGCTGGAGCGGGCGATCGTGAACATCCTCGACAACGCGGTGAAGTTCAGCCCCGGGGGCGGCACCGTCGACGTCCGGCTGAAGGACGGCGAACTGACCGTACGCGACCACGGCCCCGGCATCCCCACCGACGAACTCCCGCACGTCTTCGACCGCTTCTGGCGTTCCCCGGACGCGCGGGCCCTGCCGGGCTCGGGCCTCGGCCTGTCCATCGTGGCCCGCACGGTCCAGCAGGCCGGCGGCGAGGTGTCGCTGCGCCCCGCTGAGGGCGGCGGCACGGTCGCCACCGTACGGCTTCCGGGCGCTCCGACGGCCCCGCCCGACATGCCCTGAAACACGCCCTGAACGACTCCCGTGAACGAGCCCCCACCCGTCGCAACGGGTGGGGGCTCGTTCATGTCACAGCGCAGCTCGGGGACGAAGCGGAAGCCCCGGGTCCCGATCCCGCTCCTCGTTCTCGTGATCAGCTACTGGACGATCGTGATCCGATCCGCCGCCGGGACCGGGTACGGCGTCGCGGCCGAGGAGTTGGCCGTCAGGTAGGCACCCAGGGCCGCCAGGTCGTCGCCGCCGACACGGACGTTCGTGCCCTTGCCGAGTTCCGCGAAGCCGTCGCCGCCACCCGCGAGGAAGGAGTTCATCGCGACGCGGTAGGTGGCGGCCGGGTCGATGGCCGTGCCGTTGAGCTTGACCGAATCGGCGACGACACGCGCCGCGCCGGTCTTGGTCGGGTCGAGCGTGTAGGTGAGGCCCTTGGAGATCTGGAGGATCTTCGGAGCGGCCTCGTTGGCGCCGCTGACCTGCTGCTGGAGTGCGGTGATCACCTGGGCGCCGGTGAGGTCGACCAGGTTCACCGTGTTGGCGAAGGGCTGGACCGTGTACGCCTCCCCGTAGGTCACCACCCCGTCGCCTTCACCACCGCTCGCGGTGTAGGTGAGTCCGGCGCGGATGCCGCCCGGGTTCATCAGCGCGAGGTCGGCCTCCTGGTCGACGGACTTGGCGTACGCGAGCTGTGCGTCGGCGATCAGGTCGCCCATCGGGGACTCGGTGCCGGTGTTGCCGATGTCGCCCGCGATGTAGCCGATGGAGCGCGAGGCGACCGGCGCGGAGAGCGCCTTCCACTTGGTGATCAGCGACGTCATGTCGGCGGCCTTCGCGACATCACGCGTGACCACGTGGTTCGCGGACTTCACCGCCGTACGGGCGATGTCGCCGGTCCAACGGTCGTACGTCAGCGTCGTGTCCGTGTAGAGCCGGCCGAAGGAGGAGGCCGAGGTGACCATGCGAGGCCTGCCCGCCGGGTCGGGGATGGTGCACGCGTACGCCTGGTGGGTGTGGCCGGTGATCAGCGCGTCCACCGCCGGCGTGACGTTCTTGGCGATGTCGACGATCGGCCCCGAGATGCCGTCACCGGCGCCGGGGCTGTCGCAGTCGTAGTTGTACGCCGTCGACGCCGGCGCCCCGCCCTCGTGGATCAGCGCGACGATCGACTTCACGCCCTGGTGCTGGAGCTCCTTGGCGTACTTGTTGATCGTCTCGACCTCGTCGCCGAACTTCAGGCCCTTGACGCCCTCGGCCGAGACGATGTTCGGCGTGCCCTCCAGCGTGACACCGATGAAGCCGATCTTGACGCCGTTCTTCTTCCACACCCAGTAGGGCTTGAGGATCGGCTTCCCGGTCTTCTCGTCGGTCACGTTCGCCGCGAGGTAGGGGAAGTCGGCTCCCGTGAACTTCTTGTCGCCGAAACAGCCGTCCGTCGGGTGGCAGCCGCCCTTCTGGAGCCGGGCCAGCTCCTTGGCGCCCTCGTCGAACTCGTGGTTTCCGACCGAAGTGACATCGAGGTCGAGGCCGTTGAGCGCGTCGATCGTCGGCTCGTCGTGGAAGAGGCCGGAGATCAGCGGAGAGGCGCCGACCATGTCACCGGCGGCCGCCGTGATCGAGTACTTGTTGCCCTTGCGGGCGTTGCGCAGATGGGTGGCCAGGTACTCGACACCACCCGCGTCGATGGTCTTCGTCGTGCCGTCCGCCTCCAGCTCCGTGACCCGGCCCGAGGAACCGGTCGGCGGCTCCAGGTTGCCGTGCAGGTCGTTGAAGGACAGCAACTGGACGTCCTGGTAGCGGCCGCTGCCGTGGTGGTGCAGCGGTGTCGCCGCGTCCTGGTGCGCGCTCGCGGGCATCGCCGCGGCCAGCGCACCGACGGTGGCGAGACCGGCGGCGGCCGCGAGAAGGCGATGCGTGCGTCTGTACCGGATCGTGGGCGGCATGGTTCCCCCTGGAGAACGGTGAGATGCGAAAGCGGTGTGCCGTACGTGAGCCGAGCAGGTGGTACGTGGCGTGCCGGCTGCCAGTACCCGCGGATGACGCGTGCTGTGCGGGACCCGCGGGTACTGCGAGCTGTCCAAGCTGCCGGGACCCCGCCGGTGACGTGCGCCGTGCGGGACCCGCGGGTGGTGCGGGCTGTGCTGACTGCCGGGCCCGCACGTGAAGCGAGCTGTGCGGGCCCTTCCGGTCGTACGTACTGCGCGAACCTTGCGCGGGCTGAGTGACACCCGTGGCTTTGCACGCACTTTAGAATCAACGCGCGTAGCGCAAAAGGGGGTTCATGGTTACGGACTGATTGCCATCACCTCACCGAAGACCGACAACCACGTCACCACCGCCCCTCGGGCACCTCACCTCAGCCTCCTCGGGGCCCTCCCTCAGTCCCCCTCGGGGCCCTCCCTCGGTCCGCCGAGGCGCGCTCCCGCCTCCCCGGCCCGCCCCTCCCCGCCACG
The DNA here is from genome assembly GCF_055567635.1 of Streptomyces sp. NPDC026500. NCBI lineage: Bacteria > Bacillati > Actinomycetota > Actinomycetes > Kitasatosporales > Streptomycetaceae > Streptomyces > Streptomyces sp. NPDC026500. Next base: position 43,842 of record NZ_JBVHQB010000028.1, on the reverse strand, counting down.
ACTCATGTCCACGTCGCCCAACTCCTTGTCCCTCCACCGCCGAGCCGTACCCTCGTATCCATGACCAGCGACGACGCGGCACCCTTCGCCCTCTCCCGCTCCATCGAGACCTACTCCGTGCTCTCCCCGGATCAGGCCGAGGACGTGCTCCGGCTGCTCGCGGAGGCCGCTCGGGCCGACGGTCAGCAGGCGGTGTCCGAGCAGGGGCGGCTTCAGCTGAGGGGCGGAAGCCGTGAGGGCGTCCGGCACCTGCTGCTGACCCTCGGCGACGAACTGATCGGCTACGCGCAGCTGGAGGACACGGACCCGGTCGAGGCTCCGGCCGCCGAGCTGGTCGTCCACCCGGCGCACCGGGGCCACGGGCACGGGCGGGCGCTCGGCTCGGCCATGCTCAATGAGTCCGGGAAGCGGCTGCGGGTGTGGGCGCACGGTGGGCACTCCGCCGCCCGGCATCTCGCGCAGGTCCTCGGCCTCACCCTCTTCCGCGAACTTCGCCAGATGCGCCGCCCGTTGGAGAACCTCGACCTGCCCGAGCCGAAGCTGCCGGAGGGAGTGACCGTCCGGACCTTCGTGCCGGGCCAGGACGACGCCGCCTGGCTCGCCGTGAACGCCGCCGCCTTCGCCCACCACCCCGAGCAGGGCTCCCTCACCCAGCGCGACCTGGACGACCGGACGGCCGAGCCGTGGTTCGACCCGGCCGGCTTCTTCCTCGCTTTCCGCGGCGACGAACTCGTCGGCTTCCACTGGACCAAGGTCCACGCCGAGGAGGGGCTGGGCGAGGTGTACGTCCTCGGCGTGCGCCCCGGCGCCCAGGGCGGCGGCCTCGGCAAGGCCCTGACCGCGATCGGGCTGCGCCACCTCGCCGCGCAGGCCCTGCCCACCGCGATGCTCTACGTCGACGCCGACAACACGGCGGCGGTCACGGTCTACGAGCGTCTCGGCTTCGTCACCCACGAGACGGACCTGATGTACCGAACGGAGTCCTGACCACCCGGTGGTCGAGCGCCGCTCCGGGGGCTGAAGTCAGCGGTGGGCAAGGACGGTTGTCCGGCGTCGCCGCAGGGGTTCGGCCAGAGAGCACGCGCCCGCCAGCACGGCCACGACCAGGACGGCCGCCCATCGTCGGTGCGCGTCGTCCCAGTGCGGGTCGGACGGGCCGACGAAGAGCTCCCAGCGCGCGGGAAGCAGTACCGCGGCGGCAAAGAAGGCGCCCACCAGTCCGGCGGATATCGCGATCCCCGGTTCGGTGGCCCCCGAGTACCGCACCGCGACGAGCGCGGAGGTCAGCGCGAGGGTCATGACAGCGGCCGCTTCCAGGGTGATCGCGCCCATCGGGGGCCGTCCCTCGGCGGGTACGAGGAACAGCGCGGCCGTCCAGCACACCGCCATGAACGGCACGCCGAGCACCAGCCGCAGCCCCGTCCGCACCGGGCGTCTGGTCGGCACCGCCGCCGTGGTGTGCCGGGCCGGATCGTCCAGCAGGAACGCCAGCCCCAGAGCGAAGGCGAGCGATACGGCCCGCAACAGGTTGAGGCTCAGCCACGGGTCCGGTGGACCGGCGAGCATCCGGGAAGCGCCGGCCAGCAGCAGTCCGAGGGCGGCGCCGGTCACCAGGGCCCGGTGGGGCAGGCTGCGCCACACGGGTCGGAGAAGGGCGAGGGCCACGACGTACGCGGCAGGTGGCCCGGCGGCTTCGGCGGGGCGGCCGGCAGAACCCGCCGTCGCCTCCCTCGCTACGGAGACGTCCCTCGCCCCGGACACGTCCCTCGCTTCGGAGACGCCACCAGCCTTCTCCGCCGTCTCTCCCTTTTCCTTCGCCGCTCCCACCTCCCCCATCTCTCCCATCTCCCCCGTCTCTCCCGCTACTCCTCGCACGAGCCACTCCCCGAATCCGCCGACGTCCCCTCGCCACCGGCCGGCACGCCGAGCAGCTCGGCCACCCGTGCCGTGGACGTCTTCGCCGACGTCAACTCCGTCCAGTGGGCCTTCACCTTGGCGGCGATGCTGTAGTGCGGCCTCTGAAGCAACTCGCGCACCACGGTGGTCTGTTGAGCGGACATGGAGACGGGGTCCGTGGGGGCCAGCGCGATGGCGGAGCCCTTGATGCTGTCGTCGAGCCGGACGTTGCGGAGGGACTTGATCGGGTCCGGCTGTGCGCTCAGTGCCAGCCACATCGTGGTCACCACGCGGGCGTCGCAGACCCTCCCGGCGGTTGCCTCGTCGCCCATGACCAGGACCGAGGCGACACCGACCGCGAACTCGGGAAGGCGGTTGCCGCCCCAGCGCGTGCCGACCGTCACGGTGCCCGGCGTGGTGGACGGGGGAATCGCGGCGTCGCTCTGAAGGCCATAGCGGGCGTCGATCCGCTGGCGCACGGTCAGCCGCTCGCCCCCGGCCGAACCGCCCGCGCGGGACTGGATGCGGTCGACGGCGTCGGCCCAGTCGGCGGTGCGGCCGGCCCACTCCGGGTAGGCGCAGTAGGTGGACCGCCCGCGCTGGACGCAGGTCTGCACCTTCTGCGGGGTCTCGGACACCTTGGCCCGGGCCGCGATCAGGGATGCCGAGTCGTCGGGGGACTGTCCGGCCACGCCGACGGCCATCGCGGCGAGGGAGAGAGCGGTCAGCGACGTGACCAGCCTCGTCCGGCCGCCGCTCACCAGCACGGCGACGCAGAGCAGCAGGACCGCGAGGCCCGTCAGATAGAGCGCGTGCCAGGCGGCCGGGCGGCCCAGCAGGTCGGAGGGGAAGGGGTCGGCGCCCTCTTCCACGACGACCGGTCCGAGCCAGCTCACCCAGTGCTTTCCCTGGGTGGCCGCGGAGACCAGGGTGGTGAGGACGAACGCGCCGATCACGAAGGGCGGGGCGACGAACCCGACCGGTATCACCCGGGCGAGCAGGACGCCCAGGACACCGGCCAGCAGTACCATCAGCGGGCCCACGACCAGTTCGGCGGGTGAGCCGTGTCCGACGGCGCCCGGCTTCAGTGCCGCCCAGGCGAACTGGAAGCCGACGACGAGCGCCGTGATCGCGCCGAGGGGCAGGACGGACAGCGCGTGCGCCACCGTACGCCGCCAGTGCTCCATGGGCAGGATGTCGAAGTGCTGGTCGGTGGACTGCCGGCGGGAGCGCAGCACGGCGCGGTTGACGCAGATGAACACGGCGACGGCCAGCAGCATGGGGGTCGGCTGGGTGGCCCTGTCGGCGTCCTGGAGGACCGGGAAGTCGTCCATGCCGTCGCCCCCGATGAACAACCTCCAGCCGGCGTAGCCGACATACAGCGCGAGGAAGAGCAGGACCGGGATCTGGAGCAGCAGTTCGCGTGCTTCGAAGCGGGCGAGGGCCAGGACTGCGGCCACCCGGGATTCCCTGCCCCGAGCAGGCGGCTCCACCCCCGTGGGAGCCGCCTGCGGGATCGTGTCCGTGCCGGCGCTCATGCCGCCACCTCCGCGGTCTCGCCGTCGAGAGTGAGCAAGTAGCCGTCCTCCAGGGTGGGTTCGAGAAGTTCGGCGCCCACGGGAGGATCGCCGACATTGCGGAAGGCGCCCGTGCCCGTACGCCATCCGGCTCGGGCGGCCGGATCGCGCTCCGTGCTGCTCCACACCCGGCCGGCCGCTCGATCGGTCAGCTCGGCGGGAGTGCCCTCGAAGCGGATGCGGCCGCCGGCCATCACGATCACCTGGTGGCAGAGCATCGCGACATCCTCGGTCTGGTGGGTGGAGAGCAGGACGGTGCGTCCTTCTCCCGCCTGGGCGATCAGTTCCCGGAAGCGCATGCGCTGTTCGGGGTCGAGGCCGACGGTCGGCTCGTCGAGGACGAGGAAGCCGGGGTCGCCGACGAGTGCGGCGGCCAGCGCGACCCGCTGGCGCATACCGCCGGACAGCCGCTTGATGCGCTTGCCGCGCACATCGGACAGGTCGACGGCCTCCAGCACCCGGCGCACCTCGCGGTGCCGGGCGGTGCGGTCGGTCAGCTCCTTGAGAATCGCCACGTAGTCGACGAACTCGAAGGCCGAGAAGTCCTGGTGGAATCCGGGGGTCTGCGGCAGGTAGCCCAGCGCGCGCCGCACGTCCAGGCGTCCGGCGGTGGTGCCCGGGTCGTGTCCGAGGACCGTGAAGGAGCCCCGGTCGGCGGGCACGGCGGTGGCGAGCACCCGCAACAGGGTGGTCTTTCCCGCGCCGTTGGGCCCGAGGAGTCCGGTGACTCCCGCTCCGAGGCGGACGGAGACGTCGTCGAGTGCGAGCGTCCCGCCGAAGCGGAGGGTCAGGCCGGAGGCGGAGACGGTGGGGATCATGCGGCATTCCTGTCGGTGAAGTCGGTGAGCGGGAGGCGGGACGCGTCGAACCGGTCCCGCGCGAGATAGAGGAGTCCGGCCGCCAGTACCGCGACGGCCCCGGAGACGCCCTGCCCGGCCGCCGTGAACGGGGCGAGCGTGACGTCGGGCTCCGTGGTCGCCCGTGCCACGGCCAGCAGGGCGACCCAGCCGCCGCCGACCAGGGAGGGGGCGAGGACGGGACCGAGCCGGGAGGTGAGCGCGAGTCCGGTCGCGGTGAGGGCCAGGGCGGGCAGCAGCCAGGCAAGGGCGCGCAGTCCGTAGGAGGGAAGGGCGAGGGTCGCGAGGCCGTTGACCCCCAGGCCCACGGTGAGTACCGCGACGGTGCGGATCATCAGGAGCCGGAAGCCGTGCAGGGGTGAGACGACCGCCATCTCGTACGTCGGGTCGAGCGCCGGGCCGTAGGACACGGCGACCCCGGCGAGCGGGAGCAGCGGCGCGAGGGCCAGGAAGAGGGTGGGCGTGGCTCCGGCCCGGACCGCGTTGGCCGCGGCCACGGTCATGGCCAGGAGGGCGACGATCGCGCCCAGCCAGGAGCGGCGCAGGGCCGGGGCGGCGGTCAGCAGCCGTGCCGTGTGGTCGGCGACGCCGAGCCGGACGAGCAGCCACTCGACCGGGCCCGGCCGCGGGGCGTCGAGCTCGGCGTCGAGCCGCTCCCACCCGGCGTCGAGTGCGACCGGGTCGCTCATCGCGGCCAGCGTCTCCCGGCACCTGGCGCACGCGGCGAGGTGGGTGTCGGCGGACCACAGGCGGGGCGGCGTCAACTCGCCCTGTGTATAGGCCCGAAGGTCCTCCTCCGGCACATGCCAGGTCGTACGGCTGTCACCGCTCATGTCGTTGCCATCGCTTGTGCGACGGTCGTCGCTCATGCCAACGCCTCCCGCAACTGCTTGCGCGCACGCAGTGCCCGCGTCTTGACCGTGCCCGGCGGAATACCGAGCAGGACGGCCGCTTCCCTGGTGCTGAGCCCGTCGATCACCGTGGCCTGGAGAACCGCCCGGAGTTCGGGGGAGAGTCTGGTCAGCGCGCCCGCCAGGTCGCCGTGTTCGACGCCTGCCAGCACGCGCTCCTCCGCCGAGGCCTCGTCGCGGTGCCGGAGCCGGGCCAGCGCGTGCCGGAGCCGGCCGCGCGCGCCGTCGCCGCGCATCGTGTCGACGAGGCGCCGCGAGCCGATGCGCCACAGCCAGCCGGCCGGGTCGCCCTCCTCGCGGTAGCGGGCTGTGCCGCGCCAGACCGCGAGGAAGGTCTCCTGGACGACGTCGTCGACGATCCCGGCGTCGGCGCACCGGCCGCGCAACCGCGCGGTCAGCCATGGCGCGTACCGCCGGTACAGCTCTTCGAAGGCGCGACGGTCCCCGTCCGCTGCGATGGCCCGCAGCAGCTCTCCGTCGCTTCTCGTTTCCCTCACATCCCCTCATCGGACGAGCCCTGCCGATCGGTTCACACATCGGCCAAGAATTTCCGAACGCCACTTCGGAACGTCGTCGCGTGCCTGGCCGGCGGCCGGACCTTCCGCCGGAACAACACCCTCCGCTTGTCCACGACTTGACGGCGACCCACCTCTTCCACCACCCTTTCACTACTCAATTAGTGAAAGGGTGGTTGTCCGAGTGGTCGCGTACCGCATCGACCGGCGCAGCGGCGTCGCCACCTACGTCCAGATCGTCCAGCAGACGAAGCAGGCACTGCGCCTCGGTCTCCTCGAACCGGGCGACAAACTCCCCACGGCCCGCGAGGTCGTGGAAGCCACCGCGATCAATCCGAACACCGTCCTGAAGGCCTACCGGGAGCTGGAGCGCGAGGGTCTGGTCGAGGCCAGGCGCGGCCTCGGCACCTTCGTCCGCAGAACGCTCGGCGCCGCCCCGGCGGACTCGCCCCTGCGCGAAGAGCTCGAAGCCTGGGCCAGCAGCGCCCGTGCGGCGGGCCTCGACCGCGAGGACGTGGCAGCGCTGTTCGGATCCGTACTGGACGCACACTTCCCGAAGGGGGACCAGTGAGTTCCACCAGCACCACCCGATCCACCGTCGCCATCGAGGCGCACGGTCTCACCGTGCGCTACGGCCGGCGCTCCGCCGCGGCCCTGGACGACTGCTCCTTCCGCCTCCCGGCCGGGCGGATCAGCGCCCTCGTCGGCCCCAACGGCGCGGGCAAGTCGACGCTGCTGGCGGCGGCGGCCGGACTGCTGCGGCCCGCCGCCGGCACGCTCACCGTGCTCGGCACCACCCCGGGCGAGGCACGCGAGAGCATCGCCTACCTCGCCCAGAGCAAACCCCTGCACCCCCAGCTCACGATCGCCGAGACACTGCGTCTGGGCGCCGAACTCAACCCGGCGCGCTGGGACGCCTCGTACGCCGCCGCCATCGTGGAACAGGGCTCGCTCGACCCCGGGGCCAGGATCAGGGGACTGTCCGGCGGCCAGCGGACCCGCGTGGCACTCGCCCTCGCGCTGGGCAAGCGGCCCGACCTGATGCTGCTGGACGAGCCGATGGCCGACCTGGACCCGCTGGCCCGTCACGAACTGCTGGGCACCCTGATGGCGGACGCCGCCGAGCGCGGGACCACGGTGCTGATGTCCTCGCACATCGTCGCCGAACTCGCCGACGCCTGCGATCATCTGCTGCTCCTGGGCGGCGGCCGCATCCGGCTCGGCGGCGGCCTGGACGACCTGCTCCTCGCGCACACCCTGGTGACCGGCCGCGGCACCCCCGCCGACCTCGACCCGCACCTCGTCGTCGAGTCCCGCGCCACCGGCCGAGGCCTCACCGCCCTGATACGCAACGACGGGCCGGTGGACGACCACTGGCAGGCCGAGCGGCCGTCCCTGGAGGAACTGCTCCTCGCCCATCTGCGCTCCCCCTCCGCCCCGGCGCTGCTCGCGCCCGGCACGACCGCGACCCCCGAGACGGTGACCCGATGAGCGCCACCACCATGACGTCCCCCCTGCGCCGCGCCCTGCCCGGGCCCCGCGGCCTGGTCTGGACGGTCCTGCGGCTGCACCGCACCGCCCTGTGGATCTGGACCGGCTTCGTGGTGCTGACCGCCGGTCTGCTGCTGTGGCTGTACGGCCCCGGAGCAGCCCACACGCAGCATCTGCTCGACACCTTCGGCTACGCCGGGGTGCAGGACGACGCCTGGTCCTCCGGGCTCGTGAACTCCCCCTTCACAGGCACCTACAACGACCTCTTCCAGACCCCGGCCTCCCTGCTGAACGGCGCCTCGTTCGCCGTCGCCGTCTTCGCGGGCGGCTCCCTGATCGCCCGTGAGCTGGAGAGCGGCACCGCGCGGCTCGCCTGGACCCAGTCCGTCACCCCGGCCCGCTGGCTCGCCGCCAAACTGGCGGTTCCCGCGCTGTTCATCACCGTGGGCACGGGCCTGCTGGTCGCGCTGTACCGGATGCTGTGGTCCGCCCACAGCAACCTCCTGCTGGCCGGCATCGGACCGCGCGCCCTGTACTTCTCCCTCGGCCCGGCCACCGTCGCGGCACCGCTCCTAGGCCTGGCCGTCGGCGTTCTCGCCGGTCTCGTCCTGCGCCGCACCCTGCCCGCCCTCGCCGTCGCCGGTCTCGCGCAGTTCGCGGTCATCGCGTTCCGCGCCAACTCCTGGCCTTTCCAGGGCAGTTACCAGCAGCCGGAACTGTCCGTCCGAAGCCGGGCGATCACCTCCACGGGCGCCGAGATCCCCGACCCGGAGTGCTACGACAGCCACGCGTGCCTCGCCCGGCACGATGTCGTCCACTTCACCCGCACCTACCTGCCCTCCCCCGACTACTGGCCCCGCCAGCTCCTGGAGACCGGCGTCCTGCTGGCCGCCGCCGCGATCCTCGTCGCCGTCGCCTTCGGCGTCCTGAGGAGGACGTCCACCTCATGAGCGCCCCGACCCTGCGACGCCCGTCCGGCCTGACCTGGACCGTGCTGCGCCTGCACCGCACGGCCCTGTACGCCTGGGGCGCCGTTCTGCTCGCCGCCGCCGCGGTCCTGACCTGGATGTACGTCATCGGTCCGGACGCCCGCGCGGCCGTCGGCTCCTGCGGTTCGCCGGGCGCCGTTCCGGCGGACTGTGCGCGCCTCCAGGCGACCGACGTGGACGAGATCCACACCTATGGTCTCGACATGGTCGCCACCGGCGTCACGTATCTGCTGTACCCGGTCGCGGCCTGGGCGGGGGCTTCGCTGATCGGCCGGGAGCTGGAGAGCGGCACCGCGCAGCTGGCCTGGACCCAGTCCGTCACCCCGGTGCGCTGGCTCGCCGCCAGACTCGCCGTACCGGCGGTCCTGCTCACCGCGGGCACCGCGCTGGCGGTCCTGCTCGGCGCCTGGGCCCGCCGCGCCGAGGACGGGGACCTGGTCGGCGGCTGGTTCAACACCAACGTCTTCATCTCCACCGGCCCGGTCGCCGTCGCGTACGCCCTCGCCGGTCTCGCCCTCGGCGCGCTCGCGGGCGTGGTCCTGCGCAGAGCCGTGCCCGCCGCCGGAGCCGCCTTCGCCGCGACGCTCGTCCTCCACAACGTGCTGGACCAGTTCCGGAGGAGCCTGTGGCCCGCCGTGACGGTCACCGGGCAGGCGGCGCTCCACCTCCCGCACGGCGCCCTGGCGCTCGAACAGGGTGTCGTCACGAGTGACGGTGAGCGCCTGGGAAACGACCTGGCCTGCGTCGGCCTCGACAGTTCCGCCGACATCAGGCAGTGCGTGAAGAGAACCGGACTGAGCGATTTCTGGGCCACCTACCAGCCCGAATCGCACTTCTGGCCCCTCCAGCTCGTGGAGAGCGGCCTGCTGCTGGCCGTCGCGGGGCTCGCGACCGCCGCCGCCTTCGCCCTGCTGCGCCGCCGTACTCCGTAACCCGCGGTATCCCCAGCAGGCACGCACCTCACGGGGGTGGGTGTGTACACGGCTCCCGGGCGTGCAGACGTCCGGGAGCCGCCCCCCGATAGCCCGCACGTCATGTCGCCGTAACCATCGATTCAGGTGACCTTGCGACGCTCAAGGAATGCAGCCTGTCGTGCCCGAGCCTTCTCCCCCGCCGGAGAACGAGTCCTCACCGTCTACGGGGAGTGAGCGTACGCCAGTCATGCGGAATGGAAATTTCCGCATCGGCGCTCTGGTGCCCGCCCTCTCCGACGCGCCGGTCTCGCCTTCGGCACGGAAGAATGGGTCCATGAACCAGCGAAGCGCCCAGGCACCCGTGCAGCACCCGCAGCCCTCCGTCGGCTCCATCGCCGCGCATCGTCCGCACACCGTCGCGGCCAACGTCTCCGACCTGGAGCCCGACCTCGACGCCGACCTCGACGAGTACGAGGACACGGTGCAGGACGGGATCATGCTGCCGCAAGGCCGGTTCCTGGACCGTGAGCGCAGCTGGCTCGCGTTCAACGAGCGCGTTCTGGAACTCGCGGAGGACCCGAACACGCCGCTTCTGGAGCGCGCGAACTTCCTGGCGATCTTCGCCAGCAACCTGGACGAGTTCTTCATGGTCCGGGTGGCCGGCCTCAAGCGCCGCATCGCCACCGGTGTCGCCACCAAGTCCGCGTCGGGCCTCCAGCCCCGCGAGGTCCTGGAGATGATCTGGGCCCGTTCCCGGGAACTCATGGCCCGGCACGCGGCCTGCTACCAGGAGGACGTCGCCCCCGCGCTCGCGGAGGAGGGCATCCACCTGGTCCGCTGGAGCGAGCTGACCGAGAAGGAGCAGGCCCGCCTGTTCACTCTCTTCCGGCACCAGATCTTCCCGGTCCTGACCCCGCTGGCGGTCGACCCCGCGCACCCCTTCCCGTACATCTCGGGCCTGTCCCTGAACCTCGCCGTCGTCGTACGCAACCCGGTCAGCGGCCACCGCCACTTCGCGCGCGTCAAGGTCCCGCCCCTGCTCTCCCGCTTCCTGGAGGCCTCCCCGAACCGCTACGTCCCCATCGAGGACGTGATCGCGGCCCACCTGGAGGAGCTCTTCCCCGGCATGGAGGTGTTGGAGCACCACACCTTCCGGCTCACCCGGAACGAGGACCTGGAGGTCGAGGAGGACGACGCCGAGAACCTGCTCCAGGCTCTGGAGAAGGAGCTCATGCGGCGCCGCTTCGGTCCGCCGGTGCGCCTGGAGGTCGAGGAGTCCATCGACCGCTACGTCCTCGATCTCCTCGTACGCGAACTGAAGATCTCCGAGGCGGAGGTGTACCCGCTGCCGGGCCCCCTGGACCTCACCGGGCTCTTCGGCATCGGCGCCCTGGACCGGCCCGAGCTGAAGTACCCCAAGTTCATCGCGGGCACGCACCGCGATCTCGCGGAGGTCGAGTCGGCGTCCCCGCCCGACATCTTCGCCGCGCTGCGCGAGCGCGACGTCCTGCTGCACCACCCGTACGACTCGTTCTCCACCTCGGTGCAGGCCTTCCTGGAACAGGCCGCCGCCGACCCGGACGTGCTCGCCATCAAGCAGACGCTCTACCGGACCTCCGGCGACTCGCCGATCGTGGACGCGCTGATAGACGCTGCCGAGTCCGGCAAGCAGGTCCTCGTCCTGGTCGAGATCAAGGCCCGCTTCGACGAGCAGGCGAACATCAAGTGGGCCCGGAAGCTCGAGGAGTCCGGCTGCCACGTGGTGTACGGCCTCGTCGGTCTGAAGACCCACTGCAAGCTGTCGCTCGTGGTCCGGCAGGAGGGCGACACCCTGCGCCGCTACTCCCACGTCGGCACCGGCAACTACCACCCGAAGACCGCCCGGCTGTACGAGGACCTCGGACTGCTCACCGCCGACCCGCAGGTCGGCGCGGACCTCTCCGACCTCTTCAACCGGCTCTCGGGCTACTCGCGCCGCGAGACCTACCGCCGTCTGCTCGTCGCGCCCAAGTCCCTGCGCGACGGCCTGATCGCGCGCATCAACAAGGAAGTCCAGCACCACAACGCCGGACGTCCCGCCTTCGTCCGCATCAAGGTCAACTCGATGGTGGACGAGGCGCTCATCGACTCGCTGTACCGCGCGTCCCAGGCCGGCGTGCCGGTCGACATATGGGTGCGCGGAATCTGCGCCGTCCGCCCCGGCGTCACGGGCCTGTCCGACAACATACGGGTCCGTTCCGTCCTCGGCCGCTTCCTGGAGCACTCCCGGGTCTTCACCTTCGGCAACGGCGGCGAACCCGAGGTGTGGATCGGCAGCGCCGACATGATGCACCGCAACCTCGACCGGCGGATCGAGGCCCTGGTCAGGGTCACCGACCCGGCTCACCGGGCAGCCCTCAACCGGCTGCTGGAGACCGGCATGTCCGACACCACGGCCTCCTGGCACCTCGGCCCCGACGGCGAGTGGATCCGACACGCGATGGACGCGGACGGCCAGCCCCTGCGGAACGTCCAGGAGATGCTCATAGACGCCCGGAGGCGCCGGCGTGGCACAGCAGCACCTTGATCCCCCCACCGGCTCCGTGGCCGGGACGGCCCCCAGGACCCCGGCCCCCCTCGACGAGGGAGGTGCCCCGATCGGTGACGCCCTCGCGGGTTATCTGCGGGCCCAGGCCACGGAATTCCTCCGCTCGCTGCGCCAGCACCGGGAGACCGGTGCCACGGCGAGCGGGGTCGGGGAGTCCGGCGACGCGGCGCGTTCCCTGCGCCGCTCCGCCCGCCGCATCAGCGGCAGCCTGCACACCTTCCGGCCGCTGCTCGACGCGGACTGGTCGGAGGGGATGCGCCCCGAACTGGCCTGGCTCTCGGGCACCTTGGCGCGCGAGCACGCCTATGCCGCACGCCTGGAGCGACTGCTCGGCGCGCTGAACCGGCTGTCGGGCTCGGCCGCCCTGCCCGCCCAGGCCGGCCGGACCGCGGCAGCGGCCCCCAAGACGGGCCATCTGACCATCGGCGCCGCGAAGGCGGGCGCGCTCCTCGACCGCCAGCTGACGCTCGCCCGCACCCGCGCCCACTCGGCGGCCCTCCAGGCGCTCGGTTCCTCCCGCTTCCACGCCGTCGCCGACAGCGTCGCCGTCCTCGCCAGTGAGGTCCCGCTGGCCCCGGCCGCGGACACCACCGATCTGCGCCCGCTGGCCGCCGCGGCCCAGGACCGGCTGACCGACGCCGTCACCGCGCTGCCGCTGGTCGTGGCGGGCCACCCCTACAACGCGGAGGCCCTCGTGCACGGCCTCTCCGCCGACACCGCTCCCCAGCCGCAGGACGCGCCCTGGCACCAGGTCCGGCTGCTGCTGCGACTGCACCGCTACGCCAGTGAGGCGCTGCACCAGGGCGAGTGCCCCGTCGACGTACGCCTGCTCGGCGCGGGCAAGGCGCTCAACCGGCACCGGGACGCGGCGGAGGCCGCGTCCGCCGCGGCGTCGGCGGCACGCACCCCGCGCATCGCGCCGGCGACGGCGTACGCGCTCGGTGTACTGCACGCCGACCAGCGGCACGAGGTGGAGGCGGCGCGATTCGCCTTCCAGCAGGCATGGCAGAAGGAAGCCGTACGCACCCCGTGAGGGAGGCCCCATGGCCGACGACACCATCCAAGCGGCGGGCTGCGTCCTGTGGCGCCGCTCCCCGGTCGACTCCGCACTGGAGATCTGCCTGGTCCACCGGCCCAAGTACGACGACTGGTCGCATCCGAAGGGCAAGCTGAAGCGCGGCGAGGGTTTCCTGACCGGCGCGCTGCGCGAGGTGGAGGAGGAGACGGGCTACGACGCCGTCCCCGGCGCCGTCCTCCCCACGCTCCGCTATCTCGTCGCCGGCCGCCCCAAAGAGGTCCGCTACTGGGCCGCCGAGGCGGCCGACGGCCGCTTCGCCCCGAACGACGAGGTCGACCGCGTCCTGTGGCTCTCCCCCACCGCCGCCCGCCACCGCCTCACCCAGCCCCGCGACCGCGACCTCGTGGACGCGCTTCTGGACGCGCTGCGTCTCGCATGACGTGTTCCCCTGGATATGAGGGCGCCGCCCCGGCATCCGGAGCGGTGCCTCGCCACGTGCGGACAGCCCGGCGGAGCCGCCGACGGGCACTCACCGTAGCGAGCGAGCCCTTCGCTGGTGCTCATGAGGAAATCGAGGCGAATGAGGCGTGACGGGAACATGGGTACTGCGCTACACCTGCGCACCCATTCGATTACCTGGAGTTTCCTTTTTGGCCCCCTCGGCCGGGACACGGCCGTGTCCTCGACGTAAGCGTTCCGTGACCTCACCGCACCGCCGTCAGGGGTTCACCCCCCGTTCACTTACGGCCTTCGGCGCCTTCACCTGATCTGCTTAATTTCGGCCTTACACGGTGCGAAGGACGCCCCAGGGCGAACCCTCCTCATCGCTACGGACCGCATTACACAGACATCGCACGCCGCCACTCCGACGGCGGCTCCTGGAAGGAACTCCCGAAGTGAAGCTTCAGCGCATGAACCGGCGTGCCCTCACCCTCGGTGCTCTCGCCGTCTCCGGCGCCCTGGCCCTCACGGCGTGCGGCTCTGACGACACCGGAACGACCGGCGGCAGCAGCAGCTCGGCCTCGGCCAGCAACAACAGCGCCATCAAGTGCGACAACGCCAAGGGTCAGCTGCAGGCTTCCGGCTCTTCCGCGCAGAAGAACGCCATCGACGCCTGGGTGAAGGCCTACACGGCCGCCTGCAAGGACGTTCAGATCAACTACAACCCGACGGGCTCGGGCGCCGGTGTCACGGCGTTCACCCAGGGTCAGACCGCGTTCGCCGGTTCGGACTCGGCCCTCAAGCCCGAGGACGCCGCGGCCGCCAAGAAGGCCTGTGGCGGCAACGCCGCGATCGACCTGCCCATGGTCGGTGGCCCCATCGCGGTCGGCTACAACGTCCCCGGTGTCGACAACCTGGTCCTGGACGCCTCGACGATCGCCAAGATCTTCGACGGCAAGATCAAGACGTGGGACGACGCGGCCATCAAGAAGCTGAACCCGACCGCGAAGCTCCCCAGCACCAAGATCCAGGCCTTCCACCGCTCGGACGAGTCCGGCACCACGGACAACTTCACCAAGTACCTCATCGCCACCGCCCCGGCGGACTGGAAGTACTCCGGCGGCAAGGCGTGGCAGGCGCAGGGCGGCCAGTCCGCCCAGGGTTCCTCCGGCCTCGCCCAGCAGGTGAAGCAGACCCCCGGCGCGATCTCGTACTTCGAGCTCTCCTACGCCACTGACGGCATCAAGGCCGTCGACCTCAAGACGGACGCCACCGCCCCGGTCAAGGCCACTGTCGAGAACGCCACCAAGGCGATCTCCACCGCCAAGGTCGTCGGCACCGGCAACGACCTGGCCCTGCAGCTCAACTACAAGCCGACCGCCGAGGGCGCCTACCCGCTCACGCTGGTCACGTACGAGATCCTCTGCGAGAAGGGCAACAAGGCCGACACCCTGGCCGCCACCAAGTCCTTCCTGACCTACATCGCGAGCGAGGACGGCCAGAACCAGCTGACCGCCGCCCAGTACGCCCCGATCCCCGCCGAGATCATCACCAAGGTTCGTACCGCCATCTCGAACCTGAGCTGACCCGAGTGTGCGGCCCGCCTCGCCGAGGCGGGCCGCACCGTCCGGTGCACCGCCGCCTGGAGCCGCCATTCGATCCGGCTCCGCAGACCGGAGACTCATGATGGACATATCGACACAGAACACTGAAGCTCCTCCCCCCACCCCACGATCTTCGGGTGCCTCGCGGAAGCGCGCCGCCCGCGGCGCCACCCGCCCCGGCGACCGCGTGTTCCTCGCGCTGTCCCGCGGCTCCGGCATCCTGCTCCTGGTGATCATGGCCGCCATCGCGGTCTTCCTCACCTACCGCGCCTCGCTCGCGCTCAGCAAGAACGAGGGCAACTTCCTCACCACCTTCGAGTGGAACACCAACCTCATCCCGCCGGTGTTCGGCATCGCGGTGCTGGCCTTCGGCACGGTGGTCTCCGCGATCATCGCCATGGCCCTCGCGGTCCCGGTCGCGGTCGGTATCGCCCTGTTCATCACGCACTACGCGCCGCGCAGGCTCGGCGGACCCATCGCGTACGTGATCGACCTGCTGGCCGCCGTCCCGTCCATCGTGTACGGCCTCTGGGGCGCCATCGTCCTCGTACCGCACATGAACGGCCTGTTCGGCTGGCTCGACCACTACTTCGGCTGGACCGGCATCTTCACGTGGCAGGGCGGCGCGCCCCGCTCGATGCTCACCGTCGGCATCCTGCTCGCGATCATGATCCTTCCGATCATCACCAACGTGAGCCGTGAGGTCTTCCGCCAGGCGCCGCAGATGCACCAGGAAGCCGCGCTGGCCCTCGGCGCCACGCGCTGGGAGGTCATCCGCATGTCGGTGCTGCCCTTCGGCCGCTCCGGCGTGATCTCCGCCTCGATGCTGGGCCTCGGCCGCGCGCTCGGCGAGACGATGGCCGTCGCCACCGTGCTCTCCCCCAGCTTCGACATCCAGGCCAGCCTGCTCGACCCGGGCGGCGGCACGTTCGCGCAGAACATCGCGAGCAAGTTCAACGAGGCCACCGTGTTCGGCCAGGACGCCCTGATCGCCTCGGGTCTCGTCCTGTTCGTCATCACACTGCTGGTCAACGGCGCGGCGCGCTACATCATCAACCGCCGCAAGGAGTACTCGGGGGCCAACGCATGAGCAACGCACCCGTCACCCGAAAGCACGCCAGCACGCTGCGCGGCGGCAACCTCCCCAAGTGGGCCCCCTGGGCCATCGCCGCGGGAGCCATCGCTGTGGCCGTGGGCATCGGCCTGGGCGCCGGCCTGGACAGCAAGGTCCAGTGGGGCCTGATCGCCGCGATCCTCTTCGTCCTCGGTACGTACGTCGTCGCCGCGCGCGTCGAGGGCCGCCGCCAGGCCAAGGACCGCGTCGCCACCAACCTGGTGTGGGTCTGCTTCATCGTCGCCGTCGTCCCGCTGGCCTCCCTGATCTGGGAGACCCTCAAGCGTGGCGCGAAGGCCTTCGACATGTACTTCCTGACCCACTCCATGGGTGTGGTCGCCGACAACGAACCCGGCGGTGGTATCTACCACGCGCTCCTCGGCACCCTGGAGCAGGTGGGCATCGCGACCCTGATCGCCGTGCCGATCGGTGTGCTCACCGCGATCTACCTCGTCGAGTACGGCCGCGGCAAGCTCGCCGGCGCGGTCACCTTCTTCGTCGACGTCATGACGGGCGTCCCGTCGATCGTCGCCGGCCTGTTCGTTCTCAGCTTCTGGATCCTGATCCTTGGCATGGGCTACTCCGGCTTCGCCGGCGCGATGGCCCTGTCGATCCTGATGATGCCCGTGGTGGTCCGCTCCACCGAGGAGATGCTCAAGCTCGTCCCGAACGAGCTGCGCGAGGCCTCTCTCGCGCTGGGTATCCCGAAGTGGCGCACGATCATCAAGGTGGTTCTGCCGACGTCCATCGGTGGTATCACCACGGGTGTGATGCTCGCTGTCGCGCGTATCGCCGGCGAGACCGCTCCTGTGCTGCTGTTGGTGTGGGGTACGAACTTCATCAACAACAACCCGTTCGACGGTCCGCAGGCCTCGCTCCCGCTGTACATCTACCGGCAGTACGCCGCGGGAACCGACGTGGCCACCGACCGGGCCTGGGCGGCGGCACTGACGCTCATCCTCTTCGTCATGATCCTCAACATGGGGGCGCGCGCCATCGCACGCTGGAAGGCCCCCAAGACGGGCCGCTGACGCGGCCGATCAGCGACCCGATCCTTTGCGAAAGAAGCAGTGATTGACATGGCCAAGCGAATCGACGTAAGCGGTCTCACCGCCTACTACAGCGCCCACAAGGCGATCGAAGACATCTCCATGACGGTCGAGCCCCGCTCCGTGACGGCCTTCATCGGCCCCTCCGGCTGCGGCAAGTCGACCTTCCTGCGCACCCTGAACCGCATGCACGAGGTCACCCCCGGTGGCCGCGTCGAGGGCAAGGTGCTGCTTGACGACGAGGACCTGTACGGGAACGGGATCGACCCCGTCGCCGTGCGCCGCACCATCGGCATGGTCTTCCAGCGCCCCAACCCCTTCCCCACGATGTCGATCTTCGACAACGTGGCGGCGGGCCTGAAGCTGAACGGCTCCCACAAGAAGTCCGAGCTCAGCGACGTCGTCGAGAAGTCCCTCAAGGGCGCGAACCTCTGGAACGAGGTCAAGGACCGGCTGAACAAGCCCGGGTCCGGTCTGTCCGGCGGTCAGCAGCAGCGGCTGTGCATCGCGCGGGCGATCGCGGTGGAGCCGCAGGTCCTTCTCATGGACGAGCCCTGCTCGGCCCTGGACCCGATCTCCACCCTCGCCATCGAGGACCTGATCGGTGAGCTGAAGGAGCGCTTCACGATCGTCATCGTGACGCACAACATGCAGCAGGCCGCCCGCGTCTCCGACCGCACCGCGTTCTTCAACCTCTCCGCGGTCGGCCAGCCCGGCCGCCTCATCGAGATAGACGACACGGAGCGCATCTTCTCCAACCCGTCCGTCCAGGCCACGGAGGACTACATCTCCGGTCGCTTCGGCTGACCGGACCTCCTCCCGAAAACCCCTCGCGGTGCTGCATGGCGGTGCCACCGCGAGGACGAGAAGGGCCCGCCCCTGGCTCCCGGGGGCGGGCCCGCTCGGCTTTCCGCCGCCGCTTGCTCCCGGAGTTGGACCCGTTCGGTTTCCCCCGCCCTGGCTCCCGGGGTGGACCCTCCCGGGGGCGGATCAGTTTGATTTTCCGCCGCCCCTGGCTCCCGGGGCGGCTCGGTTTCCCCCGCCCCTGGCTCCCGCGGTCGAACCCGTTCGATTCCCCCTCCGCCCCTGACTCCCAGGGGCGGACCCCTTCGATTCCCCCCGTCCCTGGCTCCCGGGGGCGGACCCGTTCGATTCCCCCGACCCCCGGAAGCCGGGGCAGGCCCCCCGCAGCCATCCGCCCCAGGGCTGCCCCACTCGCAGCCCGTCCCGCCCCCGCGATCTCACGCGCCCTGCACCATCCAGCCCGTCCGGCGCTTGAGGACGAGGCCGCTCAGGCCGTAGGGGGTCTGGGGGCGCAGCCCCCAGGGTCGGGAAGGGAAGGGGCGGAGGGGGCGAAATCCTCGGGCCGAGCCCCCGAAGGCCAGGCCGCCTGCCCTGCCCGCGAAGGCCGGATACAGCCGGCGCCCGGCGTCCCGCGGAGGGAAACAACAAGGGCCGGCCCTCCAGGAGGACCGGCCCCGACAAAAACAGGCGCCGCGGAAGCGATCACGCTCCTACAGGAAGGCCAGGTTCACGACCCAGAAGCTGCACGCCGCGACGATCGCGGCGGCCGGCATGGTGATGAACCAGCCGAGGACGATGTTCTTGGCGACGCCCCACCGCACGGCGTTCACCCGCTTCGTCGCCCCGACACCCATGATCGCCGAGGTGATGACATGGGTCGTGGAGATCGGCGCCTTGAAGATGTAGGCCGTGGTGAACATGATCGACGCACCGGTCGTCTCGGCGGCGAAGCCCTGCGGCGGATCGAGCTCGATGATCTTCCGCCCGAGCGTCCGCATGATGCGCCAGCCACCCGCGTACGTCCCCAGCGACAACATCGCCGCACAGGTGATCTTCACCCAGACCGGGATCGGGGCGTTCGGCCCCTGGACGTCGGCGATGACCAGCGCCATCACCACGACACCCATCGTCTTCTGGGCGTCCTGAAGACCGTGCCCGAGCGCCATGCCGGCCGCGGACACCGTCTGCGCTATACGGAAACCGCGCTTGGTCTTGTGCGGGTTGGACCGCCGGAACATCCACATGATCGCGGTCATCACGAGATAGCCGACGAGCAGTCCGACGATCGGCGAGAGGAACATCGGGATGATGACCTTGTCGAGCAGGCCGCTCCAGTAGACCGTCGTGCCACCGGCCAGCGCCGCGCCGACCATGCCGCCGAAGAGGGCGTGCGAGGACGAGGACGGCAGACCGAAGTACCAGGTGATCAGGTTCCAGGTGATCGCGCCGATGAGCGCCGCGAAGAGGATGCCCATCCCCTTCGAGCCCTCGGGCGTCTGGATCAGCCCCTCACTGACGGTCTTGGCGACCCCGCTGCCGAGGAACGCGCCGGCGAGGTTCATCACCGCGGCCATGGCGAGCGCGGCCCGCGGTGTCAGAGCGCGCGTCGACACGGAGGTGGCGATGGCGTTCGCCGAGTCGTGGAAGCCGTTCGTGTACGTGAAACCGAGCGCGACCCCAATGGTCACGATCAAAGCGAAGGTGGCCATGAAGGGGTCAGGACTCCTTGACGGCGATGGTCTCCACCGTGTTCGCCACGTGCTCGAACGCGTCGGCCGCTTCCTCCAGCACATCCACGATCTGCTTGAGCTTCAGCACCTCGATGGCGTCGTACTTGCCACTGAAGAGGTGGGCCAGCAGCTTGCGGTGGATCTGGTCCGCCTGGTTCTCCAGACGGTTGACCTCGATCCAGTACTCCGTGAGGTTGTCCATGGTCCGCAGGTTGGGCATGGCCTCGGCGGTCAGCTCCGCGGCCCGCGCCAGCACCTCGATCTGCTGCTCGACGCCCTTGGGCAGTTCCTCCACGTTGTAGAGGACGACCAGGTCGACGGCCTCCTCCATGAAGTCCATGATGTCGTCGAGGGAAGAGGCGAGGTTGTAGATGTCCTCGCGGTCGAAGGGCGTGATGAAGGAGGAATTCAGCTGGTGGAAGATCGCGTGCGTCGCGTCGTCACCAGCGTGTTCCGCGGCCCTCATACGCTCTGCGATCTCGGCCCGAGCGGAAGCGTCCGCCCCGAGCAGTTCCATCAGGAGTTTCGAGCCCGTGACGATGTTGTCCGCGGATGCGGAGAACATGTCGTAGAAGCTCGTCTCCCTGGGGGTCAGACGAAAGCGCACGTTGGGGTCCTCGGGATGCTTCGGTTTCGGTCAGGCTGATGCTAGGTGCATCATCCGGCCACGGCTAATGGGCCGTCCCCCAGTGTCGCCCATCAGGCACGGTGATCGGCACGGGGTCCGGTACGGCCGCCGGGCAAGGGCCCTATACCCAGCAAAGTTCGATACCATATACCCACCAGGGGTATATGTAAGTGGCGTTTCAGACAAGATCGCCGATCGGATCCAGCAGGAGGACGCGATGACGACCACCGAGGCCGGCGCGACAGCGCACTCCGGCGAGGCGCAGGAGATCGTGACCGACCACGACCGCGGTATCCACGGCTACCACCAGCAGAAGGACGAGCACCTGAAGCGACTGCGCCGCATCGAGGGGCAGATCCGCGGCCTGCAGCGGATGGTCGACGAGGACGTCTACTGCATCGACATACTCACCCAGGTGTCCGCCTCCACGAAGGCCCTCCAGTCGTTCGCCCTGCAGCTCCTGGAGGAGCACCTGCGCCACTGCGTCGCGGACGCGGCCCTCAAGGGCGGCGACGAGATCGACGCGAAGGTCGAGGAAGCGACGAAGGCGATCGGCCGCCTGCTCCGCACCTGAGAGACGCGAGGGGGCGGGAGACAGGGCTCCCGGCAGGACTAGTCCTCCGCGCCCCACTGGTCATGGGCACGTTCTTCGGCCACTTTCAGCACCGCGTCGATGCTCTCCAGGCTGAGCCGGTCCTCGTGGGCTGCCGAGGCCGCGATGATCAGCTCGCCGCACAGCTCGATCTCGGCGAGGGCCACGTGGTCCTGAACTGCCGTACCGCCGACCGGAGCCACGTGCGTCACCTCTTCCTGCCGTCACCGACTTCCTAGAGTAGGGAGCGGCCTACGCACCGCGCATGGCACGGAAGGGCCATTTCCGGCCCTCCTGTGAAGCTACGGCTCCGGATGCTCTTGCCCATTTCCCCGGAACCCACTACTCCGCGATCTTCCCGGCGAAGATGTCCGCGGGATCCGGCAGCTGTACGGCGGCGGGGCTGCCGAAGTCGTACAGCAGGAGCGTCGATGCGACGGCGACGGTGCCCTTCCGCTGTCCGTTGACGAAGCTGAACCGGTGCCGGACCTTGCGCAGTCGCCCCTGGTCGTCGAGGTAGGCGTCGAAGGGCACCTCGGCGGTGGCGAACCCCTTCGCCGCCGCCCTCAGTGCCGGCCGCTGCCCCTGCGAGGCGTCCCGCGCGGCGACGTCGAGGTCGGCGGTCCCGCGATAGTGCCGTACCGGGATCCCGGCGACCTCGGTCTTCCCCACATAGGTCACCGCCCGCGCGCCGCGCAGCAGTTCGGCCGCCGCGTACGGGTCGGTGGCGCCGCCCGTGACCAGGTTCCCGTCCGTGAGACCGGCCGTCGCCACGCGGACCCATTTGTCGGCGGGCACTCCGGCGCCCCGGTTCTTCATGAACAGCGCGCCCGGGGCGAGGAGTTCGGTGATCGGCCGGTGCTCGGCCGCCCCCGCGGGGTCCTGCGGCAGCAGCACCTTCAGCCGCCCCGTCTGCTTCCTGAAGTCGTACACGCCCTGCCCGCGGATGGTGACCCGGGTGCCGCCCGTGGCCATCTCCATCGACGTACTGGCCTTCGCGCTGCCGGCGCGCTCCAGCGCGGCCACGGCCTCGCGCAGCGACTGGAGGGTGTCGGTGCCGGCGTGGACGTCCTCCGCGGCCGCCCCGCCGCCCGAGCATCCGGTGCCACAGACCATGAGCCCCGCCGCGACGAACGCGGCCACGACCGCCGCCCGTCCCTGCTGCTGCGCCACCATCGTCCACCGACCCCCAGCCGGTCCGTCCCGGGCCTTCCCGTCGTCCGGTTAACGACGGGTAGGGGCGCCCGTCACGCGACAGGAATCCGTTCACTTGGCTTGGGTAACGTTGTGGGTGTGGAGCACCTGGACGAGACGGACCCTCTCCCCGACCACAGGACGACCACGGTCGAGCAAGGCCCCTTCTGCCTGGCCCGCTGCACCTGCGGCTGGCGAGGCCCGGCCCGCCGCGCGAGAAGCCAGGCCCGAACGGACGGAGCGACCCACGCCGGAGCGGTGACCGCCTAGCTCCGCTGAGCACCCCGGCCGCCCTCGCCCGCGACGCCACACGGCCCACTTCTCCCGGCCCACGGCCCACTTCTCACGGCCCACTTCTCACGGCTCACGGCTCGCAGCACACCGTCCCGTTCCCTTTTCCTGCCCTCCCTCTCTCCCTCCCGCCGGCCTCCTCACCACAGCCTCAGTCCGCTTCCGCGTCGCCTCCGCCCCTCCCCCGACCCCACCCCGCCGCACCGGCCCCGGAGCGGGCGTGCTGGGATGCGGAGTGTTGTAGCGGTTCTGCGACATGTGCACGTGGAACCCCCGGGCCCGGGGGCCCGTCTCGTTCCACGGAACCCACGGGAGGCGCACATGCAACGGCGTTCGTTCATCGGCGGAGCCACCGCCGTCCTCGCGGCGGCGGCGACGTCCGCCTGCAACGGCAGTGACAGCGGGGACGGCAAAGCCGCCGGTACGGCCGGGAGCACGAGCACCGCGGCCGAGACCACCGGCATACGCACGGCGACCACGAGCAGCCGCGCGGCCGCCAACTGGCCGGCCCTGTCCCACCAACTGGACGGCGCCCTGATCCGCCCCGGCGACCACAGCTGGCCGGCCGCCCACCAGCTGTACAACACGCGCTTCGACAACCTGAAGCCCGCCGCCGTCGTCTATGTCGCGCACGCCGACGACATCCGCACCACGATGGACTACGCCCGCGCCCACGGCGTGAAGGTGTCGATCCGCAACGGCGGCCACTCCTACGCGGGTTGGTCCTCCGGCGACGGCCGCCTGGTCATCGACGTCTCCAAGCTGAACAAGATCCGCGCCTCGGCCAATGAAGCGGTCGTCGGTGCCGGTTCCAAGCTGATCGACGTCTACCGCGCGCTGGCCGCGAAGGGCGTCACCATCCCCGCGGGTTCCTGCCCCACCGTGGGCGTCTCCGGCCTGACCCTGGGCGGCGGCCACGGCGTCGTGTCACGGGCGTACGGACTGACCTGCGACAGCCTCACCCAGGCGACGCTGATCACCGCCGACGGCAAGCAGCTCACCGCGAACGCCACCGAGAACAAGGACCTGTTCTGGGCCCTGCGCGGCGCGGGCAACGGCAACTTCGGCGTCGTCACCGAGCTCCGCTTCAAAACCCACCCGGCACCGCAGGGTGTCTCGGCGTACATGACCTGGCCGTGGGCCAAGGCCGCCGCCGTGGTGAAGGCCTGGCAGGAGTGGGGTCCGAGCCAGCCGGACGAGATCTGGTCGTCCTGCCACCTGGCCAACGCGGCCGGCGGCACACCCACCGTCTCCATAGCCGCCTTCTCGCTCGGCACCTACGGCGAACTCCAGAACGCCGTGGACCGGCTGGCCGAGCGGATCGGCTCGCCCGCGCGCAGCGTCTCCCTCAAGAGGCGCTCGTACGAGGAGTCGATGGAGGTGTACGCGGGCTGCTCGTCGTTCTCCGCCGACGCCCAGTGCCACCTGCCGGGTTCGACGCCGGGCCGCAGCCCGCAGGGTGCCCTCGGCCGCGAGACGTACGCGGCCCGCTCGGACTTCTTCGACCGCTCGATCTCGGCGGCCGGCGTCCAGACGCTCCTGAACCAGATCTCCGCGGTCCGCGGCGGCGCGGGCAGCATCGCGCTCACCGCGCTCGGCGGCGCCGTCAACCGTGTCGCGCCCACGTCCACGGCGTTCGTGCACCGCCGCTCGCGCATGCTGGCCCAGTACATCGTCTCCTGGCGGGCGGGCACCTCCGGCACCACCGCCCAGTCCTGGCTGACGGGCGCCCACAACGCGATGGCCCGGTACGCCTCGGGCGCGGCCTACCAGAACTACACGGACGCGACGCTGACCGACTGGCGCAAGGCGTACTACGGCGACGCGGCCAACCGCCTCACGGCCCTGAAGCACCAGTACGACCCGAACCGCTTCTTCTCGTTCCCGCAGGCGCTGTAACCCGAGGTGCCCCGCGTGCGCCCTGGGCGCACGCGGACGGGGCGCCAGGCGGTCCGGAACCTACGCGGCGAGGTCCCGTTCCTCCGTGTGCTCGGCGCGCGCCTCCGGGATCAGGGTCTTCTGCCCGGCGGGTGCGACTCTCCGCGCGCGAATCAGCCGGCCCGCGCGCGGAGCCCTCTCCACGGCCTTCATGACCGGGGTCAACAGGGCCATGGCGAGCGGCGACAGCAGCAGGACGACGGCCGTGCCGAGGGCGAAACCGCCGATGACGTCCGTCGGGTAGTGCACGCCCATGTAGACCCGGCAGAACCCTTCGAGCAGCGCGAGCCCTATCCCCGCGAGTCCGAACTTCCGGTTGACGACGAAGAGTCCGACGCCCATCGCCATGGTGATCGTCGCGTGGTCGCTGACGAAGGAGAAGTCGGTCTTGCCGCTCGCGAGCACGTCGAGGCCCAGGTGGTCACGAAAGGGGCGCGGGCGCTCCACGAAGCCCCTTATCGGAACGTTCACGAGGAGCGCGACACCGGCCGCGAGCGGCGCCCAGACGAGTCCGGCCACGGCCGACGCCGCGTCGGCCCCGCCCCGCCGCCGCACGGTCGACCAGCACCACAGGACCAGCAGGACCATCGCGAGCAACAGACCCCACTCGCCGACGAACTCCATGGTCCGGTCGAACCAGTGCGGCGCGTGCTTGGCCAGGCCATTGATGTCGTACAGCAGGTCGACGTCGGGGTTCGAACCGGATTCGGCGAGTCCAGCCATGGCGCTGCGGCCCCTTCGTCGTCTTTCCCGCGGCCGCGCCCTTTCGCGCGCCGCTCGATCCACCCCCGTGGTTGTAGATCAGTTCTCTACGTCAAAAGGAACGCACGGTTCCCTCCAATACGTTCCACACTCCACGAAATGATCACGCATACGTTATCGAAGAGAGATACATCGCCGCAGATCAGAGGGCGGTTTCATACCGAAGTGGGCAATGCTTTCGCGCCATCCGCAGTCACCCGGGTGGCCCCGAAGTAGTCGGGCGTGTCGACAGGGTCGAAACGGATGACGGCACCCGGCCGGGGGGCGTCGATCATGTAACCGCCGCCCACATAGATACCCACGTGCCGGATGGCACGGGAGTTGGTGAGGTCGTCCGAGAAGAAGACCAGGTCCCCGGGCAGGAGTTCCTCCCGCTTGGGGTGCGGCCCGGCGTTGTACTGGTCGTTGGCGACCCGCGGCAGGGTCACCCCGACGCTGTCGTACGAGGCCTTGGTCAGACCCGAGCAGTCGAATCGTCCGCCCTGGTCAGCGGTTCCGTTGCCGCCCCACAGATAGGGCGTGCCGAGCTTCTTCTGCGCGTACGTGATGGCCGCCGCGGCCTGCTTCGAGGGGTCCACACGGGTCACCGGCGCGGCGAAACTCTTCGCCAGCGTGGTGATCGTCTTCACATAGTTCCGGGTCTCCGCGTACGGCGGCACGCCCCCGTACTTGATGACCGCGTACGCGCCCGCGTTGTAGGCGGCGAGCATGTTCTCGGTGACGTTTCCCGGAGCGTTCTTCACGTAGGAGGCCAGCTCGCAGTCGTACGAGGCGGCCGACGGAATCGCGTCATTCGGGTTCCATACGTCGCGGACACCGTCCCCGTCGCCGTCGACTCCGTGCGTGGCCCAGGTCCCCGGAATGAATTGCGCTATCCCCTCCGCTGCCGCCGGACTCTTCGCGTTCGGATTGAATCCACTCTCCTGATACAGCTGGGCGGCGAGCAGCGCGGGATTGATCGCGCCGCAGAGATTGCCCCACTTCTGTACGAGGGACTGGTACGCGGCGGGCACGGCGCCCTTGGCGAGTCCGACCGAACCGCCGCCGATCCCGTTGGCGAGGTTCCCGGCGACCACGTAGACGCCGACGACGAGCAGCATCATGAAGCTGATCCCGGCGCCGACGGCAGCGGTCGCCACGATCCACGTCTTACGCACCGTCAACCGCCCCTCAACGCAAAGGAGTCCGCCGACGTCAGTGTAGAGGCGGGCTCCGTGCGAGAGGGATGCAGCGCACAAGGACCGAGCGGCATGTTCCGCCGGACAGGCACTAACCGGCTCGGCCGGCCTCCCGGTAGAGCTCGTCGGCCTCGGTCCCGAAGACGGCGCTGTACGAGACGTCGTCGGTGTCCCCGCCCTGCTCGTGGCCGCCGATGATGCCGACGACCGCTCCGTCCCCGTTCACCCAGGGACTGCCGCTGGTTCCGCCGGCGAAGGCAGGACATTCGACGCGCTGCTGCGTACGGCTCTGTGCGGTGGGCTTGTCGGTGCAGGTGATGGGGGTGTCGACGGTGCCGGGGTATCCGGTGACGGTGACGGCGGTGGCCCCGGTGGCGCGGTGCGCGGCGAAGGCGTTCCCGCCTCCGACGACGTCCTCGACCTCCTTGCCGTCGCGGGTGCCGAGGACGGCGAAGGCGACGTCGCTGTCCTCGTCCTGGTCGTTCAGCCACCCCTCGGGGAGGAAGACGCCCTGGACGTCCCAGAACCCGTACGGCGCTCTGCCGTCCCGGTAGCCGGGCGCGAAGGAGAGCTGCGCCTCACCGTCCAGACAGTGGGCGGCGGTGAGGACGAGGTCCCGCCCCGCGCTGCGCACGACGGAGGCGGTGCAGAAGTGCCCGCCGCTGCCGGCGCTCGCGGCGCTCCCGTGGAACAGGGCGCCCACGCGGACGTTCCGGCTGTTCTCGGCGGCCTGGACGGTCACGCCGAACGGCCCGGGGCCGTCATCGGCCGACGCGACGGACGAGGACGTCACCGCCAGCAGCACGAGGGCCGCACCGAGCAGTGCGGGCCGCCGGGTGTCTGGGAGACGGGTGATGCGGATGCTCTTCATCGCCCCTCACCTTGCCGCAAGCGGGTGAGAAAAACCTCGGACCAGTCCGAGTATCACCTGAGAAGCCCTACCTCGCCCGTCACTCCCGCCCGAGGGGCACCACGCCCCGGTTCAGCCCCGCGCCCGCCCGGCATCGCGGCACTCCGCCCACAGCAGCTTCCCTCCTCGCGACGCACCCAGCTCACGCAGTACGGACACTCCCCACGCGTCGGCGCAGGCCCGTACAAGGTGCAGCCCCCTGCCGTGCTCGGCGTCCCCAGGGGGCAGATCTACGGGGGCGCCCTCCCGGAACCCGGACGGGACGGTCGGGTCCGAGTCCCACACGGCGACCCGCAGCCGGCCGGGTTCCGCCGAGAGGACGCGCAGGGCGCAGGGGCCCGGTGCGTGCAGATGGGCGTTGGTGAGGAGTTCGGAGGCCAACAGCTCGGCCGTGGGCGTGAGTTCGGAGAGCTCGTGCGCGGCGAGAACGGCCCGGAGGGTGACGCGGGCGATGCCCGGGGCGCGTGGATCGTGCGGGAGTTGGAGGGTGTACGACCAGGGCGGGGATACGGTGGCCATGGAAGTCTCCGATCACGGAAGGGAGTTGGGTGGCGTCGTGTCGCTACGGTGCCCAGTGACCGCGACCGCTCCGTCGAGCGGGGTACTTCCGGGCGGGGTCCCAGCTATAAAGTAGCGGCAGCCATAAAAGGTCTTACACGGTTTCCGTGAAAGTGATGATCTATCACCCGTGTGGGTGACCTGCTGCGCGAGGGAGGCGGGCCTGCCCCGTGAGAAACAACCCGACGGGTCGTCAACTCCGATTGGGTACCGAGCTGCGCAAGCTCCGGGAGCGCGCGGGTCTGACTTCCACACAGGCCAGCAAGCTGCTCGGCGTCCAGCAGAACCAGATCAGCAACGTGGAGGCCGGGCGCGCCGGAGTGAGCCCTGAACGGGTGCGGACCCTGGCCTGCCATTACGACTGCGGCGACAGGGCTCTCATCGAGGCGCTCAGTGACATGGCCACCGAGCGCATCCGCGGCTGGTGGGAGGAGTACCGCGAGATCCTGCCCGCCGGGC
This sequence comes from Streptomyces sp. NPDC026500, assembly GCF_055567635.1. Lineage (NCBI taxonomy): Bacteria > Bacillati > Actinomycetota > Actinomycetes > Kitasatosporales > Streptomycetaceae > Streptomyces > Streptomyces sp. NPDC026500. The sequence continues at coordinate 15,835 of NZ_JBVHQB010000028.1, read as the reverse complement.
TACTGGACCTCGCCGAGATGGAGCACCACGCCAAACGGCTGCGCACCGCCGTCACAGTGCACATCCCCGGCCTGTTCCAGACCACCGACTACGCCCGCGAGATCTTCCGCCAGGCCGTACCCCAACTACCTCCGCCGGACATCGAGCACCGGGTGTCGTTCAGGGTGAAGCGGCAGGCCGTCCTGTTCCGCAGTCCTCCGACCCCGCACCAGGTGATCATTCACGAGGCCGCCCTGCGCATGATGTTCGCCGGCGCCCGGGTGACACGGGACCAGCTCGGCTACCTGCTGGACATGAACGAGCGCGAGGACATCGCGGTCCACGTCCTCCCGTTCAGCTCGGCGGTCTTCCCCGGCTCGGGGCAATCGATCTACTACGCCGAGGGACCCGTGCCGCAGCTCGACACCGTGAACCTCGACCAGTCTCACGGCCCCGTGTTCCTCGACGCCGAGGCCCAGCTGGACAAGTACCGCGTACCGCTCGACCGCATGGAGGCGGCTGCCCTCACCCCCGAGCAGTCGCAGACCTTCGTCCACAACATCCTCAAGGACCTGTGAAGGAGTCCGTGATGCCCACACTCACGTGGCAGAAGTCGTCGTACTGCCCCGAGGGCAACTCCTGCGTCCACGTGGCCGGAGAGCGCGCCACCGGCGCGATCCGCCTCACCGAATCCGGCGACCCCCGCGGAGCGATACTCACCGCCGCCCCCGCGGCCTTCCGCTCCCTCCTCCACGTTCTCAAGAAGGAACAGGACCGTGACTGACATCCCCTCGGACCTCGACTGGGTGCGGGCCGCGCCGGACGACGCGACCGGGCCCGGCCCCTGGATCGAACTCGCCTTCGGTCAGGACGACTTGGTCTACATCAGGGAGACCGGTGAGCCGGAGAACGTCGTCACCACCACCCGCAAGAAGTGGGACGCGTTCGTCCTGGGCGTCCAGGCCGGCGAGTTCGACCACTTCGTCGAGGGGCTGGAGGACGAGCGGCCCCCGGCTCCCGCCGAGGGCCGCTCATGAGGTGAGAGCGGGCGGCCTCACTCCGGTTCGGCGCCCGTGTACGCCGCCGTGGTCCGGTTCGCCGCGCCCCGGGCACCGTCCTCCGGCTCACCGGCGGCGACATTCGCCTCGTACCAGCTCTCGCTGCTCAGCGTGATGAAGCGGCGGCCCTCGTCGGACCCCAGCCAGGCCATGCTCTCCTTCGGCTCCACGGAGCCGCCCGGCGAACCGAGGTGGCCGGCCAGGCCCATCAGACCGAGGTCCCAGCCGACGCCGACCGCGCCGGGCCCGAACTGCGCCCAGCGTTCGTCGCCGACGCGGGAGATGTGGTCGAGCTCGAACCGGGTGCGGTCCCCCTCCGGGGTCACCCGCACCTCGATCCAGCTGACGTCGCCGCCGATCTCCCAGGTCGCCGCGTAGCTCTCCGGCGGCTCGCACCGCTCGATCGTGCCGCCCGCGTTGCCCTCCAGCTGGTAGGTCCCGCCGAGGCGGAGGTCACCGGAGACGGGCAGGAACCAGCGGGGGATGCGCTCGGCGCTGGTGCAGGCGTCCCAGACGTCCTCGACCGTCGCGTCGTAGGTCTGGCTCAGCGTCACCACGCGGACCGCGCCCGCCTTGAAGTCGCGTGTGCCGACGGTGCGGCGCACGGCGTTGATCTGGTGGTTCACGTCGATCACGGTTGCTCCTCCGGAGGTCTTGCCTTGCCGTCGCCGGACTCCCTCGGGCGACGCTCCCGCTCCCCCGCACCGGCTCGGCCCCCAGGGCGTGCCCTATCACGAAAGCGCACGACCGTCCGGAGAACGCGACAGCGCCACCAGTGCAATTCCCCTGAACGGGCTGTGAGTTGGGTCAAGCGGCCGTCAGCCTCCAGCCATCCGGGGGCCATGGGGAGGTCACGCTCCTGCCGTGTTCAGTAAGGCGGAAGCAAGGCTTCCATAAGCCTCTTGTTGTCGCGTACTCAACAAGGGATGGTCGTCCGCGGGCCGCACGGCCCACCGCCGGGGACACCGCACCGGCGGCGCACCCGCACTGCCCCTGCCAACCACTTCCAGGAGGCTGTCCGTTGCGCACCACTCTCCCCCAGAGACCTTCCGCCGGCCCGACGCGCGGCAGTTGGCGCCGAACCGGCGCGGCCGTCCTCGGCGTCGCCGCCCTCGTCCTCGCGGGCCTCGGCGCCGCCGGGACCGCAGACGCCCGTACCGGCGCCGCCAAGGTCACCCCGCACGTCAGCTGGACCAGGGCGTGCGCGACGCCCACCAAGCCCGATGTCGCCGCCTGCGACGCCAAGCGGGTCACCGGCGGGGTCACCGAGTACACGGCGGAGAAGGCCTTCGCCAAGGGCGTCACCCCCAAGGCCGCCGACGCCTCCACGCCGTCCGGATTCGGACCGACGGACCTCCGGGCCGCGTACGGCCTGACCTCCGCGGCCGCCGCCAACGGCACGGGCGAGACCATCGCCATCGTCGACGCCTACAACGACCCCAACGCCGAGGCAGACCTCGCGACCTACCGCTCGTACTACGGCCTCACGGCGTGCACCACCGCCAACGGCTGCTTCAAGAAGGTCAGCCAGACCGGCTCGACCACCTCACTGCCGTCCAGCGACAGCGGCTGGGCCGAGGAGGAGTCCCTCGACCTCGACATGGCGAGCGCCATCTGCCCGAAGTGCAACATCCTCCTCGTCGAGGCCAAGTCCGCCACGATGGCCAACCTCGGCACCTCCGTGAACGAGGCGGTCACCCTGGGCGCGAAGTACGTCTCGAACAGCTACGGCGGTTCCGAGTCGTCCTCCGACACCTCTTACGACACCTCGTACTTCAAGCACACCGGTGTCGCCATCACCGTGAGCGCGGGCGACGCGGGCTACGGCGCCGAGTACCCGGCCGCCTCGCAGTACGTCACCTCCGTCGGCGGCACCGCGCTGACCAAGGCGACCTCCACCACCCGCGGCTGGACCGAGTCGGTCTGGAAGACCAGCAGCACCGAGGGCACCGGCTCCGGCTGCTCCGCGTACGACACCAAGCCGACCTGGCAGACCGACACGGGCTGCTCCAAGCGCACCATCTCCGACGTCTCGGCGGTCGCCGACCCGGCCACCGGCGTCGCGGTGTACGACTCGTACGGCATCACGGCGGGCTGGTACACGTTCGGCGGCACGAGCGCCTCGTCACCCATCATCGCGGGCGTCTACGCCCTCGGCGGCACCCCGTCCAGCGGCTCCTACCCGGCGAAGTTCCCGTACACGGCGGCCGGCACCTCGGCGCTCAACGACGTGACCTCGGGCAACAACGGCACCTGCACCACCAGCTACCTCTGCACCGCGACCACGGGCTACGACGGCCCGACCGGCTGGGGCACCCCGGAGGGTGTCACCGCCTTCACCGGCTGACCTCCGGAGTGCGGGCGGCCGCCGGGAGACGTGGGGTTCCCCGGCACCACCCGGCGAACGGGCCGCGGCAACCAGCCGCGGCCCGTTCCTCGCGCACGGGGCGGAGCGATAGCCTTCGGGGCACCGGCTCGGCGTACGGCGTCCACCCCGCGCAGACGCGACGACCCGGGGAACACCGGCTCGACGGACCGTCAGAGGCCGTACAGCGGGGCCGCGTCCGTTCGAATTCGCCCGCGCGCGTGAGCCGTAGAAGGGCACAACGACGGAACCACACGCCAGGTTTCGCTTCCACTTCATTGCCCGGCGTGACCGGCCGTGATACACAGAGTGACGATACGACTCTTCGTATACCGCCGCACGCCTCCCGAGAGGGTCCCGCGTACGCCGGTGACAAGGAATTCGTACGAATCCCGCCAACCAATGACGTCAAGTCGACATGCGACGGCGCCATTGTCGGCGAGAATGGGCCCGACCTCTGCGCGCAATGGCAGGGGGTGCAGAACTACCCACTAGGGGCGGTGACTTACATGCTTTTCGCAGCCGACAAGGGCGACATCAACACAATCATCGGTGGAATCGCCCCGGACTGGGGTCCCTTCGGCAGCCTGGGCAACGAAGCGAAGGTGATGGTCGAGGTGGTGATGGCGGTCGCCATCCTGCTCTGCCTCGGCATCGCGATCTGGGGTGCGGCCAAACAGCGCATCGGCGCGACCGCCCTCCGCGACACCTTCAGCGCCGAACAGGGCAAGGGCCTCATCATCGCCGGGCTCACGGGAGTCTTCATCATCGGTTCCCTCGGCACGCTCTTCACCATCGTGTACGGCATGGCCGTGTAGCCCGGCCGGGCCGCGCCGCACCCGGCGCACCGTCAGTCCCCGGCCGGGCGCGCCCGGAATCTCTCTCCATCGACCCACCCGTCCGTCGTGCCCACCGGCTGAGGTTGCGTTTCCCTGATGTCGAGTCACCACACCGCGCCCGCGCGGGAACCAGCACGGCTACCGTCGTACTACTTGGTTCAGCGAGAGGTTGAGGGGGCGTACGCGGCATGAGTCTCGGTGACGAACCCGGGTACGGCGACGGCCCGCGCGGCGAGGACGGGGGGTACGGCGGCTCCGGCCAGACCCGCACCCGCCTGCCCGACCGCCCGGGCGACGTCTACGGCGGCGCGCGGCGCGGGCGCGGATCCTCCTCGCGGAGCCTGATCACGGTCGTCGGCGTGGTCGTCCTCCTCATCGCCGCGATCGCCTTCGCGAACCGCGGCGACAACACGGCCTCCTCGGGCGGCAGCAGCGGCGACGAGGCGAAGACGTCCCCCACGGCGGCCTCCGGCGACCACCCGGTGACCTCCAAGGCCGCGGGCATCCCGACCGGCTTCCCCCACACCACCCAGGGCGCGCAGAGCGCGGCAACCAATTACGGGGTCGCGCTGGGCTCGACCGGCATGTTCAACACCGATCAGCGGCACGCCATCGTCGACGCCGTGTACGCACCCGCTGTGGCCGCCGCACGACAGCCCGACCTGGACGCGGCGTACTCCAGCGAGAAGTTCCTGACCAACATCGGCCTGGACAAGAACGGTGCCGCGCCGGCCGGTCAGACCTTCATCTCGCGGATCATCCCGGTCGGCACCAAGCTCAAGGCTTCCAGCACGGACAGCGCCACGGTCGAACTTTGGTACACATCGCTTTTCGGCCTGTCCGGTGACGGGTCCACCAACCCTGTGTCGGAGAGCTGGTACACGACGACCTACCAGCTGAAGTGGGTCAACGGGGACTGGAAAGTCACCGACTTCACTCAGAAGGACGGTCCTGTCCCGGTCGGACGGGACCAGAAGGCCTCCACCGCGGACGACATGACCAAGGCCGTCGAGGAGTACGGAGGGTTCACGTATGCCCGCTAACAAGCCGCGCCGTGTCCTCTCGCTCGCCGCCACGGTGGCAGCGATGCAGTCGGCTGCCATCCTGCTGGCCACCAAGGCGGTCGCGGCCCCCAGCCCGACTCCCAGCCGCAACCCCTGTGAACTCGTCCGCGGCCCTGCCAGAAAGTACTGCGACAGCGGCACCAAGGGATCCGGCAAGTCGGGCCTCAGTGGGGATCCCGGGGTCGGCTCGACCCTGGATCCGCTGTCCTCCCTGGCGAAGGGCTGTGCCGACGCCGCCTCCTGGACCGTCGACAAACTCTCCGCCGCCGTGAACGAGACCGCCAACGTCGACTTCACGAACCCCAAGTTTCTCCAGCAGTACGCCGTCGTCTTCGCGGCGTCCTCGATCCTGACGCTGCTGCTGTGGCTGCTGGCCGTGACGAAGCGGGCGGTGCGGGGTGTCCCCCTCAGCACGGCCATCTCCGAGGCGATCGGCTTCCTCTGGCTGACCGTGCTGGCCTCGGCGTTCACCCCGCTGATCCTCTACACGGTGGTGTCGGCCACGGACGGCGTGACGGAGGTGCTCGCCAAGACGACCGGCAACCAGACGGACGCGTTCTTCGGGACGTTCTCCGGCGCCCTGAACAAGGGCGGCAACATCGGCGGCGGCCCCATCATGCTGATCGTCGTCTCGATGGTCTCGATCCTCGCCGCCGGAATCCTCTGGCTGGAGCTGGTCATCCGGGCCGCCCTGCTCTACGTCGGCGCCCTCCTCGGCACCGTCGTCTACGCGGGCCTCGTCGACAAGAACCTGTGGGGCCACGTCCGCCGCTGGGCGGGCATCATGATCGCGGTGATCCTGGTGAAACCGGTCATCGTGATCGTGCTCGGCCTCGCCGGAGCCCTCAGCTCCGACAACGGACCCGACGCGTTCTCCGCCGTCGTCTCCGGGCTCGCCATCATCCTGCTCGCCATCTTCGCCAGCGCGATGATCTACCGCTTCGTACCGGGCTTCGGCGACGAGATCGCCGGCTCCCGCAACAACCGCATCATGCAGGGCGCCGAAGGCAAGGCCGCAGCCGTGATCAGCTCGCCGGCCACCCTGGTCGCCCAGGGCATCAAGACGCACAGCACGCGCGCCGACAACAACGGTGGCGGCGGCGGAGGCGGCAACGGCCAGCCCCGCCCCGCCAACCCCGCGTCCGGCGGTGTGGCCGCGCACAGCACCCGTACGCCGAACGGAGGCGGCGGATCCGTCCCCTCCGCCGCCCCACCGCCGCGTACCAGCCCGGTCAACACCCCGCACGCGAGCAATACCCGCAACAGCAGTACCAACCGCACGGGAGGTGAAGGGCGTTGACGACCGAGTCCCACTTGTCCCATCCGGTCACGCCCCGCCGTACATATCTGATCGGCCGCGCCCGGCCGAACGCGATCGTCGGCCGGAACCGTGAGTCCGGCGAGATCGCGCTCATCATCGGGGGCGCGTTCCTGGGCATGATGTGCGGCCTGCTCGTCCCGGTGCTTTCCCTGCGGATCGTGCTGCTGATGGGCTTCCCGCTGCTCGCGCTCGCCGCGGTGTACATCCCGTACAAGCGCCGTACGTTCTACAAGTGGTTCGAGATCAACCGCAGTTACAAGCGGAGCCTGCGCCAGGGAACGGCGTACCGCAGTCAGGTGATGGAGGCCGGCACCCGCCTCGAGGGCAAAGAGGTCGAGATCGGACCGCCGCCGGGCATCGGGCGGATCTCCTGGCTCGCCGCCCCGTTCGGACCCGACGAGATCGCCGTGCTGCTGCACGCCGACCGGCGGACCGTGACGGCCGCGATCGAGATCGAGGGACCGGGCGTCGGTCTGCGCGACAGCGAGGACCAGGAGGCCCTCGTCGACCGTTTCGGCACGCTGCTCAAGCACGTGGCGAACGGAGACGGCTTCGTCACCCGCCTCCAGATGCTCGCCCGCACCCTCCCCGCCGACCCGGACGCCCACGCCAAGGACGTCTCCGTACGCGGGGACGAGCGGGCTCCCGGATGGCTCCAGCAGTCCTACGACCAGCTCCAGTCGATGGTGTCCACGAGCAGTGAGCAGCACCGGGCCTATCTCGTCGCCTGCATGCACTACTCGCGTGAGCTGGCCGCCGAGGCACAGGCCATGGCGCGCGCGGCGCGACCGCAGGGCGGCCGGAAGGTCGACCGGGACGCCGGACTCGCCGTCGTGATGGCACGCGAGCTGACCGACATCTGCTCCCGGCTCCAGGAAGCCGACATCCGCGTACGGCAGCCGCTCGGTCAGGGACGCCTTGCCTCCCTCGTGCACTCGATGTACGACCCCGACCACCCCATCGACCACATCCAGGCGATGACCAAGCGCAACGCCTGGCCGGCCGAGCTCGACGCCATGGAGCCGACGTACCTCCAGGCGAAGACCCGCGAGTCCTCCACCCGCGCGCCCTGGTGTCACGCCACGGCCTGGGTGAAGGAGTGGCCGATGACCCCGGTGGGCGTCAACTTCCTCGCCCCGCTGCTCGTCCACACCCCCGACGTCATCCGCACGGTCGCCGTGACCATGGACCTCGAACCCACCGAGGTCGCCATCGAACGCATGCTGACCGAGAAGACGAACGACGAGGCCGAGGCCAGCCGCGCCGCCAAGATGAACCGGACCGTCGACCCGCGCGACATCGCCTCGCACAACCGCCTCGACCAGCGCGGCGAGGACCTCGCGAGCGGCGCCGCGGGCGTCAACCTCGTCGGCTACATCACCGTGTCCTCCCGCAACCCCGAGGCACTCGCGCGCGACAAGCGCACCATCCGCGCCTCGGCCGGCAAGTCGTATCTGAAACTGGAGTGGTGCGACCGCGAGCACCACCGGGCCTTCGTCAACACACTGCCGTTCGCCACCGGAATCCGCAGGTAGGGGCTGATGCACTGATGCGGGATCCGCTGTCCGCCGCTACGGACGCCTTCACTTCCTTCCTCTTCGGCAAGGTCGAGACGACCCGCCTCCCCGTGCGCACGTCCACGGGCCAGGCGCAGGCGGTCTACCTGCCCACCGCCGCACCGGGCCTCGGCGACTCGGGCGTCATCATCGGCCGCGAGGTGTACTCCGGCAAGGGGTACATCTACGACCCCTTCCAGTTGTACGGGCAGCAGCTCCCGGCCCCGCACTGGCTGGTCCTCGGAGAGTCCGGCAACGGCAAGTCGGCCCTGGAGAAGACGTACGTCCTGCGGCAGTTGCGCTTCCGCGACCGCCAGGTCGTCGTCCTCGACGCCCAGGGCGAGGACGGTGTCGGCGAATGGAACCTCATCGCGCAGGAGCTGGGAATAACTCCCATCCGGCTCGACCCGACGGCCGCCCTGGACATGGGAATCCGCCTCAACCCGCTCGACCCGACGATCACGACGACGGGCCAGCTCGCGCTGCTGCGCACCATCATCGAGGTCGCGATGGGGCACAGCCTCGACGAGCGGTCCGGCTTCGCCCTGAAGGTCGCGCACGCCTACGTCAACGAGACGATCGTCGAGCGCCAGCCGGTGCTGATGGACATCGTCGAGCAGCTGCGCCACCCCGAACCGGAGTCGGCCGAGGCGATGAACGTCGCCATAGACGACGTACGGGCCTGGGGCCTGGACGTGGCACTGGTCCTGGACCGGCTGGTCGACGGTGACCTGCGGGGCATGTTCGACGGCCCGACGACGGTGGGCATCGACCTGGACGCCCCCCTCATCGTCTTCGACCTGTCGCACATCGACCGGAACTCCATCGCCATGCCGATCCTGATGGCGATCGTGGGTGTGTGGCTGGAGCACACCTGGATCCGGCCCGACCGCAAGAAGCGCATCTTCCTGGTGGAGGAGGCGTGGCACATCATCAACAGCCCCTTCGTGGCACAGCTGTTCCAGCGGCTGCTGAAGTTCGGGCGCCGCCTCGGCCTGTCCTTCGTGGCGGTGGTCCACCATCTGTCGGACGTGGTCGACGGAGCGGCGGCCAAGGAGGCGGCCGCGATCCTGAAGATGGCGTCGACGAGGACCATCTACGCGCAGAAGGCGGACGAGGCACGGTCGACCGGCCGGGTGCTCGGCCTGCCCCGCTGGGCGGTCGAGATCATCCCGACGCTGACCCCGGGCATCGCGGTCTGGGACGTCAACGGCAACGTCCAGGTGGTCAAGCACCTCATCACGGAAACCGAACGCCCGCTGGTCTTCACCGACCGGGCGATGACGCAGTCGTCCGCCGACCTCATCTCCGACGACGCGATGCGCGCCGCCGAACTGGAGGCCGAGGAACGGGCGGCGGCCTTCATGGAGCAGCACCTCAGCGATCTCGACGGCTCCACCGAGTCCACGGTGGCGTGAGATGGGACAGCACCCCGACCGGCACGACGACCGGTACGACCCCCGGCGCGAGGGGGCCGGCGGCATCCCCGACGGCCTGCTGATCGGGGTGCTGGGCTTCCTCCTCGGCATGACGTTGATGGTGTGGACGGCGACAGGCCTGGCGGGCTGGTTCTCCCGCGGCGCCTGGCCGGACGCGATCACCTTCACCCGTACGCCGTTGGCCATGCGGCATCTGATCGGCGCGCCGCACGACATCGCCGGCGCCTGGCCCGACACCCCCGCCGCCCAGTTGTCCGGCTACGGCCTCTTCTGGGGCCTGTTCATCGGTCAGTTGATGGTGCTGCTGGTCCTCGCGGTGTTCGTGATGGGGACGGTGGCACGGTGGCGGGCGGGCCGGGCGCGAAGGCCCGCGAAGGCCACGGCGACCGCCGCGTCCACGGACACCCCTGATCCGGTGGTGCCGACGGCCAGGACGGAACAGCAGCCGCTGCCGGCGCAACCGATGCCCGCACAGCCCCTGGAGACGGCCTACCGAGCGGCCGAGGGCGAGCGGGCGGGCGCCCAGGCCCGCGAAGGTATGGGCGAACCGGCACGCGAACAGGTGCGCGGACATGCGGGTTCACAGAGACGCGAACACGCGGGCGCCCGGGACACCGCCGCCTCCGAGGCCGTTCCCGCCGAGGCCGCGGCCTCCCTGGCCGCCACGGCACCCCAGCCGAAACCCGCGTGGCCGTCCACCCGCGCGGTCGTCCTCGCCCCCGCCGAAACCCGCCACCTCACCGCCGCCCAGGCCGTACGCGACGCGGAGGGCCCGGCCCTCGTCGTCACCTCCGACCCCCGCACCTGGTCGGAGACCAAGGACGCCCGCGCCAAGCTGGGCCCCGTCCTCCTCTACGACCCGGCCCACCTCTGCGACACCCCGGCCCGGCTCCACTGGTCCCCCACGACCGGCTGCGAGGACAAGGAGACGGCGGCGTCCAGGGCGACCGCTCTCCTCGCCCCGGTACGCCCCACCGCCAAGGCGGACCAGGCGATGGCCGATGTCGCGGAAACGCTCATGCGCAGCTATCTGCACGCCGCCGCGGTGGAGGGCAAGCCCTTCCGCCATGTCCACCGCTGGGCCCAGGGTGCACAGGTGCAGGACGCCGTACGGGCCCTGCGGACGAACCCCAAGGCCGCGTCCGGCGCCGCCGGCGAGCTGGAGGCCGCGCTCGTCTCGCACCCCGAACGCCGGGACATCGCGCAGGAGCTGACGGCACGTGCCCTTGCGGCGTTCGGCACGGTCAACATCCGCGAATCCTGCACTCCGAACCGAAATGACAGCCTCGCCTTGGATTCCTTCGTCAATGAAGGGGGCACGCTTTATCTGGTCGGTGAACCCATCGAGGACCCCAAAGCGAGCCCCGGCGCCATGCCGCTCCTGACGGCCCTCGCCTCAAGCGTGGTCGAGCGTGGCCGGCGCATGGCCGAACGGTCATCCTCCGGTCGCCTCGACCCACCACTCACCCTCGTCCTCGACGACATCGCGGCCGTGGCCCCGCTCCCCCAGCTCCCGGAACTCCTGACCACGGGCCCGGCTCGCGGCCTGCCGACCCTGGCCCTCCTCCGTTCCCGCGAACAACTCCGGTCACGCTGGCCGCAGTACGAGCTTCCGGTATGACGCGGATGCCGGTCGGATGCGGATTGCCGGTCAGATGCAGATGCCGGTCATACGGGCATGCAGGTCAGACGGGCATGCAGGTCTGATGCGGCCCGACGGTCCGGTGCCGCTGCAGATCTGACGCGGCCCGACGGTCCACTGCCGCTGCAGGTCTGACGCGGCCGGAGGTCTGGTGCCGGTGCCGACCTGCCGCCTGACGCCTGACGCCTGAGGCCCGCCGACCGCCCTACCCGCGAGTGATCACGAACTCCAGCTCCAACTCCCCGGTGTCCCCGGGCATCGGCACCGTCTGTCCGGTCGGCAGGAAACCCGTCTTCCGGTAGAACGCCTCGGCGCGGCCGTTCTTCTCGTGCACGAAGAGCCGCACGCGCTCGAGCCCGATCCCCCAGGACCACGCGAGAGCGGCGTCGAAGAGTGCCCGGGTCACCCCGGCCTCGCTCCCCCGGTACTCGGGTCGCACGAAGACCCCGACCAGATGCCCCTGGCTCCGCTCGGCCACCGCGCCGAACGCATCCCGCGCCCCGGCCTCCTCGACCAGCACGGTCACGGACCCGGCCCACACCCCGTCCTCGCCCACGGCCACGATCTGCTGCCGCTCGACGACACCGGCGGCCGCCCCGGCCGTCCGGTCCTGCCAGAAGGCATCGGACTTGGCGGCCGCGTCCTCGTAGGTCTCCAGGAACGCGAGGTGCGCGACGGGATCCCGCAGGGCGTCGAGTCTGAGCTGCTTCACCTGACCCCACTCGTCGGGGCGTATGGAACGGAACACGTGGGTCTTGGGGGTCATGGCGGTCACCGTAGTACGCGCGTACGACAACGATCACCTGATTTCCACCCTGCCGATCACCTTCGCCGGGACCCCCGTCATGCTCTTCCCTGTACGACATTGCCAGCCGCCCGATCCAGTGCCAGCTCGCCAGGGAGAACGCCGCATGCCCAAAGTCCAACTAGATGAACTCCGCAGCGTCATTCACCCTGCGGGCAAGCTGGACAGCAGGGCGGAACACTGGGCCGGCCGCCTCTACATGAGGTCACTCTCCCTGCGTGTGACCCGCCACCTCGTCGACGCCCGTATCTCCCCGAACCAGATCACCGTGATCATGGTCTTCGCGGGGATGCTCTCCGGAGTCGCCCTGATCCTGCCGGGCCTCGGCGGCGCCGTGCTCTCCGTCCTCTTCATGCAGCTGTATCTGCTGCTCGACTGCGTCGACGGTGAAGTCGCCCGCTGGCGACGCCAGTTCAGCCCGCTCGGCGTCTACCTGGACCGGCTCGGCGCCTACCTCGCCGACGCCGCCGTCGTGGTCGGCATGGGCATCCGCGCCTCCCAACTCGGCCTCGACCCCTATCTGGTGGCGGGCCTGGCCGCGGCCATCGGCGTCCTTCTCCTGAAGTCGTCCTCCGACCTCGTCCACGTGGCCCGCTCCGACAGCGGCATGGAGAAGGCGACCGACCATTCCGTCGTCCCGCGCTCCAGCGGTCTCGCCCAGATCCGCCGGCTGGCCTCGGCCGTGGGTCTCCACCGCCTGGTCAACGGCATCGAGTGCACCATCCTGCTGCTCGTCACCGCGGTCATCGACTTGGCGGCCGGCGACCTGACAGCCACGCGGATCGCGACCGTCGCCGTGACGGCCATCGTGTGGCTGCTCGTGCCCGCGCACATCGTCTCGATCGTCGCGTCGTCCCGCCTGAAGTAACCGCACCACGGGAAAGGGGGCGGTCTCCACGAGGAGACCGCCCCCTTTCCCGTCCTCCAGCCCGCCATTCACAACAACGCCCAGCCACACCCACGCCAGCCCCGGCCCTCTCAAGGCGGCAGAGGGTGAGACCCTCGCGCTCGTGCAGGCCCAGCCGTCCCGGCTGAGCCGGAGCGTGCCGCCGCCCGCCGCCCGGCTACGTCGTCACGGCGTCCGGCTGCGGAGGGGCGTGGCGAGCCAGGCTGCTCGCACCCGTGCGCCCGGGGGCGGGCGGCAGGAGGGCATCTGAGTGAGGGAGCATTGCCCAGTTGCGGCTCGTTCGTGAAGGCTCATCATGAGTTCCATCCGCCGTGCCGTGCCGTGCCGCCGGTGCTATTTCCTGCCTGTTACTGGCGGGTTCCCCGAGGTGTTTGACCCGGATCGAGTTCGTACAACCTTTGCCCGCGCTCGGCGATCTGAGTGGCCGATCGGATTGCCGGTCCGCCTCAACGTAAGTCCGCCGAAGGAGCACCCGTGCCGAGACCTCTGCCCCGTAACGCCCTCCTGGCCAGTGCCACCGCCTTCGCGACGGGCCTGCTGACCCTGGGCGCACCCTCCCTCGGCCAGGCCGCGGAGACCGCGCAGACACTGGAGTTCACGGTCGCCGAGGGTGGCAACCCGCTGCAGGTGCAGCCGTATCAAGGTGAACACGCCACCGCCTACCTGTACGCTCGCAACACCGGGGCGCAGCAGTTGACGGACTTCACGGTGACAGTCGACGCCACGGCCGTCAAAGGCCAGATGAGCCTGGAGCAGCCCCCTGCCGCCTGCGTCGAGAAGCAGCAGCTCCTGTACGTGTGCGACGGCGAGAAGCTGAACTACGGCAAACCACTTCAGCCAGGCGACGTCATGCATGGCCTTACCCTGCAATTCCAGACCCTCTCGCCCGGGCATCCCGGTTTCACGGGCGACGTCCGGATCTCCGCCGAAGCCGGTGACACAACGCTCGGCGGGACGACGCTCAGGGCGGAGGTGCCGGACATGGGCCCGCTCCTCGACCGGAGCACCCCCAGCGACACCCGGCTGAAGACCGGCGAGACAGTGCGTCCCGAACTCGGCTTCACGAACTTCAGTTCCCGGCCCTTGAACGGCGTCTACATCGCCATGCGCGTCAGCCAGGGGCTGTCGTTCGGCAAGGAGTTCAGCAACTGCGAGTACGGCCGCATAGGGGACGCCGGCGCCGGCGTCGGGGCTCGCTGCTACGTCGAGACCCCAGTCACAGCGGGCGGCTCCTATGACCTCGACGACTTCTCGGCGAAGGTCGGCAGGACCGCGAGGGTCGAATGGTGGTCCGTGGCCGTGTACGGCACGACCGACGGATACGACTACAAGCACCTGAATCTGACCGACGTCCACCGCGGCACCGGGCGGGCGCTGGAAGTCACCCCCCGGGCCGACGGCCCCAAGCCGTTCAACCGGAACTACGGGACCGGCTGGGTCTACACGAACAACCCCTTCGACCTCGAAGCGCTGGGGACCACCGTCCACGGCACGGCCGGCCAGGTGGTGGAGGCGAAGCTGGGCGTCCGGAACAACGGGCCCGCCTCCATCGAGCAGTACGACCGCGGCGAAGGCCCCACCGACGGCCCGACCTCCGAGGCCCACGTGACGATCCCACCCGGCACGACGGCGGTGAAGGTCCCGAACCTCTGCCGCTGGGACGACGACCGGCACTCGTCGGACAACGACCGGCACTGGGGCAAGCCTGGCGCCCCCCATTACACCTGTTACCAGGACCCGAACGACTCGTACTTCGACGCCGGACAGCTCACGCCGTTCGTGTTCGACCTCCGCATCGACAAGCCGGCCGACCTCGCACCCGGTTCCATCAAGGTGACGCTGCCGCACCAGGACAGCAACGCCAAGGACAACACCGCGGCGATCACGGTGACCGCCGACGGCTCCCAGGGCCACGGCTCCGGCTCCTCCTCAGGGGGCGGCTCCGGCTCCGGCGGCGGCTCCGGATCCGGCGGCAGCACCTCCGGCTCCGCCTCGGCCGGCTCCGGCACCGCGGCTTCGGGCAGCACGGGGCAGGGCTCGATGGCCGACACGGGCACCGGCGCGCTGCCCTGGTACGCGGCCGCGGCGGCCGGGGTCGCCCTGATCACGGGCGGCCCCCTGTTCGTCGTCGCGCGGCGCCGCAGAAACTGAGACGAGGACGGGGCCCGGACTCGCGAACCATGGCGGCCCGGCCGGAACACGGTCCGCTCCGGGCGGCGCCTTCAAATGATCTTGAGTGGTGGATCACGGTCGGGTGATACGTCGCCATGAACTGTCGGATGCGGAGTGGGAGTTCGTCCGGCCGCTGCCGCCCGAGTCGTTGCGGGGCAGGAAGCGGTTGGACGACCGCACGGTGCTCAACGGGATCGTGTGGAAGTTCCGTACCGGGACCGCTTGGCGGGACGTGCCCGAGCGGTACGGCCCGTGGGCCACACTGCACACCCGGTTCCGGCGGTGGGCCCTGGACGGCACGTTCGAGCGGATGCCCCAGGCCGCCCAGGCGAGAGCGGACGCGGCCGAGGACATCGACCGGCTCGTGTCGGTCGACTCCACCGTCGTCCGTTGAAGACACCGCCCAGGAGGTACGGGACATGCCGGCTGCGGGGCGTACGGGGTATTGAGGGAGACGGGGTACGAGGAAGACAGGGTATGAGGCATACGAGGTACGCAATAGGAGATCCGGAATAGGAGGTCCGGGAAAATGGCCGTAAACGCAGAAAACCCCCGTGACCGGTTTCCCGGTACGGGGGTTTTCTTCAAAATTCGTTCGGCGGCGTCCTACTCTCCCACAGGGTCCCCCCTGCAGTACCATCGGCGCTGTGAGGCTTAGCTTCCGGGTTCGGAATGTAACCGGGCGTTT
>NZ_JBVHQB010000027.1:0-105061 GCF_055567635.1 Streptomyces sp. NPDC026500 | reverse complement strand
GCTGCAGACACTCCTCGCCCTCTGGACCGGCGCCTGCCCCACCTGCCACCGCGACATACCAACATCCATATCAACCTGACCAGGCACTACTAGGTCGCGGCGTGGCCGTGTCGCAAAGACCCCCTCGCCCCTCGGATGCCCAACCGAGCGCCGACCGGGACCGGCGCATGTCGCATGTTCTCAAGTGCTTGTGCCCTTGTTCATGTGCGTACATGTCTGCCCCCGTGTTCATGTGTGTGTCGTCATGGCCTCATGTGCCTGGTCGGCCGGTTGATAGCGTGCGGCCCGGGGTCGGCTTCATGGCCGACTGTTCGTACGAAGTGATGCCGACCGCTGTACGCCTTACGTACCCGTCTGGTTGGTGCACGGCACCGCCGACACGGTCGTGGACATCCGGCAGTCGCGCGCGCTGCACGAGGCCCTTGAGCAGCGGGACCGGCCGGTGACCCTGGTCGAGACGGACGCCGATCACGCCGGTGTGGTCATGACCGAATACGTTCCCGAGCTCGGGCGCTGTCGCCCCGCCACGGCCGAACGCGTCCTGTCGACAGGACAGCGCACGGCCCGCGTCCTGGCCCGAGCCGCCGGAATCATGGTGCATGCGCCGGACCGGCTTCCGGAGTGACCGGATCGGTCCGCACCCGGACCCGATGAGGTCTGTCCCCTGGTGCGCGGTCCGGTCAGAGTGGAGGCATGACCCGAGCACTGATCGTCATCGATGTCCAGGAATCCTTCCGCGCCCGACCCCTGTGGGAGACCATCTCCAACCCGAAGATCACCGACCAGGTGGACAGGCTGGTCACGCTCGCCCGCAGCGCCGGCGACACGGTGGTGTGGGTGCTGCACTCGGAGCCCGGCAGCGGCGACGTGTTCGACCCCGCCCTCGGCCATGTCCGGCTCATGGAGGAGCTCCGGCGCCAGGACGGGGAACCGCTGATCCACAAGACCTCGCACAACGCCTTCACCACCACCAACCTGCAGCAGCTCCTCACCGAACGCGGTGTCCGCGAGCTCACCGTCTGCGGAATCCGCACCGAGCAGTGCGTGGAGACCACCACCCGCCTCGCGAGCGACCTCGGCTACCAGGTCACCTTCGTCTCCGACGCCACCGCGACCAACCCCATCCCGCACCGGGACGCGCCCGCGGACCAGAGCGTGGCCGAACTGCTGGCGGACCCCCGAACCCTCGGTGCCGAGGAGGTCATCAGGCGCACCGAGTACGCCCTGGCCGGGCGCTTCGCCACCATCGCCACGGTCGACGATCTGGAGACCTCGGCCGCGTCTCGGGCATGATGACCGGATCGTGAGCCACATCGTCTTCTTCCTGGTGCCCGGAGTCCATCTGCTGGACCTGGCCGGCCCCGCGCAGGTCTTCTCCACGGCCTCCGACTTCGGGCACCCGTACACCCTCGACTACGTCGCCGAGCAGCCCCGGATCCCCACCGCTCAGGGGGTGCCGCTGGTGACCCGGCTCGACTGGCCCGAGCTCGGTCCCGACGATCTGATCCTCGTGCCCGGCTGGCGGGCGCTCACCCTCACCGACGGCCCTCTCGTCGGTGAGGCCAGTCTGCAGGTCCTCCGGGACCATCACGCGAGGGGCGGCACCGTCGCCAGTGTCTGCGCGGGAGCCGACGCGCTCGGCCGGGCCGGGCTGCTCGACGGCCGTCGCTGCACCACACACCACGACGTCCAGGACGATCTCGCCCGCCGCTACCCCCGGGCGGCCGTGGTCCGCGATGTCCTGTACACCGAGGACGACCGGGTGGTCACGTCGGCGGGCATCGCCAGTGGGATCGATCTCGCCCTGCACCTGATCGCCACCCGGCACGGCCCGGCCGTGGGCGCGCAGGTGGCGCGGGACATGGTGGTCTACGCACGACGCAACGGCCACGAACCCCAGGCCAGCGCCATGCTCCGGTACCGGTCCCACCTGGACGACACTGTGCACCGCGCGCAGGATTTGCTCGACGGCCGCTTCGACCGGCCGGTGCCCCTTCCGGAGCTGGCCGCGGCCGTGGGCGTCAGCGAACGCACCCTCACCCGCCTCTTCACCCGCGCCACCGGCGGCCTCACACCGCTGCGCTATCAGCAGGCCCTGCGTCTGGAACGCGCCGAGCACCTCATCAGCCACGGCGTCACCGTCGACGCCGCCGCCCGCGCGGTGGGCTTCGAGGACGCCCGCATGCTGCGTCGCCTGCGCGCCCGCGCGACCTGAACCGCGACGAGCGGGACGCGCCGGGGGGACCCACGAGCCGGCCTCAGGTCTCCTGGCCCGCCCCTGTGAGCGTGGCCCGCTGGCGCGCGGCGCGCACGGCCGCCGTCAGCGAGGCGATGTCGTAGGCACCGTAGTGACGGCGGCCGTTGACGAAGAACGTCGGAGTGCCCGAAACACCGCTGAGATCGGCCGACTCGACGTCCATCGCCACCCGGGCCACGCTCGCGCCGTCCCGGAGGTCCTCGCGGAAGCGGCCGCTGTCGAGGCCGAGGCGAGCGGCGTACCGGAACAGGTCCTTCGGCCCCAGGTCGCCCTGGTGTCCCATGAGGAGGTCGTGCATCTCCCAGTAGCGGTTCTGGCGGGCCGCGGCCTCGGCTGCCTGCGCGGCGAGCTGGGCGTTGGGGTGCACGTCGTTGAGCGGAAGATGGCGCCATACGTAGCGCACGTCGCCGAAGTCGGCGAGCAGTTCGCGCACCACGGTCTCGGCCAGACCGCAGTAGGGACACTCGAAATCGCCGTACTCGACGAGGGTCACGGGCGCGTCGAGCGGCCCGCGCACATGGTCGCGCTCCACGTCGACGGGTTCGCTGAGGTCGACGATGCTCTGGCCGATGCCGAGCAGGGCCCGCGCGCGGGAACGCGCGGTGAGGGCGCCGATCACCAGGGTGACCACCCAGGTGAGCAGGAACGAGCCCGCGACCGCGGCCAGAATGCCGACCTTCGCCTGCGCCAGGGCGTCGCCGGTAAAGGCCAGCGACGCGATCAGCAGGGCCACGGTGAAGCCCACGCCGGCCAGCGTGCCCCCGGCCGTGATGGCGCCCCAGCCCACAGGCGGGTGAAGACGTCCTCGGGCGGCGCGCGTGGTGAGCCAGGTGCCGCCGATGATGCCGACGGGCTTGCCGAGCAGGTAGCCGAAGAGGATGCCGAGGGTGATCGGTGAGGTGAAGGCGTCGGCGAGCTGACCGGCGCTCAGGGTGATGCCGGCGTTGGCGAGGGCGAAGAGCGGCACGATCACGTAGCTGGTCCAGGGATGGAACATCTGCTGGAGCCGCTCGTTCGGGGAGAGCGTCGAGGCGAGACCGCGTCGCACCGTGCGCTCCAGCTCCGGGGTCGGCTGCTCGCGAAAGCGCCGGAACAGCCGGCTGGCGTGTTCCAGATCGCTGCGCTCCGCCGGGTACGCGTACGTCAGCATGCCCATCGCGAGACCCGTCACCACCGGGTCGATGCCCGACTTCAGGAGCGCCACCCAGATCGCGACGCCCAGCACGCCGTACAGGGAGGGAATCCGCGCGCCGATGGTGCGCCGCAGCAGCAGGACGACCACGAACAGGCCGAGCGCCGTCAGCAGCGCGGGCAGCGAGATGGTGTCGCTGTAGGCGACGACGATGACGGCCAGCGCCAGAAAGTCGTCCACCACGGCGACGGTGAGGATGAAGACCCGAAGATTGGTGGGCAGCCGTGAGCCGAAGACGGCGAGCATGCCCAGGGCGAAGGCGGTGTCCGTCGACATCGCGGCACCCCAGCCGTGCGCCGCGGAGCCATGGCCCGAGGTGATGGCCAGGTACACGAGGACGGGAACGATCATGCCGCTGAGACCCGCCAGCAACGGCAGGGCGACCCGGCGGCGTTCTCGCAGCTCGCCCAGGTCGAACTCGCGGCGCGCCTCCAGGCCGACGACGAAGAAGAACAGCGTCATCAGGCCGCTGTTCACCCACTCGCGCAGGTCCATGGACACTCCGCCCGACCCGATACGGATCGACAGCTCGGTGCCCCACACCGTCTCGTACGAGTCAGGACCGATGTTCGCCCAGGCCAGCGCCACCAGAGCGGCGGCGAGCAGCACGGCGGCGCTGCCGGTCTCCGTCCGCAGGAACGCGCGCAACGGGCTGCGAGCGCGCGTGCCGCACTGAGTCTGACCTGACAGGGGCGACGACTCGGATGGCATGGTCACCCTCCGATTCTCGCCCCGGACCGGATACTTCCCCAGACGGCGGGTGACCGGATCCACGGCGGGTGACCGGACCGATCAGGATTCGAGAAGCGCCGAAGACCTGGCCTCACCTGGCGTGGCGCACGGACACCGGCACAGCACGTCGGCCGGCACCGCCGATGACGTACGCCGTGGACGGTGGACACGACCGCGCGGACGGAGTCGGCGAACGCGTACCCGGCGCACTGCGCGAAGCTGGTTGGATCGAGGCAGGCGATGCCGGCGGAGACCGTGAAGGCGGCCCCGCCCGACAGATGGAGACACGATGAGCAAGGCCACGAGGACGGACACGCAGCCGCCTGCGCCGCATGGTGCCGACAGCCACGATCTGATCCGCGTGCTCGGCGCGCGGGAGAACAATCTCAAGGACGTCAGCATCGAGATCCCGAAGCGCCGGCTGACGGTGTTCACCGGTGTGTCCGGCTCGGGCAAGAGCTCGCTGGTGTTCAACACGATCGCCGCCGAGTCGCAGCGCCTGATCAACGAGACCTACAGCAGTTTCGTGCAGGGATTCATGCCCACGCTCGCGCGGCCCGAGGTCGACGTCCTCGAAGGTCTGACCACCGCGATCATCGTCGACCAGCAGCGGATGGGTGCCGACCCCCGCTCCACGGTCGGCACCGCCACCGACGCCAACGCCATGCTGCGCATCCTCTTCAGCCGGCTCGGCAAGCCGCACATCGGCCCGCCCAGCGCGTACGCCTTCAACGTCCCCTCGGTCAAGGCGAGCGGGGCCATCACCGTCGAGCGCGGTGCCAAGCAGGCGGTGAAGGCGACCTTCAACCGCACCGGCGGGATGTGCGTGCGCTGCGAAGGCCGGGGCGCGGTCTCCGACATCGACCTCACCCAGCTCTACGACGACTCCAAGTCGCTCAACGACGGCGCGATCACCATCCCCGGCTACGGCTCGGACGGTTGGAACATGCGCCTCTACAAGGAGTCGGGCTTCGTCGACCCGGACAAGCCGATCCGCAAGTACACGAAGAGGGAACTGCACGACTTCCTCCACCACGAGCCGGTCAGGATGAAGATCGCGGGCATCAACATGACCTACGAGGGTCTGATCCCGCGTATCCAGAAGTCGATGCTCTCCAAGGACAAGGAGGCGATGCAGCCGCACATCCGGGCGTTCGTGGACCGGGCCGTCGCCTTCACCACGTGCCCCGAGTGCGACGGCACCCGGCTCAGCGAGGGCGCCCGTTCGTCGAAGATCAAGCGGATCAGCATCGCCGACGCCTGCGGGATGCAGATCAGCGACCTGGCCGAATGGGTCCGCGGTCTCGACGAGCCCTCGGTGGCACCGCTGCTCTCCGCGCTCCAGCAGACCCTCGAGTCGTTCGTGGAGATCGGCCTCGGCTACCTGGCCCTGGACCGGCCGGCGGGCACGCTGTCCGGCGGCGAGGCACAGCGCGTCAAGATGATCCGCCACCTCGGTTCCTCGCTCACCGATGTCACCTACGTCTTCGACGAGCCCACGGCGGGCCTGCACCCCCATGACATCCAGCGGATGAACGACCTGTTGCTGCGGCTGCGCGACAAGGGCAACACGGTGCTCGTCGTGGAGCACAAGCCGGAGACGATCGTGATCGCCGACCACGTCGTCGACCTCGGTCCCGGCGCCGGTACGGGCGGCGGCTCCGTCTGCTTCGAGGGCACGGTCGAGGGCCTGCGGACCGGCGGCACGGTCACCGGCCGCCACTTCGACGACCGGGCCTCCGTCAAGGAGACGCTGCGGAAGCCCACCGGCACGCTGGAGATCCGCGGCGCGTCCGCGAACAACCTGCGCGATGTCGACGTCGACATCCCGCTCGGGGTACTGGTCGTCGTCACCGGCGTCGCCGGGTCCGGCAAGAGCTCGCTCGTGCACGGGTCCATCCCGGCCGGTGAGGGTGTGGTGTCGGTCGACCAGGCGCCGATCCGTGGTTCGCGGCGGAGCAACCCGGCGACGTACACCGGTGTGCTCGACCCGATCCGCAAGGCCTTCGCGAAGGCCAACGACGTGAAGCCGGCACTGTTCAGCGCCAACTCCGAGGGCGCGTGCCCCACCTGCAACGGCGCGGGCGTCATCTACACGGACCTGGCGATGATGGCCGGCGTCGCCACCACGTGCGAGGACTGCGAGGGCAAGCGGTTCGACGCGTCGGTCCTGGAGTACCACCTCGGCGGCCGTGACATCAGTGAGGTGCTCGCGATGTCGGTGGACGAGGCCGAGGAGTTCTTCGGCGCCGGTGAGGCGCACACGCCGGCCGCGCAGCGCATCCTGGGGCGGCTCGCCGATGTCGGGCTCGGCTATCTCACCCTCGGACAGCCGCTCACCACGCTGTCCGGCGGCGAGCGACAGCGGCTCAAGCTCGCCACGCACATGGCCGACAAGGGTGGCGTCTACGTCCTCGACGAACCGACCACCGGCCTGCACCTCGCGGACGTCGAGCAGTTGCTCGGCCTGCTCGACCGGATCGTCGACTCGGGCAAGTCGGTCATC
This sequence comes from Streptomyces sp. NPDC026500, assembly GCF_055567635.1. NCBI lineage: Bacteria > Bacillati > Actinomycetota > Actinomycetes > Kitasatosporales > Streptomycetaceae > Streptomyces > Streptomyces sp. NPDC026500. The sequence continues at coordinate 98,374 of NZ_JBVHQB010000027.1, read as the reverse complement.
GTCGTCGAGCACCACCAGGCGGTCATGGCACACGCCGACTGGATCATCGACCTCGGCCCCGGGGCCGGTCACGACGGCGGCCGGCTCGTGTTCGAGGGCACGCCGGCCGACCTCGTCGCCGCCCGCTCCACCCTGACCGGCGAACACCTCTCGGCGTACGTCGGCGCCTGACCGGGACCCGCGTGGACACGTGGGACGGGTTCCGGCCGCTGCCCGAACCCGTCCCACGTGTCCGTCGGCCACGGACGGACGGCCGAGGCCCGGCGCCGGTCCGACAGGGGGTCGAGAAGTGTCGGACCCGTTGAACAGAGCCTGCCCCGACCGCGGGTGGCGATCCGCCAGTGGAGCCGGCCGGGGTCAGGACGGCGCTGCGGGACCCATCGGGCTCCGCGCGCGCCCTGCCCGAAATGCACCTACGGTTGACGCACAGAGTGGCGCCCGCGGACAGCGACTCCTTCCGCTTCCAGCGCCCCCCGTCAGCGCATCAGGAGGCCGGCCGCCATGACCACAGCATCCCAAACTCCCGTCCTGGACACCATCGCCGCCATGACCGTCGACTCCATCGAACGCTGCGGACTGCCCACGGAGCAGCTCCTCCTCACCCGTATCGCGGCGCTCGCGGCCTCGGACGCACCGCCCATCTCCTACCTCGCGCACATCGACCCGGCCATCAAGGCCGATCTGACCATGGCCGCGGTGCAGGACGTCCTGGTGGCCATCGCCCCCATCGTGGGTACGGCCCGTGTCATGACGGCGGCGGGCAACATCGCCGCGGCGTTCGGCATCGCGATCGCCGTGGCCGAAGAGGAGATCGAGGCGGAGGCCGCCGCCGAGGGCGGGAGCTGAGGCACGAGCGCTGAAGGCCGGGGGTCAGTACACCCGGGGATCAGGCTTCCCGTTCATCCGGGGGCCTGTTGCTCATCGCGCCCGGCGCCGGCAGGTTCTGTTGGAGTCTTCCTTGCTGGACCGCCGAAACGAGCAGCCGGGCGGCCACACCGATCAACAGCAGGTTCACCGTCATCTGCCCCGTGACCAGCAGCCGGGCCGTTTCGCTGCGCGGAGTGATGTCTCCGAAGCCGACGGTGCTGAAGACCGTCATGGTGAAGTACAGGGAGTCGGCCCGCGACAGTGACTCGCTGAAGCTGCTCGCCGCGCTGTGCTCCATCAGGTAGTAGACCGTCGCGAAGAGGAGCAGGTAGAGCGGTGCGGTGGTCGCCAGAGCCTCCATGGCGCGCAACTCGGGCCGCGGAGCCCGGGTGATCTCGCGGATCTGCCAGGCCAGAAGCAGCGCCACCACCACGATGCCACCGACGAGCGCGAGGATCGTGCCCAGGGTGAAGGCCGAGTCGAGCGGGAGCAGGAAGTAGGCGGCGACGAGGATCGCCGAGGTCAGAAGCGATCGCATGGTGGCGCGGAGCGCCTCCCGGCGACTCCTCCTCGACTTCCTGTCCACCGTTCCGCCCCGATGCCCGCCGCCGTGACCGCACGACCGTGTCGGCTCGCGACTTCACCCTTCCTGGTGTCAGGGGCGCGACGCGGCAGGCGCACCACATGGTCACTGGGATGGCGGTGTGCTAAATATCAGGGCCCGAGGCCATGATCAAGAGTTTTGGGCCGGGTAGCTGTAGGTCGCATGAGTCGCCTGGGGCACCCTTATTGGGGGTCGAGGGGCGGGGTGCCGGGCGATGTCCTCAACTCGGCTCTTTCCCGAGTGACTTCGTCGCCACCCCGCCCCTGTTCTCACCGCCTCACCCCGGCGAGGGCGGTGCCGCGGAACCATCCGGGCACCCCGCGCCACCTCGATCCGCCCCGTTCCACCCAGCCCCATGTCTCATGGCCGGATCAGCGTCACCTCGCGACGGTGGGAGTCCTGGACTTCGGGGGACCAGTCGCCGGTGCAGTAGACGGACACCTCGCTCATCGAGCCGTCGCGCACCTCGGCGCGGAGCAGTTCGCGGCAGTACCAGGTACCGTCGGCGCCCTCCCAGCGCTCCTCGAACTCGATCACGATGCCGGACTCGGTGACGTCGGCACGGTGGCGTGGCACGGTGCCGAGGAAGGGATGGCTGGTTCGCCGCAGGGCCACGAGGTTGTCACGGCCGGACGTCTGGAGCCGCCACTGCGGCAGGCTGAAGTCCACGAACACATCGTCCGTGAAGAGTCCGGCCGGGGCGCTGTTCGTCTGCAGGAACTCCACGAAGAGATCGGCGAGTTCCTTGGCCAGGCGGGCGTCGAGGGTACTCATGACGGTGCCTCCGCGAGATTGCGGCCGATGACCCGCATGGTGCGGTCCAGTTCGGCGCTGGGGCTGAACTCGACGACTTCGGTGCCGGCGAAGAGGAGGGGCAGGTGGCCCGGTGCGCCGTAATAGGCGTCTCCGGCGTGGAAGACCTCGTCGTGGTCGACGTACCGGAACACGATCTTTCCGGAGATCACCTGGCCCCAGTGCGGGCACTGGCACCGGTCGTCGGGCAGCCCCTGGAAGAGCGGCGCCGGATCCATGTCCGCCTTCATGGTCTCGTACGAGACGGTGTACGGGCCGATCTCGGCGTACCGGCCCTCGATCACCGGCTCGTCCACCTTGAGCTCCGCCTCTGCCTTGGCTGTGCGTGGCATGACGTCCTGCCCTTCGTTCCGCGGCCGTACCCGGTCGTACGGCGCCTTCACCCATCAGGCGTGAGGTCGGACGGCACAGTGTGAGGTGACGGCTCACCGGCGTCGATCGTGTGCCGGTGGCCCGGCCCCGCGCCTCACAGGCGCCAGGCGGGCGGGTTCTCGGGCTCGTAGACGCAGAGGGTGCCCGTGCGTACGGCGGTCTCCAGATGGCGTCCGAGTTCCGGGTGGACCGCCGCGACACGGCGTACGGCGGCGCGGACGCGTGCCGTGACGGCGGTGCGGGCGCGTTCCGCGGGGGAACCGGCGCGGCGGACGTGCCCGCCGATGCCGTACGCGGCGGACAGCTGGCGGACGAGCGCGTCCTTCTCCTCCGCGATCCGGTGCGACCGCGCGGCGTCGCCGCCCGCGTCGGCATCCTCGGCCTCCTCCTCCAGCTCCCGCAGCCGCCGCCGGTACGCGGCGCGCGCTTCGGCGTCGATCACCTCACCCAGATCACCGGGAGTGTGCATGTCCGCTGTGGCCGTACCACCGGCGACGGCGGCGGCACCGGGTGTCGCCAGATCGACCGCCGGGACCGGGGTGCCCGGCCGCCCGAGGAGCACGGCGATGTCGTGCAGCCCCTTGCTGTCCGGAAGACGGACCTCCCGGCCGGCGTAGACCAGGTGCCACAGCGGACCTTCGCGGCGGAAGAGCGGTACGAGGAGGGGAGCGTCCGGCTGCTGCGCAAGGGCGTTGGGCCGCGCCGCCGGGGGGTGGGCCGAGTCCTGGAACGCGGCGTCGGCGGGGCGGGCGGAATCCTGGGGCCGCGCATCGGCGGAGACCGGGAGTGGCACGCCGTCCCTCGTGCCGCCCTGCGCCCGGGCGGTGCCGCCGCGGGACGCGGTCGGTGCCGGAGCGGCCGTCCCGGTTCCGCCGTCCGGAACGCCCGGCGTCCCCACCGTCTCCTGCCCGATGCGCTCGGCGAGGGCGACCGCTCCGGCCGCCATGGCGGCCCGCACGGCGCGGTCACGGTGGTGGCGGGCCGTTCGGTCGTCACCCATGGACCGGGCCAGAAGGGCCAGATGACGCTCGACCGGGCCCCGGATCGCCGCGCCGATGCCCTCCACGACAAACAGGCCCGCGTACGGTGCCAGGGCGTCGTAGAGCAGGGGTGCGGAAGCGTGGGTGCCCACCGCGCCGACGGTCTCCGCGGCCTGTGCCATCATCGGCAGCCACTCGCTGTCCCGGGGAGCTCGGACGAGCGACGGCATCACCGCGGCCAGGCGCCGGGAAGCCTCCTCCGGACGGCCCAGCTGAGCGGCGAGCAGGCCCAGCGTGACACGTGGCCACACGCCCGGCATGCGCTCCAACGGCGCCCGGTCGCGCAGCTGTTGCAGGTTGTCCCGGTCGCCGGTCTCCGCGTACAGACACCAGCGCTGCGTCTCCGCGAGCAGTGCGGCGTTGGCGCTGCCCGCCGCGCCGCCCAGTGTCTCCACCTCCTCGAGCGCCGCGGCGCAGTCGTCGTATCTCCCCTCCATCAGGGCCCGGGTGCCGCGCCACAGTGGCACGTACCACGCGTACAGCGGTCGCCGCAGCGGCCGGGCCGCCGTTTCGTACGCCGTTGCCTGGGAGTCGGCCTCGGCGAACGAGCCGGTCTCCATCAGTGGGACCAACCGCAGCCGCCGGCCGAGGAGTTCGAGGGCGAGGTCGCGCCGGGAACGGGCCACGGAGATGATCTCCTGGGACCAGTCGAGGCGGTCGCGGCAGTGGTCGGGGCCGGGCCGGGCGTCGCACAGGGCCGCGAGCGCCGGTCCGAGGGTTGCCGGGTCGCCGACCTCACGGGCCGTGGCCACAGCCTCCTCGGCGAGAGCGACCCGGTGTTCCTCCGGTTCGAGGAGAGCCGCCGCGAGGGACAACCGGGCCGTGACGGCGGCGCGCAGCGCGGCGTGCGCCGGATCAACCGCGAGGCAGGAGCGGGCCTCGCCGAGCAGGTCGACCTGCTCACGATCGGCCACATCGACCTCGAAGCCGACGGGACCCGTGCCGAGGCCGAGTGCGGCCCGCGCGAGGAGTTCGGGTCGCCCCGCCCGGCGGGCGAGCGAAGCGGCGCGCAGCAGCGCGGAACGGGACGCCGCCCAATCGCCGGATCCGAGTCGTGCCGCCCCGAGTCCGAGCAGCACCTCGACGCGTTCCTCGGCGTCACCGAGCCCCTGATCGGCGGCCCCGCCACCCTCGACGGACCCGGGTGATCCATCGACCCCGGCCCCGGCACTGGCGCCCGCTCGGGCGCCGGCACCCGCACCCGCCCCGCCACCGGCTCCGGCACTTGGAGCCGCCCCGCCACCGGCTCCAGCTCCGGCACCGGCGCCCGCCCCGCCACCGTCCCTGGCTCCGGCACTCGCCCCGGCCCCGGCACCAGCGCCCGCCCCGCCACCGTCCCCCGCTCCGGCACTGGCACCCGCCCCGGCTCCGGCACCCGCCCCGGCTCCGGCCCCGGCACTTGGAGCCGCCCCGCCACCGCCACCGTCCCCGGCTCCGGCACTTGCACCCGCTCCGCCACCGTCCACGCCACCGGCCCCGGCTTGCTGGGTCGCGTCGATGCCGCCGGTCGCGTACGCCTGCGCGGCTCTCTCATACCAGCGCGCCGCCTCCTCGAACGCGAGAAGCGCCGCGGCGCGGTCGGCGGCCTCCCGGCAGTACCCGGCGGCCTCGCGTGCGTGTTCCGGGCCGGAGAGAAGGAGATGGTGGGCGACCTCGGCCGGACCGGTGTCGCGGCCACGTCGGGCGTAGTCGGCCAGCACGGCCGCCACCGCGTGGTGCAGCACGGCCCGCTCGCCGGGCGCCGGCCTCCCGGACAGGGCCTCGCGCAGGAGGTCGTGCCGGAAGCGGCCCTCGTTCGCCCCGGCCTCCGCCAGCAGTCCGGCTCCCGCCGCCTCCCCGAGGAGCGCGCGCACCTCGTCGAGGGGCACGGCGGCGGCATCGGCGAGCACGTCGAGCCGGAACCGCGTCCCCAACAGGGCGGCGATATCCAGCAACTGTGCGGCGCGGGGCGACAGTTCGGCGGTACGGGCACGGACCGCGTCGCGCACCCGGACGGAGGCGGCCGTCGCCGGGATGCCGGAAGCAGGCCCGTCGAGACCGCCGCCCGCCCGGAGGAGCTCCGTCACGAAGAAAGCGTCACCGCCCGTGTACCGGGCCAGGACATGCACGGCCGAAGGCGCGGGAGTGCTGCCCGTGGCGGCGTCGAGCAGCGCCGCCAAGTCCTCCTCCCGGAGCGGTCCCACCGGCAGCGCGCGGCCGCGGCGCAGCAGCTGAGTGCGCGCCCAGACGCGGTCGTGCCAGGCGGTGTCGTCGTCGTGGGCCGTGGCCAGCAGCAGGACCCGGGCACCGCGCACGGCGTCCGCGGTCTCCAGGAGCAGCCGCAGCGAGGAGGCGTCGGCCGCGTGGACATCGTCGAGCACCAGCAGCAGCGGCCGCTGCCGCGCCACCGTCGTGAGGACCTCGGTGACGTCCCCCGCCAGTCTCAGCCGCGCCGCTTCCGGATCGGGGTCCCGGTCCGCGCCGGTCGCGGACCCGGTCAGCAGCGCCCGCAAAGACGGTGACGCGGCGACCAGCCGCCCACAGCGCACATTGTCCACGACGAGTTCGCGCAGCAGCCGCGACCAGGGCCGCAGCGCCTGCTCGACGGCGTCCGGCGGGCACCATGTCCACACCGTGCGGAAGCCCTCGGCGCGGGCGGCGGCCTCCTCGGCGAGGCGGGTCTTGCCCGCTCCCGCGGCCCCCGTCAGGGTGACGAGTCCGCCCCTGCCCGCGGCGGCGCGCTCCCCCGCCTCTCGGAGCTCGCCGAGTACGTCCTCGCGTCCCACGAACGGGAAACCCGTCACCATGGCAGTCCTCGTCGGTCCTTCGCCGCTCCGCCCCTCCGTAGAGCGTAGGCAGGAGACACGAAGGCCGCGAGGCACGGACACCCCGGCGGAGCCGACGATCAGGCGGTGGCAGGGGTGAAGAGCACGGGCAGGGACCGTCCACCTGCCGATCGCGACGCGGCGCTGCTCGGGCGGTGTGTCCATCAGGACGATGGCGAGGGACGCGGGGATCATCGCGGCGGCTCCGGCGCCCCGCAGGGCCCTGGCGGTCAGCAGGACGGGGATGTCCGGGGCCAGCGCGCACGCGAGGGACATCGAGGTGAGGGAGCGTTCCCGCGCGGACGTCACGGCCGTCGCCTCGATCGTGCACGGCGCCGCCTGTGAGAGCGCGGTCGCGCCGGCCCACGCAGACGGCGACGCCGACGAACTGCTCGACGCCACGCTGCGCCGGTTCCGTCTGCTCCTCTCGTCCTTCGCCAAGGCTGCCTGAGGGGTTTCCGCCCGCCGTCGAGGCTCACCGGCACTCGTCCGCGGCACCGACGAGACCTCGGTGCCGCGCCCGCGGAACATCAGGGGGTGGCGGCGAGGGCATGGCCCCCCATGCCGGGGGCGCTGCCGTCGCGCCGCGTGATGCCACGTTCACCTCGCCGGGTGCGGCAGGGCTCCGCTCCTTGTCTGCGTGCTGAAAACCTGTGGTGTGTGGGGCGATCGGGTTGGTAGGAAGGGTGGATGACTACGCGTGATCTTGACCCACTGCAGTGTCTGCTGGCCGAACGCGCCTGTGAGCGGCTGGTCTTGGAGCTGGTACGTCGGCTCGACCTCGGTGAGCCGAGTACGGTCTGCGACCTCTTCACGCCCGACGGTGTCTGGGAATGGCCTTACGACGGACGACGGATCGAAGGCCGGGAAGCTCTGCGTGCCTACTTCGGCTCCCGGCCCGTGGACCGACTGTCCCGGAGGATGTGCACGAACATCCTGGTCACCGTCGACTCGCCGGACACCGCCACGGCGACGACCTACTTCGCCACCTACCGCGTCGACGGCTACACGGAGGGCACGTTGGTTCCGTCCCGGCCGCCCGCGAACGTAGGACACTACGAGGACACCTTCCGCAGGGTTGACGGCACTTGGCTCATGGCGACCCGCACGCTCGTCCTGCCGTTCGGCGGCCCGACGGAACGTCTGGAGGCGCCGACCGGCCTTCCCACGTCCATCTGACGCAGGCATGGGCAACTGGCGTGCGTGCTCGGCTCGTTGTTCGGGTGCTCGCCGTATGCCGGGGGGCGGATGTCGGAAGCCGCATGTCCGAGACCGGATGTCGGATGCCGTCCGACTGGCGCTGTGACGTGCGGTGACGGGCCGTGGAGTTCGCGGCCCGGCCGAGGTGGGCACGTTGCCTCAGACCGGCGTCGCCGCCCGGTAGGGGCGGAAGAACGCGCGCAGTTCCTCCGCGTAGAGCTCGGGCTCCTCGAAGGGGGCGAAGTGGCCGCCGCGGGCCGGCTCGGTGACACGCGTGACGTTCGTCGTGCGCTCGAGCCACGCCCGCGGCGGGCGGACCATGTCGCCGCGGAAGATCGAGAAGCCGGAGGGTACCTCGACGCGGCGGGCGAGCTGCGCGGGCGGGATCGCCCCGTTGGCGCGGTACATGCGCATCGACGAACCGATCGTCCCCGTGAGCCAGTAGAGCGTCACGTTCGTGAGGATCTCGTCCTTCGTGAAGGACCGTTCGATGTCGCCGTCGCAGTCGCTCCACGCCCGGAGTTTCTCGACGATCCAGGCGGCGAGCCCGGCCGGCGAGTCGGTGAGGCCCACAGCGGCGGTCTGGGGCTTCGTGCGGTGCATGGCGGCGTACGCACCCTCGGTACCGCCCCAGGCCGCGGCGCCCTCCATCCACGCGCGTTCCTCGGGTGTGAGGTCGGCGGGGTCCCCGGTGAACACGGGAAGACCCCCGTCCATGCGGTGGACGGCCACGACGCGGTCGGGGTGGTCGAGCGCGAGATAGCGGCTCACATGGCTGCCGATGTCACCGCCGGCCGCGCCGAAGCGCTCGTATCCGAGGACGTTCATGAGCTCGGCCCACAGACCGGCGACAGCGATGGAGTCGAGCGGTGGGCCGGCGGGGCGTTCGGAGTATCCGTAGCCGGGCATGTCCGGCACGATCACATCGAACGCGTCGGCGGGATCGCCCCCGTGCGCGCCGGGATCGGTCAGCAGCGGGATCACCTTCGTGTACCGCCAGAACGAGTCGGGCCAGCCATGGCTGAGCACCAGCGGCAGGACCGGCCCGGCCGGTGCGACGGCTCGGGCGTGCACGAAGTGGATCCCGAGACCGCCGAGCCGGACGCGGAAATGGGGGAGCCGGGCGAGCGCCGCTTCCTGCGTCGGCCAGTCGAACCCGTCGGCCCAGTACGCGACGAGCTCACGGAGGTAGCCGAGGTCGGTCCCGAGTGACCACCCGGCGTCCTCGGGGGCGTCCGGCCAGCGTGTCATGCGCAGTCGTGAACGGAGGTCTTCGAGTGCCGACGGGGCGGTCTGTGGAGTGAACGGCTCGGGGCGAGGCGCGACATCAGACATGTGTCGCATCCTAAGGAGCGTGCCGGGCGACTTCTCGAACGTGCTGACCAGGCGTGGCGCCCACCTGAGACGCTCGTGTTCCCCGGTCGGCGTCAACTGACGTCTGTGGCGCGAGCGGTGCGATCGGAACGGTCCGCCACCTGGCGCCTGACGCCGGCGTCTTCTCCGCCACCGGGATCAACCGGCCCGGTCCCCGTACGCGGCCCTGCTGGCCTCGATCTCGGCGATGTGCTCGATCGCCCAGCCGGCCAGAGCGAGGGCCGGCCGGATCAGGCTCTGCCCGGTGGGGGTCAGCGCGTACTCGACGCGTGGCGGGACCTCCGCGTACGCCGTCCGGGACACCAGGCCGTCGCGCTCCAGGTTCCGCAGGGTCAGCGTGAGCATCCGCTGCGAGATGCCGGGTATCTGCCGCTGGAGATCGGTGAAGCGCAGACGTCCCTGCTCGAGGGTTGTCACGATCAGCAGGGTCCACTTGTCGCAGATCCGGTCGAGCACGGCGCGGATCGTCTGCCCGCCGTCCCCGCGGATCATGCATGTGTGCTCGTAGCGCGACATGACAGCTCCTTGTAGGTAGCGCACACCCATGTGCCTTTTGTAAGCCCCCCGACAGTCACTCATCATGAGGCAACTTACGCCTGGTAACTATTGTGCAAGGGGCCGCTATGGACGTCGCCTAGTGGATCGTCGCAGCGCTGCTGGCGGCGTTCTACCTCTATGCCGGAGGCATCAAGATCCTGCAGAGCCAGGAGCGGCTTCAGCCCATGATGGGGTGGGTCGATCGCGTGCCCATGCCGGTCGTCCGGCTCATCGGGACGCTGGAGGTCCTCGGCGCGGCAGGCCTCGTCCTGCCGCCCCTCACCGGCATCGCGCCCTGGCTCGCCGTCGCCGCGGCGACCGGCCTCGTCCTGATCCAGGTCGGCGGAATCGCCGTCCACGTCTCTCGCGGCGAGACGCGGATGATCGGCCTCAACATCGTCCTGCTGGTGGCCGCCGCGGCGGTCGCCCTGTTGGGGACCACCTGGCTCTGACCGATCCGCCGTGTGCGACGGCGCACACGACGCCGCACACAACGCAAAGGGCGGGAGCCCGGCACGTGGTGCCGGCTCCCGCCCCGGAACGCGACCGCTCAGGTGCGGTAGGCGTAGTACGCGGCGTTGGGGTACGACGCGATGATGCTCGCCAACGACCTGTTGTAGGTGTTGGTGGAGTGGTACGACACGTACGGCAGGCCCTGCGGGCTGCGGTACGTGACGATCATGGTGTGGTCCTTGGACCCGTCCTTGTTGAAGTCCACCTGCACCACGTCACCGACGTCCGCCTGGTAGACGTTGGCGAGGCTGGTGGCCCGCTTGGAGGACAGGGCGAACCACGAGAACTCGTTGACGCCGACGAACGAGTCCGACTGGATGTCGGAGTTGCCGAACCACTTGTGGAAGTCGTTCGTGTAACCCGGAACGTGCTTCCAGCCACCGGCCTTCAGGGCCTGGCTGACGAAGTTGGTGCAGTCGCCGCCGGCGCCCTCCCCGTTGAAGTTCGGGTAGGCCGGGTTGTAGTTGTTCCAGTACTTCGCCGCGTACGCCGCCATGGCCTTGTAGTCCAAGCCGGTGGCCGAGAAGTTCTTCGGCTTGGCCGGCGCGGGCTGCGTGATGGCGGAACGGGTCGCCGACGGCGGGGTGTTGTCGCCGGTCATCGGTGTGGCCACGTACGTGGTGGCCGCGACCTGGTTGACCGCGACCCCGTCGTCCGTGTCACGGATGTTGGTGAGCTGCCAGTCGCCCGTGCGGTCGGCCTTGAACGTCAGCGTGTGGTGCGCCTCGAAGCCGGTGGTCTTCGGCTCGGTGCCCTTGGCCTTGTCGTACGCCAGCGTCGTCGTCTCGGTGACGTCGACAGTGGCGTGACGGCCCTTCACCACAGTACGGTCCAGCGACACCGTCGTGTTGGCCGAGCGGTACTTCTCGCCGAGCTCCGCCAGACGGGCCTTGCGGCTCTCCAGCTTCGCCAGCGCCGACTTCTCGGCACGCGACTGGGTCGAGGACAGCCGTACGTCGCCGGAGAACCGCGACGTCTTCTGCTTCGTTCCGTCGTGGTCCACGAGGGCGTCGGTGCGGTCGGTGAAGACCGCGTCCGCGAGCCGCTGGAAGGTGGCCTTGGTCGACGCGTCCACCTTCGGGTCGGCGGTGACACTCGCCGCGCCCGCGGACCAGTTGGGCAGCAGGGCTGCGCCGGCGACGACCGAGGCGGCCGCCGCCGTGATTATGGTTGCGCGTTGCCGCTTACGGCTCAGTTTCCTTGATTTCAATGGTGTTCCCCTCTACGCCGGTATTCGATACCGGAGCCGCATCCTCGCACGGCGTGTGTGGCTCCTGTGAAGGGGGTTGCCGAAGCGGTATCGAGGTGAGACGGCGGAAAGCCGCAGCTCCACGTTCGACAGGGCAATCCCGGCAACCGACCGTCCCTGCCGGGGCCCGGCCACTGGTTCCAGGACGATCCGGCGGGAGGCGGCGGGCCTTCGCCGATTCCGGTGAGGGAGCGTCACCTGCAGTTATGAGGAGGCGTACTGGGGGAGCGGTCGCTCCGTCAGACCGCTCTGTCCAGTGTTCGAGCATGCGGGCGAGTGGCCGGCGCGAAGGGGGGCGCAGGCGGTCGTCGCCAGTACGCCGAACAGCCACGACCCGCACGCCCACGTACCCTCATCACCGTGGCAGCATCCCCCTTGCATCACGTCGCCGTCCTCGTGCTCGAGGGTGCCAAACCACTCGATGTCGGTATTGCCGCGCAGGTGTTCACCACCCGGGCGAGCATGCCGTACGAGGTGCGGGTGTGCGGCGCCGAACCCGGTCTGGTGACCGGCGGCGACGGCCTGTCATACCACGTCGCCCACGGCCTCGAACAACTCGCGTGGGCCGACCTCGTCTTCATCCCCGGCTACCGGTCTCCGGACCGCGAGGACCCGCCAAGGGCCGTCGTCGGCGCGCTGATCGAGGCCCATGACCGGGGCGCACGCCTCGCCGCCATCTCGACAGGCGCCTTCGCGCTCGCCGCCACGGGGCTGCTCGACGGCAAGCGCGCCACGACGCACTGGCACTACACCCGGGCGCTCGCGGCGAAACACCCGCTCATCAAGGTCGACGAGAACGTCCTCTTCGTCGACGAGGGGAGTGTGCTCACGTCGGCCGGCGCGGCCTCGGGCATCGACCTGTGCCTCCACATCCTGCGCGGCGACCTCGGAGTGGCCGCGTCGAACCACGCGGCCCGGCGCCTCGTCGCGGCCCCCTACCGCAGCGGCGGCCAGGCGCAGTACGTGCCGCGCAGCGTGCCCGAACCGCTCGGCGAGCGATTCGCCGCCACCCGTGAATGGGCCCTGCACCGGCTCGGCGAACCTCTCTCCCTGGAGGTTCTCGCCCAGCACGCGGCGGTGTCGCCGCGCACCTTCTCGCGGCGCTTCGCCGACGACACGGGGTACACGCCGATGCAATGGGTCATGCGAGCCCGCATCGACATGGCCCGCGAACTCCTGGAGCGTTCGCAATGGAGTGTCGAGCAGATCGCCGCGGGCGTGGGTCTCGGCACCGGTGCCAATCTGCGGCTGCACTTCCACAAGATCCTCGGTACCTCCCCGAGCGAATACCGGCGCACCTTCACCCAGGGCGAATAGCCCGCAGACAGGTGGCGCGATCCTTGCGGACCCTGGCGATCTCGCCGCTGTCACGGCCCGATGCCGCGCGCGAACCTGGGAGGGAGCCGAAGGGACACCACTCATGACTCGTATCGCCATCAATGGATTTGGCCGCATCGGACGCAATGTGCTGCGCGCGCTGCTCGAACGCGACACCGACCTGGAAGTCGTCGCGGTCAACGACCTGACGGAGCCCGCCACGCTCGCGCGGCTCCTCGCCTACGACTCGACGGCCGGCCGACTCGGCCGCCCGGTGACCGTCGACGGGGACACTCTCGTCGTCGACGGCAGGCGCATCAAGGTACTGGCCGAGCGTGAACCGGGGCAGCTGCCCTGGGCCGAGCTCGGAGTCGACGTCGTACTGGAGGCCACCGGCCGTTTCACCTCGGCCAAGGCCGCCGGAGCCCACCTCGACGCCGGTGCGAAGAAGGTTCTCGTCAGCGCGCCGGCGGAGGGCGCCGATGTGACGCTCGCGTTCGGGGTCAACAACGACGCCTACGACCCGGCCGTGCACACGATCGTCTCGAACGCGTCGTGCACGACCAACGCGCTCGCGCCCCTGGCCGCGGTGCTCGACGAACTCGCCGGTATCGAGCACGGCTTCATGACGACGGTGCACGCCTACACCCAGGAGCAGAACCTGCAGGACGGCCCGCACCGTGACGCCCGCCGCGCCCGTGCCGCCGCTGTCAACATCGTGCCGACCACGACCGGCGCCGCCAAGGCGATCGGCCAGGTGCTGCCGAACCTCGACGGCAAGCTGTCGGGCGACTCCATCCGGGTGCCGGTTCCGGTGGGCTCGATCGTCGAGCTCAACACCACCGTGGCCCGCGACGTGACACGCGAAGACGTCCTCGCGGCCTACCGCGCCGCGGCGGACGGGCCGCTCGCGGGCGTTCTCGAGTACTCCGAGGACGCACTGGTGTCGTCCGACATCACGGGCAACCCGGCCTCGTCGATCTTCGACTCGGCCCTCACCCGCGTCGACGGCCGTCACATCAAGGTGGTCGCCTGGTACGACAACGAGTGGGGCTTCTCCAACCGCGTCATCGACACACTCCAGCTCCTCACCACCGGCTGACCCGACAGCGCGGCGGCCTCGCTCCCGTGTCCGCGCCCCTCACGGCTGAGCGGCCGATCACTGATCGCCGACCGGCCGCTCAGCCGTGAGCCGGGGTGGGAGGGGCCGTGGCCCCGGCACCCACGGCTTCCCGTGGCGCGCGTGCGCGGACTGTTCGCCGATGCGGAGACGGGCGCTGCCGCCGCCGGAAACCCCAGCCTTCCCGCCGAGGACATGCACGGGGTTCTCGACCGGGCGGGGTGCGGCGGGGTGCCCGCGCAGCCGGGTCGCTGCCCACTCGGCTCCCCTGAGCCTTCTGCCGGCCACGGTGCGGCAGGATGGGGGCATGAGCGTAGTCAAGATCAACGTACTGGCCGTACCTGCTGAGCAGCGGGAGACGCTGGAGAAGCGCTTCGCCTCCCGCGCCCACGCCGTTGAGGGCTCCGACGGGTTCGAGTGGTTCGAGCTCCTCCGGCCCGTCGAAGGCACCGACAGCTACCTCGTCTACACCCGCTGGCGGGACGAGGAGTCCTTCCAGGCCTGGATGGAGGGCCCCATGAAGGCCGCCCACCAGGGCGGTGACGCGCAGGGCGCCGAGCGTCCCAAGCCTGCGGCGAGCGGGTCCACGCTGTGGTCCTTCGAGGTCGTGCAGCAGGCGGCGCCGACCCAGCCGTAGACAGATCGTCGCGCGAACGGCCCGCGGCGCCTGAGCGCCGTGGGCCGTTCGCGCCGTAACATCGCGCGCGGCGGGAGACGGCGGCACCACACCGGGGCTGTCGAGCCGGAGGTCAACTGCCCGCGCGGAACGGTAGTTGACCTGCGCGGTGACCAGAGCACCGACTCGTGCCGCAATCAGTGTGGTGACCTGCGCGTGGACCGGAAGGCCGTCATACCTGCGCGCAGGGGCTCGGCGTGCTCGCGGGCCGGGTCTGCTCGGTGAGACGCTCGAAGGCGGCCAGGCCGGTGTCGATGAGCGTGGCCGCGCGCCGGACGTCGGCGGTCACCGCCTCATGGACCTGTTCGGGTGAGCGGACCCCGTCCAGGTGTTTGCGCAGGCTCTGGAACTGGATGCTCCACAGTCCGAGGAGAGCGGTCGCCGCGATCTGCGGCTCCGGGGCGTCCGGGCTCGTACGGGTGCGCTGGGCCAGCACCTCGGCCGCGACCGCGACGAGTCGGTCGGTCATGTCGCGGTGGTAGGCCCGCAGTGAGGGCGTGGACCTGGTCAGCGCGCCGAAGCGTCGGACCTTCGCGGCAGCCTCGACGGGGTCGTCCTGTGCGGCGATCCAGGACGTCATGCCGCGCAGCTCGCCCGAGAGGATCTGAAGCACCGCCTCGACCGGGGAGCGGGCCGGATCGGCCAGGGCGACGCGCAGGGCGGCCATCGTGGTCTCGCCGAGGTCCAGGACGAGCGATTCCTTGGTCGGGAAATAGTTGAAGACCGTCTTCTCCGAAACCCCGCACACCTCGGCGATCTCCGCCACGCGGACGGCGTCGAAGCCGCGCTCCATGAACATCTCGGTCGCGGTGTCGGACAGGCGTTGCCGCGTCAGGCGCTTCTTGCGCTCCCGCAGTCCCTCGACCTCGGGCTCCTCGGCCTGCTGACGCCAGGCCGTCCAGTCCACTGTGCTCATGGCAGCAGCGTAGACCAGTGGCGGAATTGTTACTGCTGCTATAAAGTTTCAGTCGCTGAAATTAATCGCCGCTCGACGAGACGGGCAGCCTCCGTCCCGGAAGCACGCTCAAGCCGAAGATCTAGCCTGATGGATGCCGACCCCTGCCGCTGAACCTGGGGGACATCGAGGCGTCCTCGGCGCGCAGCCACCAGAACCGCCGTCCGTCGGGGCGATCTGTCCGCCAGTTCCCAACCCCCTTGTCCCGTACGGGTGTTGGTCACGGGATGCCGACTTCGAACAGGACGTATCCGGCGTAGGAGCCCGAGGCGAGTGCCGCGATGGTGAGGACCGTGCACAGGATCGGAGTGCTGAGCCGGCGCATGGCGGTGGCGCAGGGGATGAGGAGGGGGAAGGCCGGGAGCAGGTAGCGGCAGACGTTGCCGAAGATCTGCTGGCTTCCCAGGACGAGTGCGATCGTCAGGAGGGTGTGGACGGTCAGCACGAGCGGTGGGCGCAGCCGGAACAACAGAGGCAGCACGATCAGGGCCAGCAGGACGGTGCCGGCGGCGATGACGTCTTCGAAGGGGAAGGCGAAGAGGTAGTCGTAGTGGCCGACCATGAGTGACGTGAACACCTTGCAGGTGTGCCGGCCGTAGTCGAAGGTGTGGGCCCAGGCGCCGTCCTGCAGTTTGAAGTACCCGCCGTAGTCGCCCATGCGGTATCCCACCCAGCCGAGATAGCCGGCCAGACCGAGTGGGGCGATCACGACCGCGGCGAGCGGGCGCAGGGCCGCGTCCCAGCGCCCTGTCCCGTCAGGGGCGGGGGAGTCTGCCCAACGGCGCGCTGCGCGTCCGTGCCGGAGAAGTTCCACCAGTACAGCGAGGGTGAGCGCCGCGATCAGTGCGGTGGCCGTCGGCCGGGTGAGGCCCGCGGCGCAGGTCAGGAGGCCGGCGGTGAGCCAGTTCGGGCGCATGACGGCGTAACAGGCCCAGGCGGCGAGGGCGATGTACAGGGATTCCGAGTAGCCGGACCACTCCATGCCCGAGCCGGGCCACACCGCCCACAGCCCGGCGGCGGCCAGCCCGGCACGCCGGCCGCTGATCCGGGCGGTCACGGCGTGGATGGCCAGTGCGGCCGCGAACGAGGCGGCGATGGAGACCACCAGGCCTGCACCGAGCAGACCGAGTCCGGTGCAGGAGGAGACCAGGCGCATCAGAGCGGGGTACAGCGGGAAGAACGCCGCGGAGTTGCCCTCAAGGGTGATCAGGCCGGTGGCACCGGGCACCGGTACCAGCGCGGGATGGTAGCCGTGCGCGGCGATCTGCTGGTACCACCAGCCGTCCCAGGTGGCCAGGACGTCCCAGGCGTGGGCACCGCCCCCGAAGCGGGGGTTCTTCCTGCGGAAGTCCCCGGAGGAGTCCAGCAGGTACATGAAGACGCAGAAGCCGATGAGTTTCATCGCGCCGTACAGGGCCAGGACCGGGGCGTGCTGTCGCGCCGCCCGGCACAGCCGTACCCACCGGTCACGGGCGCGTTCGAGGGCGTCTTCGCGGGCGGAGGTGCCGACGGTCCCTCCCGGGGGAGGCGGGGCGGTCTCCTCGCCGTGCGCGCGCGTGCCGTGGGTCGAGCCGGTGTCGTACGTCGAGCACGAGCCCTCGGCCGGGCTCGTGTCGTCCGGCCGGTCGGCCATGGGCCAACGGACCGAGGTGCGGGGCCTGTTGCTCCGCTGCGCCGGAGTGTTCGCGGGGCCGGGGTTGTTCATCGCGGCTCGGCTCCCGTGTCGTCGCGCTGGGCGGCAGTGGTGAACACCCAGGTGCGCAGGAGCAGGAAACGCAGCAGTGTCGCCGCGAGGTTGGCTGTGACGAGGACGGTGATCTCGGTGGTCCGTCCGGGTCCGTGCGTCCAGCGGTGCAGCGCGGCCAATGAGCCGCCGGTGAGTGCGAGGCCGAGACCGAAAACGGCCAGGCCCTTGGCCTGGTGGCGCAGTGCGCCACCCCGGCCGCGCAGCCCGAAGGTGAGCCGTCGGTTCGCGGCCGTGTTGGCGACGGCGCAGACCAACAGCGCCCAGGCGTTGGCGGCCTGAGGCCCCGTCACCGGGCGCAGGGCCGCGAAGAGGAGGACGTACCCGATCGTGCTCACCACGCCCACGGCGCCGAACCGCAGCAATTGAGCCGTCAGTGAGGCCGGCGGATCGCCCTCGGAGGCGCGCCCCAGCCGCGCGGTCGGCAGCGTGCCACGGGCCAGCGCGCGGCCGATCCTCGCGATGCCGCGCAGGTCGGCCACGGCCGTGGAGACCAGGTCGACCCGGCTGTCGGGGTCGTCCACCCAGTCGACCGGTACTTCGTGGATTCGCAGCCCGGCGCGCTCGGCGATCACCAGCAGCTCCGTGTCGAAGAACCACCCCGAGTCCTCCACGAGGGGCAGCAGCCGCTCGGCGACATCGCGTCGGACGGCCTTGAAACCGCACTGCGCGTCGGAGAAGCCGACGGCGAGAGTGGACCGCAACAGGACGTTGTAGCAACGGGAGATGATCTCCCGCCGGGGGCCCCGGGTGACCCGGGAACCGCGGGCCAGCCGGGAGCCGATGGCGATGTCGGAGTGCCCGGATATCAGCGGGGCGACCAGCGGCAGGAGCGCGTTCAGCTCGGTGGACAGGTCGACGTCCAGATAGGCGAGCACCGGCGCCTTCGAGCTCGACCACGCGGTGCGCAGGGCCCGACCGCGTCCCTTCTCGTCGAGTCGTATCCACGTGGCCTCGGGCAGGTCGGCGGCCAGCCGGGCGGCGATCCGCGGGGTGGCGTCGGTGCTGGCGTTGTCGGCGACGGTGATGCGGAACGGGTACGGGAACGTCTCGCGCAGATGGGCGTGCAGGCGCCGCACACTCGGCTCCAGGTCCGTTTCCTCGTTGAACACGGGGACGACCACGTCCAGAACGGGTTCCGTGTGGTCCGCCGGCAACGGAAGGCGGACGGGAAGGCGATCGACGGGCAAGCGGTCAACGGGTGGCCGCTTTCCGGGTTTTCGCTCCACGGGCAGTCCCCTCTCGAGGTCCTCGAAGTCCGCGAAGCCCTCGAAGTCCGGGGGAGCGGTACGCGATACCTTCGTCATGGTTTGTCCTGTTCTGTGCGCTGTCGCGAGGCAGGCCGAAGACGCTCACGGCCGAACTGCGCTGGCGGAGTGCGGATATGGGTGCTGTGCGGACAGGGGGCGCCGGCAGCCGAAGGGTGGGAGCGGGAGCCTGTCCGGGGGCGGAACCGGCCCGCGGGGGCGGCCGGGCGGAGGTCGTGCCGGAGCTATCGGGTGCTGGTCGCGCCGACCGACGACGGATCGGGGCTCGACGTCGGCGGGTAGGACGGGGTCTCGCTCGGCGTCACCGGTGCGGTGGCGGGTGCGCTGGTCGTCGCTGTCCCTCCGGGATCGGAGGAGACCGAGGTCGAACTCCCCGTCGTGGTAGGTGTGTTGGGCGGTCCGGAGGTTCCGGCGGTGTTCCCGGCCGCGGCGGTGGCCGACTCGGTGGAGAGCCCGCTCGGGGACGAGGTCGGTGACGGGGTGGTGTACGGGGAGGTCGGGGTGGTCGCAGGCCGCGGTACGGGGCCCAGTGGCATGTCGCGGTCCGGGGTGTGCGGCAGCAGGAACAGGCCGACGCTGATCCCGGCGACAGCCAGGACGCAGCTCGCGGCCTTCTGCGCCGCGCGGACCCGGCGGCGCACGCGGACACCGTTGCGGAGGCTGTTCTGCTGTGCGGGCTCGAAGGGGGTGTGTTCCTGGGCGTCGCGCATCATCCGCGCCAACTCCCGCTCGAAGTGATCCATGCTTTCCTTCACCCCACCGGCTCGATGACATCCGCCAGGATCTGGCGCAGCCGCGCCACACCGCGTGACGCGTGGGAACGGGCGGTGCCCAGTGGGCAGCCCAGAACCTCCGCGACCTGCCTTTCGGGCAGATCCTGGTAGTAGCGCAGCACTACGGCCGCCCGCTGCCGGGGCGGCAGTTGGGCTAGGGCCGCCTCCAGCCGCGACCGTTCCACCACGGCCGCGGACTCGTCCCCGGTGTGCGCCAGATCCGGCAGCGCCTCCACGGGGCGTTCGCCCCACCACCGTCGCCGGGCGGAGCGGGCGGCGGCGCGTGCCAGGACCTTCCGTACGTACGCCTCGGGCGCCTCGTCGGCGACCTTCGACCAGACGAACCAGAGTTTGACCAGGGCTTCCTGGAGCAGATCCTCGGCGCGGTGCCGGTCACCCGCGCAGAGCAGGCGGGCGAGGTGGAACAACGCCGACCAACGGGCCGCGACGAACGCGTCGAAGCCGTCGATCCCCTCGGCTCTTGTCTGTTCCATCCGCACCGTCCCCGCCCTTGCCACCTTCGTACACCTGGAGAAAGACGCTGGCGGGCACCTCGCTATGCACCCGAGCCGGGTGATCTGGGTCACTCCGGGCGAAGTCCGGTGAGGGCCGGGCCACAGAAGCCAAAGAACAGGAAGGCCCGGCGGGCACGTTGGAACGCTCGGGAGCCTTGGGGCGGTTCGCCGTTGTGGGCGCGTGGGAAGCGAGTCGGCGCCACCAGGCACACGTGGAGGGGCATCGCCGAGTGCGATGCCCCTCCACGCCTGCTCGGCGCGCGGGTTCTCAGCGGCCGGCGGCCTGCTTGCGAACCCGGGCCGCGCCCCTGCGCCGCTCCGCCCGCAGCTCCCGGAGATAGGCCTGCGCGTCGACCTGGATGGCGTCACGCAGACCCTCGACGGCGGACTCAAGACCAGCTCCGTCCGTTCTCGCTCCACCATACGAACGGCAAGAGCGCGCTGGACCGCACACGAGAGCGGTCCGCTGCGGGAGTTGGGTCGCCGCCCGCCCCTGCTCAGCCTGGCCCTGAACGACTTCACCATCCGATTCGGGGATGCTGCCCGCGCGACGTCCCCGCCGTCCGCTCTCCCCGCGCCGTCCGAGCCGTCCTCCGCACAGGACCATGGCCGCGGCTCTGCCTGACCTGACCTGACCGGCGGGCGAGCGAACCCTCACGCCCGGAGACATGGCTTTCTGACGGGGACCTCCGCTCACCGTGACCCACCAGGTCCGCCGTGCGGCCGTCGCCGAACGCCACGCGGCACTCGCCGAAAGCCCGTACGCGGACTGAACCGGCTCACGGTGGATGAGAGTTGGACAAGTGGAGGCGATCAAACTCTGGTCCGGCGGCCTACCGGCCGGTATACAGACCAGGTTGGGTCTGCCGGGCAGGAGCCGTCCGGCCTGCCGCGGCGTCGCGATCCCTTGTGCGCCGCGGGAAGCCGGTACCCGTTCAGCAGGCCGTCATGGCTTCAGGGGAGGGGCACGATGAACCATCACACGCGTCCGGACAACGGCGTCCCGAGGCGACGGGGCGCCATGGCGCTGGGGGCCGCGCTGAGCAGCTGCGCGCTCGTCGCCGGCGTCGCGGCGGCGACCCCCGCCGCGGCGGGCGAAGGACACCACTCGCATGGCGTGGACTATGTCGCGCTCGGCGACTCGTACACGTCGGGGCCGCTGATTCCTCAGCAGGTCGACGCGAACTGCGCGCGTTCCGACCACAATTACCCGTCGATCACCGCGGCCGCGCGCAAGGTCGCCTCGTTCACGGACGTCAGCTGCTCCGGCGCGAAGACCGACGAGATGTGGAAGGCACAGGGGACCAATGGACCCCAGCTGGACGCGGTGAAGCGTGACACCGACCTGGTGACCCTGCAGATCGGCGGCAACGACATGGGCTTCGGCCCGATCATCGCCACCTGCGCCGGGCTCAGTTCGAAGGACCTCGCGGGCAACCCCTGTCAGCAGTACTACGGCGCCGCGGGCTACGACCAGCTCACCCTGAACATCCTCCAAACGGCTCCCAAGGTCGCCCGGGTGCTGCGCGAAGTGCACGCCAGGGCTCCGCACGCCCGCGTGGTCGTCGTCGGCTACCCCGATCTCCTGCCCGACGACGGCAGCGGCTGCTATCCGACCGTTCCGTTCGCCGCGAAGGACTTCCCCTATCTGCGGGACACCGGCAAGCGGCTCAATCTGATGCTCCGCACGGTGGCGTTCCTGAACCGCGCCGAGTACGTGGACACCTACGGGCCTACCGTCGGCCACGACATGTGCAAGGCTCCCGCCGATCGCTGGATCGAGCCGCTGCGCCCGACCTCGCCCGCCGCCCCGGCCCACCCCAACGCCAAGGGCCAGGAGGCCATGGCGCAGGCCTTGCTGGCGCACCTGGGTGAGCGAGCCCGGCACCACTGACCGTTCCGGTCCTGACGCCCGGCGCGTGAGCGCCCCTGTCGGCGAGCGCACGAGCGCTCGCCGACAGTCTTTTCCGGGCCGCGGCTCAGGCGCCTTCGCCGTCGGCCACGCGTGCGGGCCGGTTCGTTGTCAGAGCGTGCCGCGCATCTGCTGGGTGAGATGGTCGCGTTGTTCGTTGAAGGCGGCTCGGGCGCGTTGGAACTCCTCGGATTCGACGGCCATTCCTTGCGCGACGGCGTCGCGGTAGGCGCGCAGCAGCGTGACGGTGAGGACGGCCTGCTGCACGACGTGATCGTCGGCCACGAGGGAGAGTTCCAGCCGACGGGCCAGCGTGTTGCTGTCGCGCAGGACGGTTCCGGCCCGCAAGAGCGCCGTCTCGTCGCGGTCGTGGCCGCGGGCGATGTTGATGAGGATCTCGCTGGCCTCAGCGGTGGCCTTGAGGAAGGCGACATAGGCGGCGCGGCGGTCGTCCCTGGCGCGTTGCTCGCTCTCCCGCAGCCAGCGGCGCCGCTCGGCCAGCGCGGAGGCGGCGAGGGCGATGAGCGCACCCATGGTGGTGCTGAGAAGGTTGGTCCATTCCACACCCCTACTGTGCTCAGGCCGCGACTCGTCCAACCCGGGTGTGTTGCCGCATCCGTCAGCAACTCCGGTGCACGGGCGGTCTGTTGGGTGATCCAGGCTGCTGTGGCGGATCGGGTCCGTCCCGGCGGGACCGGCGGCCGGGCCGGGACGGGGCCGTACTGACCGGCTGCGTCAGGGAGTCGGAACCTCGTCCACGAACGCGGTGCCGGCGCTGCGGTAGGCGGCCACCTTCGAGGCAACCTGGGCCGGGGAGAGGACCTGGTCCTTGACGTGCAGGACGTAGTCGACCTGTTCGTCGTACGCGCGCGCCGCGGTCGAGGTCTGTCCCGCGAGGTCGATCAGCCACTGGTTGAAGTTGATCGACATCGGCCGCTCGGGCAGGTACTGGGCGTCGTGGGTGCCGAAGAGCTGGCCGTCGATGTAGTACTTGATGCTGCTGTTGTCGATGGTGAGCACGAGGTCGTGCCAGCCGGCGTAGCTCTGGCGAGCCTCGGTGTGCTGGTTGACGGCCTGCCAGGGATCCGGGTTGTACGTCTCCCAGGAGGTTGTGTAGAGGATGTTGCCCGACTCGCCCCAGCCGCCGTTGGGCAGGTACTCGAAGTCGTACTCGGCGTAGTCGTCGGCCATCGGCGCCGTGAGGTCGTTGATGGTGAAGAACGTCTGCACAAGGTGATCGCCGTCCGGGCCGGACTCGGGAGCGTCGGCGAACTTCACCCGCGCCGCGTAGGTGCCGTTCTTGAACTTCATGCTTTTGGAGACGACTTCGGTCTGCCGGGTGGATTCCGGGGTGCCCGAGGTCGACGTCTGCAGGTTCATCACCGAGTTGCCGGACACGGTGGGGAAGGTGACCTTGGAGGGGTCCCAGGTCGCGCCGGGGACGCCGGGGCCACCGGAGTTGGAGCGGACGTTCCAGCCGTGCGCGGAGATCGCGGGGTCGGTGTACGACGAGTAGGTGAAGTCGTCGAACAGCGCCTGGCCGCCGCCGGGCGGGTCGGTGGGGTCCGTGGGGTCGGTCGGATCCGTGGAATCGTTGCCCTCCGGCGCCGTGCCCCACACGGTGGTTCCGGCGAGCTGGGCGGTGACCTTGTTCCAGTCCGCGTACGAGGTCTGCGCGCCGTTGAAGGAGTAGTCGTCCGCCTGGTTCACGGACTGCCAGTTGGACTGGTAGAAGCGCAGCTGCATGTCGCCGGTGTCCGTGCCCGGTGCCAGGGAGCCGGCCCCGGAGGTGAAGCCGATCTCCAGGTAGCGGTCCGCGGTCCCGCTGGGATGAGCCAGGGTGCCGAACGCGCCGGTGACGTTCGCGCATCCCTTCACCGCCCAGGAGCAGGCGAAGCGATAGGTGGTGCTCGCCGAGTCCGCCTTGAAGTAGTAGCGGATCTTCACCTGGCTCAACTGCACTGCGTCGGAGCCGGTGTTGCGCACCTTGAACCAGGGCTCGCTCTGGTCCGCGGTGGCGCCGCTCGCGCTGGTGCGGTACTGGACGGCGAGACCTCCGGCCGCGGCGGCGGGGGCGGACATCGGAACGGCGACCAGGGCGGTGCCGCCCAGGAGTGCCGACAGGGCCAGGGCCACGCGACGGCGGCGGCCGGTCGCCAGGGGAGTTCGTCGTCGGGTTTGGCCAACTGCACCTGGCCCAGACGCTGGAGCAACAGGGGGAAGGCGATGGCACCTTCGAGCCGGGCCAGGGCGGCGCCGATGCAGAAATGGGGGCCGTAGCCGAAGGCGAGATGGTCATTGGGAGTTCGGCCCACATCCAGCCGGTCCGCGTCCGGGAAGCGGGCCTCGTCGCGGTTGGCGGAGCCGATCAGGAGGCTGACGATGTCTCCCTCGGCGATCAACTGACCGTGCAGACCGATCGGTTCGACGGCGCACCGGAACGTCGCGTCCCGCACCGGGGAGTCGTGGCGCAGCAGTTCCTCGACGGCTGTGCCGACGAGCTCCGGGCCGGCTTCCGCTCCGGTCAGCCGGGCGGCCTGGTCCGGGTTCCGGAGCAGCGCGAGCATGCCGTTGCCGATGAGGTTCATGGTGGTGTCGTGGCCGACCAGCAGCAGGAGGTAGGCGGTCGAGCGCAGCTCCTCCTCGCTCATCGCCCCGCTGTGGTCGCCGGCCCGTACGAGAGCGCCCAGCAGGTCGACCCCACTGCTCTCACCGCCGGTTCGTTTGCCGGCGATCAGGCGGTCGAGGAGGGTGTGCAGATCGCTCTCCACCCGGGCCGGATCCCGGCCCGGAGCGGGCGCGATCGTGGCCATGAGTGTGTCCCGGGTCGCCGCGTTGTCGAGTTCCTCGGGGACACCGATGATCGCGCAGATCATCCGGAAGGTGAGAGGCGCCGCGAACGCCGCGATCACATCGACATGGGTGTCGTGCTCGATCCGGTCCAGCAGACGGTTGGCGGTGTCCGCGATGAAGGGTTCCAACCGGGCGATACGGCGCGGCACGAACGCGGCGTTCACCAGTATCCGCAGACGGGTGTGGTCCGGTGGATCGGCGTGGACCAGGTGGCGGTTCAGCCCGGCCGGCCCCGGAACGTAACCGGGCACCCGGCCCGGGTCCTTGCTCAGCCGCCCGTCGGTCAGGGCTCGGACGTCCGCGTAGCGGGAGATCTGCCACACGGTGGGCCGACCGGGCCTGCGGTCCGCGTGAGCGGGCGCATGCCGGCGCAGCCAGGTGAAGTAGGGGTATGGATCCCGCACCCGCGTGGCCAGCAGGTCAGGGGGCGGGGACGGTGCGTGGGGAGCGGGCACACTGGCTCCGGACTCGATGATCGAAACGGACACCGCGCCAACGCCGGGACGCGACCGAAGGATACGGAAACCGTCGAAATGGTGTGCGTCAGGAGAGGCAAGATCGCCCCGACGGGTCAGTCCGTCGACGGGCTCGGGGGCGGTGTCCGCCCGACGCGACGAAGGGTGGTCCCTCGGCTAGGGTGATGTGGACGACGTGCTCAATCCGGTCATTTCGCGCTGCCGACCTTCCGCCGCCTCTCGTGCGTCCCCCGCTGGTTCTCGGCGTGGCAGGAAAGCCTTGAGGGCTGTCGCGGGCATCCGGTGCCGTACGCATAGGCAACGGGGTCGTCGGCCGGCCCGGCGCGGGCACCGACATCGTGTGAAGCGTGGAATTCCGGACCGGATTCGAGAGGACCCACACATGCCCTTCGCCACCGCCAAGGACGGCACACAGATCTTCTACAAGGACTGGGGATCGGGCCAGCCGGTTGTCTTCTCCCACGGCTGGCCGCTGACCGCGGATGCCTGGGACGCCCAGATGAAGGTGATGGCCGACAACGGCTTCAGGGCCGTCGCCCATGACCGGCGCGGTGGCGGACGCTCCGGCCAGACCTGGGACGGCAACAACCTCGACACGTACGCCGACGACCTGGCGGCGGTCATCGAAGCGCTCGACCTCCGGGATGTCATCCTGGTCGGCCACTCGACGGGCGGTGGGGAGGTCACCCGCTACATCGGCCGGCACGGCTCCGGCCGGGTGGCCAAGGCGGTCCTGGTCGGCGCGATCCCGCCGCTCATGCTCAAGACGGAAGGCAACCCCGAGGGTCTGCCGATCGATGTCTTCGACGACATCCGCAAGGGCGTGGAGACCGACCGGTCGCAGTTCTACAAGGACCTCAGCGCCCCGTTCTACGGCGCCAACCGTGACGGATCGACCGTCACCCAGGGGACGCGGGACGAGTTCTGGCTCTGGGGAATGACCGTGGGCATCAAGGGCGCCTACGACTGCGTCAAGGCGTTCTCCGAGACCGACCTCACCGAAGACCTCAAGAAGATCGACGTACCCACACTCATCGTGCACGGCGACGACGATCAGATCGTTCCCATCGTGGCTTCCGGCGACAAGTCCTCGAAGCTCGTGAAGGACGCGATCTACAAGGTGTACCCGGGTGCTCCCCACGGCCTCGCCATGGTGCCCAAGTTCGCCGAGGTGTTCAACGCCGACCTGCTCGACTTCGCGCGCAGTTGAACCAGCGGCCTCCTGGCAGAACGCAGGACGAAGGAGGCTGGACCACAGGACGGAACAAGCGGTCCGGCGCCGAGAGACGCCTGGACCGCTTGTTCCGGTAACCACTGCCCTCGTCGGTGTCCGCCGGTCCCACCCGCTACGGCGAACTGCCCGGCGTGGTCCACCTGGCCCGCTCGACGGGAGGGACGCTGGTCGCGCTGATGCTTGTCCGCGCCGAGTAGGCGTCCGACCACGACTTCCGGGCCCGGTTCCGCCTGGGGGAGGCCGCGTTCCTCGGCGTCGGCGAGGCCGGAGGGGCTCGCCGAGACCATCAATTCGCCCCGGCGGCCGACCAGTTCCGTCGGGTGAACGGTCTGTTCCTGCACCGCGTACAGAACCGTACCGGACCCTTCTTGGGCCACCACGACCAGCTCAAGAAGGTCTGACGGCCTGCCCGTTGGGCTACAGGATCCCGGCAAAGGCGTCAAGATCTTTACAAAAGGCCAGATTTGACGATCAGTCATGTCAAAGTCAAGAATCAGGCGACATTCACCCGATCGGGTGCACCGCCTGTTTCAGGAGGAACCGCGGCCCTGGTCGTCCGGCGTCACCCTGGCCATGAGCGCGCCCTCGCCGGCCGCCGAAGTCCAGGGGTACGTCAATGGGTTCGGCACCGCGACGGACGGAGCTCGGCGTCGTAGAGCCGTGCTCTCTCCAGAGCGTGCGCCACGAGCGCGCTGATGGTGATGAGCAGCGTGCGTTCCTCGGACGTGAGGCGCCGTGCGGTGTCGAAGGTGATGACACACACGCCGAAGGTGTGGCCGGAGGCCGTCAACGGGAGGAAGGCCCAGGCCTCCTTGCTGCTCGGAGGCCGACTGCCGCCGTCGGGGAAGGCCGAGAATCATTCCTCCCGTGAGGAGTAGAAACGGGGTTCGCCGGTCAGGACGGCCTGCCCGGCGGGACCGGCGTCGCGCAGTTCCATGCCGTGGGCGCCGTGCATGTCCCGGAGAAAGGAGCTCGGGTAACCGACGGACCCGATGTGTACCAGCCTCTCGTCCTCCATGGCGAGTACCAGGAGGCCCCGCGCGTCGAACGGTGGCAGGACACGCTGGGCCACGGCCTTCACCACGTCCTGCGAGGTGGTCGCCGCGGCGAGCTGCGTGGTCAGTTCCGCCGTCCGGCTCGCCCGCTCGGCCGCGGTCCGGATGGCCGCCACCTGCTCGGCCTCCCGGCGGCGTCGATCGGTGACATCGGTGAAGTACAGGGTGAGACCGCCGGGACCGGGACGAGCCGCAGGTCGTAACAGCGGCCGGTGTCGGCCATCGTGACGTCGAAGTCGGTGGCGATGCACTCCGCGGCGCCGCGCCGGCACCGTTCTTCCAGATCGGGCATCCGGCGCAGCGCGGGAAGGTCCCACAGGTCACGTCCGAAGAGCTGGGCGTCGGCCGAACCGAGAAGGTGTGCCGCCTCCAGGTTGGCGAAGGTGATGCGCCAGCCGTCGTCCACGGACAGGAAGGCGTCGCTCATGTGCTGCAGGGCACGGCTGAGGGCATCGCGGGCGGAGCTGGGCTGCGTCGCTCGCCCAGCCCTTGCCGATGATGCGCGACGCAGCCCAGCTCCGCGATGGACTGCTGAAGGGCGAGCCGGAAGACCTCGCTTTCCGTGATGCCGTCGTCAGCGGTGTCGAGTAGGTCCAGCCGCCTGATCACAGACCCAATATAGGATGGTATGCCGCATACGACACCAATGGCATTGGCTGCTGCCGAGGGTGCTTTCGGCCGGGGCTCCCTCTCGGGCTCCCTCCTTCGTGGGCCCGGTCTCTCCCCTCCCGAGGGGATGGAGACCCTGCCGTCGCGTGTGCCCGATGGACGGCTCCGCCCGAGCCGCGGCGCGCCACGGTACGGCTCAATCCGCGCGTGTCGCGTGGGTGATCGCCTTGGCTGGTGGCACAACAGGACCACCGACTTCGAAGGAACGCGCCCATGCGCATCAGAACGGCTCTCGCTCTCCCCGCCGTCGCTGTCGTCGCCCTGGTCGGTCTGGCCGGCACCGCCGCGGCCGACGGTGACGCCGGCAACGGCAACGGCGACGGCACCACCGCGACACAGACCATCACCGACAACACCCTCAGCGATCTGGGCTTCACCGGCCATGTGTTCAGCGTCGGCAACACCGGCCTGCAGCAGGACCCGATCACGATCACGTTCGCGGCCATCGGCTAGGGCCAGTCCGACCGGAAGCCGGACGCCGTCGGGCTGCCGGTCGGAGCCGAGGAGCGCGCGTGTCCCGGGTTGCGGGGCGCGGTGCGCGACACCACGCTGGCCAGAACGCCCGCGTGATCGACGGCTCGGGACCGGTCGCCCGTTTCCCATGGTGTCGCGCGGCGGTCCGCTCACGGGCACATGAGGCGGTGGTCCCGACGACGGGAGGACGGTGGCGCACAGGTGAACGCCGGATCGCGTCGTCCTCACCGGCGGCCGGGCGAGCCCGGCACGGGTAGCGGCGGGCGCCGGATGCGGTACGTCGTGGGGAATCGTTCCTCCCGTGGTGTCTGGTCAGTTGCGCGGGCGCGTACGGCCGGCACGGATGTGCGGCGCGGCACCGGAGACCACAAGGGCGTCCCGGTGAGTCACGGGCTGCGGGTGGCCGCGGCCTACGCGTGGCGGCTGCTCGTCGTCGGAGTGGTCGCCTACTCGGTCTTCGCCCTTCTGGGCAAGCTGCAGCTGGTCGCCGTGGCCCTGTTTCTCGCGCTGGTCGTGACGGCGGTCCTGCGTCCCCTCGCCGATCTGCTGGCGCGTCGCATGCCGAGGACCGTGGCTGTGATCGTGAGCATCCTCGGAAGCCTCCTGCTGGTGCTCGGCGTGATGGCGCTGGTCGGTCGCGTCGTGGCGGGTGAGTCGGGGCAGCTGGGCCATGAGTTCGCCGGGGGGCTGGGGCGCATCGAGCGATGGCTGGAGGGCTCCCCCTTTCATCTGAGCCACGCGGTGATGTCGAATCTCCAGGGCAAGGTGGCCCACTTTGTCTCCGATCACCGTTCCGTACTGATCAGCAGCGCCCTCAGTGGTGCCGGCCGCGCGGTGGAGTTCGTCACCGGCCTGGTGCTCGCCCTGTTCTGCTCGCTGTTCTTCATCCGTTCCGGGGACAGATTCTGGCGCTGGTTCCAGGAGTTGATGCCGGAGGGCGCGCGGGACCCGTGGGACCGCGGTGGGCGGGCGGCCTGGCGGACCTTCGCCGGGTACACGCGCGGCATCATCATCGTGGCGGCCACCAACGCCATCCTCGTCGGAATCGCCCTCTACGTGCTGGGCGTTCCCCTGGCGCTGCCGCTCATGCTGCTGGAGTTCTTCGCGGCGTTCATCCCGCTGGTGGGCTCGCCCGTCGCGCTCGGCGTGGCCACCGTCGTCGCGCTCGCCACCAAGGGGCCGGTCGTCGCGATCATCGTGCTCGCCCTGATCGTCGTCATCGGCCAGCTGGAAGGTCACGTACTGCACCCGCTGGTCCTGAGCTGGGCGGTCCGGTTGCACCCCGTGGTCGTGGCCCTCTCCGTCATCGCCGGGAGCATCCTGGCCGGTGTGACCGGCGCCGTCGTGGCCGTACCGATGGTGTCGGTCGCCTGGTCCGTCATCTCCGAGCTGCGCGTGCGCCCCGAGCCGGAGCCCTCCGGACGCTCACCGGATCCCCCCTCCGCTCCGCCCGAACCGCACTCCGAGCCGACCGGACCGTCCCGGGCAGGGGACCCGTAGCGGTGACGGCCCGGAGCGGGCCGGGTTCATTCCGTCCAGCCCAACTCCGTGTAGGACTTCCCGCAGGCGATGGCGGCGAGCGCGGTACCGGTGTACTCGACCAGTCGGCCTGGGAGCGCGTCCAGCGGCCACCACTGCCACTCCGTACACCGGTCGGGTTCAAGGACCCGGGGCTCGCCGCTCCAGCGGGAGGCGGCGAAGAACAACTGCAAGCGCGGGAAGGGGCTCCAGGGGTTGCGTTGATCCAGGGTGTGTACGAGGGACAGGTCGCGCGCCTCGATCGTGATGCCGGTTTCTTCCGACGTCTCTCGGACCATGCAGGCCAGCGCGGACTCTCCCGGCTCGCGGTGCCCGGCCGGTACGTGCCAGGTCGAGGGTGCGAACGGGCTGTCGGGGTGGCGTTTGCCGAGCAGGACCGCGCCGTCTCGTACGAGGACGAGGTGGGCGCCGACGATGCTGCGCTCCCGGTGCTCGCTCTCCTGCCGGACGCGCAGGGTCGGCGGCGTGCCACCGCTGTCGATACGGGGTTGCGGATGCCGTTGGTGTTCGTGGATGACGACCGCTGTGCCGGGATCCATGGTCATGTACGCCGTCTCGTCGGCGTGGGTCCAGCGGAGCTGGATGCCTTCGTGGAGAGGGATCTCGTGGGCGGGCCGGTTCAGGGTGCCCCGGTAGACGAGGACCCGGTCCTTGAGCGTGCCGGAGGCGTCGAGCGTCTCCACGGTGACGAAGGGAATGAGGCCGGGGACGGTGAGGCCGGTCTCCTCGCGCAGTTCGCGGGCGATGCACTGGGCGCACGTCTCGCCGGGCTTGGTGCCTCCGCCGATGAGACCCCAAGTGCCGGGACTCCAGATGGGTTTGTTCGCGTCGCGCAGGTGCAGCAGATAACGCCCGCAGTCGTCGACGAGAAGGGCGGCTGTGCCGGGCACTTCCATGGTGCGACGGCTGGACGGCACGTCGGCGGCGCTGGTGTCGGTCACGCGCAGGGTCCCTTCGTGTCGTGCGACGGCGAAAGAGTGGGGGTGTGAAGCGTGCGTGTGAAGCGTGCCTGTGAAGCGGGGTGCCGACCAGGGTCGGATGTTCAGGGTTCCTCGGAGAGGCGCCGAAGTCCAACTCCGCCTGATGGGCCGCAGAGGTGGTGGCGGGATCGAGGTGCGCACGGTTCGTCGGCGGGGCCCGCGGGAGTAGAGTGAAAGATGCGGTTCGCCGGTCTCAGCCCCGGACAAGGGGGCTTTGCCCCGAACAACGAGGTCGCCATGCAGTCATCGGAATCGTTCCCCGACGGACACGCCGAGGTGCGCATCGACGCGGCTTCCCCGGAGGTCGCCCGGCGCGTGGCGGAAGTGCTCCGACGCTGCTTCGCCGCCACCGAGCAGCGTAGCTATCCCGGCGGTGCCGACGGGGGCACGCGTCTTCAGCTCACCGTCGACACCGGTCAGCCGGCGGAACCGGCACGCTCCTGGCTGGAGACCAGCCGCACCTCGGAGAGGCCCTCCGACGAAGGTGAGCCGGCATCCGGGAACGGTCCGTTCGGACCTTCCCAGGAGTAGCGTGAGGGCATTGGGAGCATTTCGCGCACCGGCCCCGATGCCGGTGTCGTTCCCGGTGAGGAACAACGCCGGGCAACTGCCCAAGAGCAGCGGTCCGGAGACGGGTTTCACGCGATGTCCGCCACCGCCGACCATTCCCCGCCGCGGGTCGCGCTCGTCAAGGCCCCGCCCGTGCGCCTCGCCCTGAAGCCCGTGAGTCCGTCACCGGGGCCTGTCGAGCTCGACGGCGCCTGGTGGCCTCGTTCACATGACCTGACGCGCGAACTCTCCGCTCTGGCGGATGTGCTGGGTCCGGTCTGGGGGCGGATCACCCGAATCGCCGTCAACCCCGGCCACTGGCCGATCATTCCGCGCAGGATCTTCGTCAACGGTCAGGTGGTGAAGGTCGATTGGTTCACAGCGGGGCAGGATCAGAACAAGATCCTGCTGTTGTCCTACAAGGCGGGCCGATGGGACCTCCTCGTGATCCCCCCGGAGACCAGCGCCCCGGCGGCGGCCCGGCTGATGGCTGCCGCGAGCAGCAGCACCGGCCCGGCGCTGACAGCGACTGCCCTCCTTGCGGCGGAACACGTCGACGCAATGCCGTCGTCGTGCGAGTCCGACGCCGCACGCCCGACCCGACTGCTGCTGGGTGGGTGACAGCCGCGGTCACCGTTCCGGCCGACGGTGCGCCGACGGCCGAGAGGGGCGGTCCGTCTCGGCTCGATTCAGCCGCGACCGCCCGCGCCGGATGCCGATGCCATGAGGGGCTCGGCGGCCGCCGCGGTGGTGTCCGGAGGTACGACCAACAGGTCCCAGCGCCCCTGGCCGGGAGCGATCAGGACGATGGCGGGCGGAGCGGACGCCGTCGGACTGGTGTGCAGTCGCACGACCTGGCCGGCGACGAGGGTTCGGCTCGGCAGTGCGGACCATGCGGCCCCGCTGACGGTGACGTTCCTGATGTGACCCCACGCGCGGGGCAACCCGGCAAGGAGTTGGGGAAGTTCGGCGAGCAGATCGTACGAGCGTGGCCACCATGCTCCGTCGATGGCCCGGGGCAGACCGCCGTGAGGCGCCAGGCGTAGGCGCAGGAGGGAATGGACGGGAGGGGGAGGCTGCACTGCGGTGGTCATCTGGGCTCCTGCCGACTGTCGTACGGAGATGAGCGTTTGACCTCAGACGCGGCGGGCGGCGACACGCTCCGGAGTGGGCCAGCGCACCTCGGACACCCAACCGAGGCGTTCGAGGATGCGGATGGCGGCGGCCGACGGGTCGATCTGGCCGCGGTCCACGCCGTGGCGGGCGCTCGTGGGGTCGGCGTGATGGAGGTTGTGCCAGCTCTCGCCGAACGACAGCAGGGCCAGCGGCCACAGGTTGGTGGCCCTGTCGTGGCGCCTGGTGTGGAACGGGCGTTCGCCGATCATGTGGCACAGTGAGTTGACGCTCCAGGTCACATGATGGAGCAGCGCGATGCGGACAAGTCCCGCCCACAGAAGGGCGGTTACGCCGTACACCCAGGTGCCGCCGATCGCCCAGCCCAGCCCGAAGGGCAGAGCGAGGGTGAGCACGCACAGCGCCGGGAAGGCTCGGTCGACGGCCCGGATGTCGCGATCGGCGAGGAGGTCGGGGGCGTAACGCTCAGCCGGTGTGAGTTCGTCGCGGAAGAGCCAGCCGACGTGCGCGTCGAACAGCCCGCGCAACTGGCCGCGCAGATGAGTGCCGTAGCGGTACGGGGAGTGCGGGTCACCGGGCCGGTCGGTGAAGGCGTGATGACGGCGGTGGGTGGCGACCCAGCCGATGACGTCGCCCTGGAAGCTCATCGACCCGGCCACCGCGAGCGCGATGCGCACGGGGCGGACGGCCCGGTAGCCGCCGTGAGTGAGGCCGCGATGAAAGCCGACGGTGACGCCGAGGCCGGTGACCGTGTAGAGGACGACGGCGAGCAGCACGTCGACGGGATGGATGAGGCGTCCCCACAGCAGCCACCCGGCCAGGCCGAGCGCCACGAACGGCAGGACGACGATCACCGCCGTGACCGTCACGTACAGCCACTCCCCGCCGCCGCGCGGGGCTGCTGAGCCGCCCGACGGGAAGGGGGACGTCCCGTCGTAGACCTGGGGTGGCGAGGGGTCGTCCGACGGAGCGGCGGTCGTGGGTGCGGTGGACAGGGACGGCATGGGAAGCTCCTCGGCCTCGGTGCGGGTGGCGCGGCCGGGGTCAGGGGCTGCCCCTGTGACGGGAATCGTGAGAGCTGGACCGGTCGGACAGCGGCATATTTGGACAGCGGCATATGGAGCGTCCTCGCCTCGTCCACCGTACTCCCGCATTGTGCGAAACGGGGTCTGCCGGACCGAGTGACCACCGCGCGGCTCCGACTCCCGGCGGACGCAGGCCGACAGTGCGGCGCAGGGGCCACGCCACTTACGTACAGGGCCCAGCCACTTGAGGCGACGCTGCGAAGCGTTCCGCCTCCCCGCGTCGTCCGCCGTTCGGACCTGCCGTTCGGACCTGCTGTCCGGACCTGCTGTCCGGACGAACTCCGGCTCGCGCCGCGGCGGTAACAGGTGTGGCAGTCCACGGGAGATCGCACAAGGCCCGCTGCGCATCCAGACGGTCGTGGCACCACGCCGCGGCCGGGCGCGGAGTAACATGCGAAGTACCGAGGGCATTTCGTGCACCGGCTTCCATGCCGGGTCGTCTTCGGCGAGCCACGAAAACCGGGTCGCCGCAGAGGCGGTCCGGAGACGGGTCCACATCATGTCGGCGACCTTGTCCGCAACCCTGCCGTACGTCGAGCCCGTCGCCACCCCGGCCGCGCGTCTCGTCCTCAAGACCGATGGCGCCTCCCGCGGACTCCTGGACGGTGCCTGGTGGCCCCGCTCCCGGGATCTGTTGAGTGAACTGCCCGCGTTGACCAAGACGTTGGACCCTCTGTGGGGTCGCATCACCCGGATCGCCGTCAACCCGCAGTACTGGCCGGTCATCCCGCGCAAGATTCCCGTGGGCGGCCACATCGTCAGGGTTGGCTGGTTCACCCCGGAAATCGACCCGCACAAGCTGCTGCTGCTCTCCTACGGCACCGGCCGCTGGGATCTCCTGATCATCCCGCCCGAGACCGGTGCGGCGTCGGCGGCCCGGCTGATGGCAGCGGCGTCCGACCACGACGGTCCGCCGTCGACCGCGAGCGAACTCATGGCGGCGGAGGAGGCCGGGCACGGTGCCTCCGCGGCAGACCGGCCGCTTGGTTCGGACGAGGCATGGGAGTACGAGGGCGGAGCTTCGGCCGTATCCGTGGCCGTTCCTGAACAGACCGCTCCGGACAGTCGGACCAGTCGCCTGATTCTCGGTATGTGAGGCGGTCGCCATGTACGACTTCCTCACGGCCGTTGCCTTCGTTCTCCTGATCGCGGCGGCGGCATACGTGATCCACCGGCTCAACATCCAGCACGCCGACCGAATCGCCGTGCACGGGTACAGCGTGGCCCTGCCCGGACGCGGGGGCCACCGCACGCCACAGCCCCCGGCGGGACCGGAGCGGTCCGATGCGCCCACCCCCGGCGAACGACGGGACCACCGCGACGGAGGCCGTGGCCGCTTCCTTCCGCGACGCAGCAGCCGCCCCACTCAGCACGACTGACCAGCCGGTATCCGTCAGCCGCAGACAGATCGCCCATTCAGCCCGTACGGCCAGGCGTACACCCGGGAACGTATGCCTGGCCATGCACTACGGGCCATGCACTACGGGAACCGCACCCGGCATGGATCGGCCGGGACCGCGTCCCTCAGGAGGCCTCCACCGCCGCCTTGATCCGCCTGCCGAAGGCGTCCGCGTCCTTGCGCGCCGCACTCAGCGCGAAGCTCACCAACAGCTTGCCGATGCCATGGCCCTCGAGGACGTTGAAGATCCTGACACGGGTGGTGCGGTCGCCGGTGGAATCGAGGTCGTAGCCGCCCTCGGTCGCCGTGACGACGTTCTTCGAGACCTCCGCCCAGCGGATCCGGCGGGGCGGCTCGAACTCGGTGATCCGGAACGTCCGGCCCGTCTTCATGCCGGCGTCCTTGACCGTGCTGGTGAAGGTCGTGCCCGCTGCCGTCGCGCCTTCCGGCGTCTTCGTGATCGCCTGCACCCTGGGGCTGAACTTGGGGTCGTTCGTACCGGCGGCGAGGAAGGCGAAAACCTCCTCGATGGGGCGGTTGATCTCGGTTGTCGCCTCGAACTGACCGGACACGGTTCCTCCTGTGCTGCGATCACGGATCGCCCGCTGAGGGCGCGCGGGCTTGCCGCGCGTGCTCAGCCTAGGGGGCAGGAGCTCCACCGGCCCGTCGCACGGACCCATTCGTACGGTGACCGACACGCAGGGCGGAAGAAACGGGAGACAGGAGTGGGCGATACCCGGTCATGTCTGCGCGCGACGGCCCCGCACGCTCACTGGTCGAAGCTGTCGGTCAGGCGCACGGTGTAGCCGTCTTCTTCCATCAGGACGACGGTGACACCGAAGGGGTTGGGATGGTCCAGCTCCATGGGGGTGAAGGCGTAGTCGACGGCGGCCCGGACAGGCGGCGGAAGTTCGCCGTCCGGCTGGGGCGCGGGAGCCGGCTTCCAGTCGAGGGTGGTCGTGGACCGGTCAGGGGCCTCGGAGCCGTCGGACGGGAACTCCTCGGTATAGGGGAATTGGTGCAGCACATGACCGTCCGGGGTGGCGTGGACCATGTTCAGACAGGGGGCGGGGCCGACGACGGGCAGCTCACAGGTGGTGGCGACCTCATGTGTCTCCCAGGCGAGGACGATCTCGTCCGCGCAGGCCGCCGCGGCGATGTTCGACAGCGCCGCGATGCCGGTGAGCGCGTCGGCCCCGGGCTTGGTCGGGCGGACCCAGATCAGTCCGACCAGCTCTCCTCGCACCAGCGGCATGATGACCGGCCGGGGCGCCGCACCCTCGCCCACTTCGTTGACGTAGGTGCTTTTCATCGAGCTGACCAGCGTGTCCCACGTTCGCGTGTCCACGGAAGCCCCCTTTGCCGCTGTTGCCTTCGATCACCAGTGACCCTGTCACGCGGGGCGTCCCCGTGTCAGCGGGATGTCCGGCACACGACCCCTTCGGTGTTCTCCGCCCACCCGCCTTCGTAGATCGTTTGCGCGGGCGTCCCTTAGGCTCGATGAGGTGCAGCGTGTGGAAGTCCTTCAGTTGCTGGTCTCGGCCGTACACCGTTTCGAGGGCCGTCCGGGCGACGGGGCGCCCGCGCTGCCCGATGCGGATCTGGTGACGACGGCGCGAGTGCGCGCCGGACTCGGAATCGTCGGCGACCGCTACTTCAACCATCCGGCCCACCGCAACGCGTCGATCACACTCATGGCCGCCGAGCGCTTCCCGCAGGACCTGGCCGCGGAAGCGGACCTCCGGCTGACCCGGCGCAACGTCCTGCTGCGGGGTGTGGACATCGACGCGTGTGTCGGCGCGACCGTCTCTCTGGACTGCGGCAGCGGGCCCGTACTGCTGGCCGTACGCAGTGCTGCCAGGCCCTGCGCATGGATGAACACCACGCTCGGCCCCGGCGCGCAACGTGCGCTGCGCGACCGCGGGGGAGTCCGCTGTCGCCCGCTGTCCGACGGCACCCTGACGCTCGGGCCCGCCCTGTTCACGGTGGTGGAGCCGGCGCCGGCGAAGGACTGACCCAAGGTTGGGTGCGGTCGGCAGCCGCGAAGGACTGACCCGTGGCGGGTGCGGTCGGCAGCCGCGAATCGCCGGCCCGCCGCACCTTATTCAACCAGTCGGTTGACCAAGGTGCGGGTCGGTCGTACGGTTATTCAACCGAGTGGTTGATTACGTGAGGTGAGAGATGGCCGAAGACCGGCTGTCCCGGGTGTTCTCCGCCCTGGCCGACCCGACCCGGCGCGACATCGTGGCCAGGCTGGCCGCGGGGGATGCGACGGTCAATGACCTGGCCGAGCCCTACGACGTGACCGTGCAGGCCGTGTCCAAGCACATCAGGGTGCTGGAGGACGCCGGTCTGGTCAGCCGCAGCAGGGACGCTCAGCGCCGGCCCTGCCACCTCGAGGGTGAGGTCCTCGATCTGATGACGAAATGGATCGAACGCTACCGCCGCGAGGCGGAGGACCGTTTCCGTCGGCTCGATGCCGTCCTCGAACAGATGGAGGAACAGCCGGTGAAGGGCGCCTCCGCGAAGAAGGCGGCATCGTGAGCGGCGCGGACGCGAGTGATGCGAGTGATCGGCACGAGACGCTGATCGTGGCCGACCCGGTGCTGCCCACCATCCTCATCACCCGGGAGTTCGACGCCTCTCCCGAGCGCGTGTTCAGGGCGTACACCGATCCTGATCTCGTCGTCCAGTGGCTCGGCCCGCGCCGACTCACGATGCGGATCGACGCGTACGAGGCGCGCAGCGGTGGCTCGTACCGCTATGTGCATCGCGAGGACGACGGGACGGAGTACGGCTTCCGCGGTGTGTTCCACGAGGTGCGTCGCGATGAGCGCATCGTGCAGACCTTCGCCTATGACGGCTTCCCGGACGGCGTCAGCCTGGAGACCACCGTCTTCGAGGACCTCGGCGGTCGCACCCGGGTCACCACCAAATCCCTCATGGACTCCATCGAGGCCCGCGACGCGATGATCAGAAGCGGCATGCGACGCGGCGTCCGCGAAGGCCACGAGCGCCTTGACGAACTGCTCGGCGGCCGCCGGAGCGGCAACGCAGAATGACGGACCGAGACGGAAGGCTTGAGATCATGACGAGCGCAGCCGATGAGCACCGCACCGTCGCCGGGGTCTTCACGGACCGCGTGCGCGGAGTGCGTCCCGGGGCATGGGACAACCCCGCGCCGTGCGAGGGCTGGGTCGCCCGGGACGTGGTGCGCCACCTCGTCGAGTGGTTCCCGGACTTCGTGAAGGCGGGCGCCGGAGTCGAACTGCCGAAGGGGCCGTCGGTGGACGACGACCCGGTGAAGGCCTGGACGGTGCACAGCGACGGAGTGCAGGCTCTCCTCGACGATCCGGCCACGGCGCACAAGACGCTGTCGAACCCGCACATCGGAGAGGTCCCACTCGACCAGGCGGTCGACCGCTTCTACACCGCCGATGTCTTCATGCACACCTGGGACCTGGCACGGGCCAGCGGCCAGGAGGAACGCCTCGACCCCGGCAAGTGCGCCCAGTTGCTCGACGGCATGCTGCCGCTCGACGATGTGCTGCGCCGGAGCGGACAGTACGGGCCACGGGTCGAGGTCCCGGAAAGCGCTGACGTGCAGACTCGCTTGCTCGCCTTCATCGGACGCGAGCCCTGAGAGACGGCGCCGGCCGGATCACCGGCCGGATGACGGTCCCGTCGGATCACCGTCCTCCCGGATCACCGCCCGGCCGGATCACGGTCCGACCGGTTCACCGTCCCGTACGGGTGTGGCATCGCGTGCGACTGCCGGGTCCGTTCCGCCGCCCTGGACCGGAGGCGACGGCTCGTCCGGACCCCTCCCGCCGATCGCCGTCAGCTCCGCCGCGAGCGTCTGCAGCCAGCTGTCGATGTCGACCAGCGCGGGCAGCACGGGGGCCGGGGCCGCGGAGACGATCTCCGGCGGAAGGGGCGTAGGCCGTGCCCGTACCCCACCGGGCGGGAACGCGGCCGCCCGGTCCATCGCCGTGGCCAGTTCGCCGACCGACTCCCGCGCCCACCGGACCGCGTCGGGCGGCGCCGGACCGTACGCCTGCCGGGGCAGCCAATGGGATCCGATCTCCGCGTGGGAGGCGCAGTTGAGCGCCAGATGCCAGTCGGGGCCGCCGTCGACGTGATCACCTCCACCCTCCGTCCGGTACTGCGCGTAGGCACCCTCCGCGATGCGGAGCCGGTGCCGAGTAAGCCGCAGCGACTCCTCGGCCGCACCGCCCCGAGGCCGTGGATCGCCGGATGTGCCGGACGCGCACACCGCGGCGGCCACGGTGACCTGCACCAGAGGCCCCACCGCACGCAGCAACTCCGCCATACTGCGTCGAACCTCGGCGCGGGCTCCGGCGGGCCAGGCGAGCACACCGCACATCAGGCCGATCGCGCAGCCCGCCAGGACATTGATCAGGCGGGTCTCCGCCAGCCGCCAGGTGGCCGGAGCCAGCTGGCTGAAGGCAGCGGCGACCACCAGGGTGAACAGCCCCTGTGCCCAGGCCGGTCCCGCGATCGGCCCCACGGAAAAGGCCACGAACATCGCCGGCACCAGCACGACGGCGTACACGTCGACGGTGCCGCCCGCCCCGAAGATCAGCGCCCCGGCGACCAGCGCGCCCACCAGCGTGCCGACCGCCGCCGAGCGCACCGTGGACCAGGTCGCTCCCGCGGTCGTGCGCCCCAGCGTCAGCACGGCCAGCAGCACCCAGAAGCCGTGCGAGAGGTCCAGGGCTCCGGCCACGAGACGGGCCGCGCCGAGCCCCAGGGCCGTGCGTACGGCATTCTGGAACAGGACCGAGCGCAAGGTGAGATTGCCGGTCAGCCGTAGGACCAGGAGCCGTGTCGTGGATGGCTCCGCGTACCAGAACTGCTCGGGCGGCAGTCCCGCCGCGTTGCGGCGCCCACCGATCGCCACTGCCACCGCGGCCTGGACGGTCAGGGCCGAGGCCGCTGTGGTCAGCAGGTCGGAACGGCATTCCAGCAGTCGCTGCGACGCTTTGGCATCCCTGTCGCGCCCGGTACCCGACGGACGTCCGCGTACGTCGACGAACTCGGCGACCATCTCCTCGAGGGCCTCGGGTCCAGGAACGGCGCGCGCGCCGCGGAGAGCCTTCGCCGTCGCCGTGCATCCGGCCGCGACACCGCGCAGCAGCGTCTCGGAGGGCGGATCGGCGGCCGTCGCGGACTCCGGCCGCTCGGCCAACCGGGACAGCTGGTCAAGTACACGCCGTGTCGCGGCTCCGGCCTGCGCCAGTCCGCGGTCGGTCCGGCCCGCCCCGGTCGGGCGGGAAGCCGGTGGCGTCTGCGACAAGCGCAGTGCCAGTCCCTCCTCGCGCAGGCGCCGTGCCCGCTCGGGAGCGTGACGGTGGCCTTGAGCCGCCGCGAGCGCCGAAGCGGCCGCGAGATCCAGGGCGGCGGCGATCCGCGCGCGGTACGGCTGAACGGGCGGAGCGGGCAGGAGCAGCAGTTCGCACAGGACCAGCAGGACGCCACCGGTGAGCAGGCCGGCGAGCCGCTGCGGCAGGGTGTCCGGCGCGTACGGCGGGAAACACGCGAGCACGTAGAAGAGCAGCAGCCCCGGGGCCGTACTCGCCGCGGCCGGTCCGTACGCGGCGGCGAAGGACACGGTGAAGCCGATCACCAGCATTCCCGCGACGGCGGAGGCGGTCGTGACGGCGAGAGCGGTGCCGAGGGCTGTCAGCGCGACGGCGACCGGCAGCACGCACAGGACCGTCCGCGCCCGGTCGCGGCCGCCGCCGGGGATCGGGGAGAGGACACCGAGCGCGATCGGCGCGAAGAGGGCGTAGACCGCGACGACCGGCTGGTCCAGCGGGTAGAGGGCCGCGTAGAAGCCGGCGGCGGAAGCGACCGTGACACGCGCGGACTGCCGCGCGGCCCGTACGCGACCGGGGGAGGAGGGCCGCTTCGGCATGGACGTTTCCTTCCCCGGCGCCTCCCCGGGCCCGTCCCCGCCGTACGTCCATTGTCGGCCGGGACCGGTTCACGGGCAGCGCGACTGTCGCGGACCTGATCCCTGCCCGGGGAACAGCGACACCCATCGGCAGGCATCCGGAGGCGGAGCGGGCGGGCAGCGCACACCTATGACACGGTGGGGCCCACGCCTCGCCGGACGACTCCTGGGGCTACGACTTCGCCGGGCCGCATCCCGGGGCCTCGGCTCCGCCGCACGGCAGACCGATGGTTCTGCTCCGGCCGACCGGTGGCTCTGTTCGGGTCGGACCATGGCTTCGCTCCGGCCGACCGATGGTTCCGCTCCGGACGGCCGTGGGTCTGCCGTGGGTGATGGCCGTAACGAGCAGGCGTGGTAAGGCAGTTGTACGGATCGGGGCCGAGGGACGGCCATATGCGTGCCGAGCCCGTGACACGGTCCGCAAGCGCGTCGTCACCCGGCCGGAGAGAGCGCACCGTCTGGTCAGGGGTTTCTCTATCCAGGAGGCGGGTCAGCGCATAACATCCGGACGGGAACTCGCCCAAAAGGCCTGCTGGGGCAGCCTGCTGGGGTCCGAACCCGATCCCCGGCCACATGTAGCGTCTCCGCCTGCTCAAACGTTCAGTCCCGCACGAAGGAACCATCAGTGAGCGAAGCCGGATCCTCCGGAAGAGTCCAGCCGGCTCATGCCGGCGATCCCTCCCGAATAGGTCCGTACCGGATCATCGGTCGTCTCGGTGCCGGAGGCATGGGTACCGTCCATGCCGGAGTGGCGCCCGACGGAACGCGCGTGGCGGTCAAGGTGATTCACCCCGCGCAGGCCCAAGAGCCCGAATTCAGGGCGCGTTTCAGGCGCGAAGTGGAATTGTCCTCCCGAGTCACCGGCCCCTACTTGATCCCCCTGCTCACCGCCGACGCGAACGCCGAGAGCCCATGGCTGGCCACCGAGTACGTCGCCGGACCGACGTTGAACCAGCAGGTGCTCGCCCAAGGACGGCTCGCCGGAGCGAATCTGTACGCTTTCGCGGCCGCCACCGCGCAGGCGTTGGCCGCCGTCCACGCGGTCGGCGTGGTGCACCGCGATGTGAAGCCGCAGAACGTCATCCTCACGCCCTCCGGCCCCTGCGTCCTGGACTTCGGAATCGCGCACGCCGCCGACGGCAC
The DNA here is from genome assembly GCF_055567635.1 of Streptomyces sp. NPDC026500. Taxonomy (NCBI): domain Bacteria; kingdom Bacillati; phylum Actinomycetota; class Actinomycetes; order Kitasatosporales; family Streptomycetaceae; genus Streptomyces; species Streptomyces sp. NPDC026500. The sequence continues at coordinate 56,151 of NZ_JBVHQB010000027.1, read as the reverse complement.
CAGCGTCACCCGTACCGGAGTCATGACCGGCACCCCCGGCTGGATCAGCCCCGAGCAGTACCGCACCGGGGCCACCGGGCCCGAGGGCGACATGTTCGCCTGGGGAGCGCTCGTTGCCTACGCGGCCACCGGAAGAACTCCCTTCGGGACCGGCGCACCCGACGTGGTCGCGTTCCGCGTGATGTCGGGTGACCCCGACCTGGACGGTGTCCCCGCGCCCCTGCGCGGGATCGTGCGGAGAGCGCTGGCCAAGGAACCCGGGGACCGTCCCTCGGCCGCCGATGCCGCCGAGGAATGCTTCGAACTTCTGGCCTCCCAGGTCACCCAAGTCCTGCGCGTCGACGCTTTGTTCACGCGGGCCGAGGACATGGTCACAGCCGTCTGGGACATACCCCACGCGAACGATCCCGTGTGGCCGCAGCCCGCGAGGCGTCCACGAAGACCATGGGCGGGCATGGCCGTTGTCGCGGCAGCCGTCATCGGGGGCCTGGTCGGCGGAGTGGTGGCCCTGATGCCCGGCAGGACGGACGGCGGCCGTGACGGAACCCGGAGCACGGCTTCCGCTCCGGCTTCCTCGTCGACCGGATCTCCGCAGCCGTCCACGGCGGGCGCGAAGGCGAGCACGGAGACGAGCTCGGAGGAGAAGGGGAAGCAGGCCGCGAGCGGCGGTTCGGCAAGTGCGGCGAGCTGGGCCGAGACGCAGTCGGCGCGGGGCGAGGGCGAGCACGACGTCGCGCGTGCTGTTCTGCACGACCAAGGTGTTCTCGTCCAGGAACTGGGCGACGGCGACGGCGTCGACTTCGCCCCCGAGGCCGTGAGGTTCCACGCCTCGCGCGGAGAGGTCTACCTCTCGTACCGGCTCTCCTCCGACGAGCAGGGAACGATGTACGCGGAGACGAAGGTCGCCGGTTTGATGTGCCGGACGCTGAGGGACGTCGTTCTGCGCCTGCACCCGGAACTGCCGTACCGCACCTACGTCATGGTGAAGGAGTCGACGGGCCGCGATCCGCAGGTGACCTGGGACGACGACTTCCTGGCCGACGCGCGGTGCACATCGGCCGCCGACAACGACACCGGACAGGCTTCCGTTGCCGGCTCGGGCTGGGAGCCGGACGAAGAGGGCCTTGGCCAGGCCATGATCCCCAGTACCGACGGGGACGAGATCAACGTCGCGGACCGCGCGACCAGGAAGATCATCGAGCGGACGAACGGAATGCGCACGACGCTCGGCACCGATCGCCTGCTCGGCAACGCGGAGCTCAAGATGGGCTTCGACCCGGGAAACTCGGCGATGTATGTGTGGTCGGACTACGTCACATGGAACCAGGGGCAGGTCGCGACCTGGGCGGACATGGCGGCGGGCGAGGCATGCCGGGCTCTGGTGAAGCAGCGGGACAGCGAGGGCGATCTGTGGCCGTACTCCCGCTATGCCGTGGCGGAGCGGGGCGGCTCCGGCTACCTGATGATCCGGTGGGGTACGGCGGGCGCGCTGGCCGACTGCCCGGCCTGATCGAGGACAGTCCGACGACCGTCCGAGGGGGGCCGGGTTGACCCTCGACCTGGTCGAGGGCTCAGGGTTCCGGGTGTGGAGAGCGAGATGCGCAGCATTGGTGAGATGGCCCGGGACAGCGGACTGAGCGTGAGCGCCCTGCGGTTCTACGACCGTGGTGGTGTGCTGGTCCCAGCCTGGGTCGATCCGGTGAGCGGATACCGCTGGTACGACACCGAGCAACTCGAGGAGGCACGGTTGCTGGCCCGGTTGCGCCGGGCCGGTATGCCGTTGGCGGACATCCGCCTGGTCCTCGCCGGCTGGTCCAGCGCGGACACCGACCTGGTGCGCAAGCTCCTTCAGGCGCATGTGCGCCGTCTTGAGGCGGGACTGTCCGATGCCCGCAACGAGTTCTCCACGCTCCGAGCACTACTCGAACGCAGGGAGAAACCCATGACTTTGCCCCGCACCGGCGCCGTCCGCCTGTCCGTCTCCGCGCCGGAACTCGCCTGCGCGCTGGACGCGGTCCGCTTCGCCGCAGGTACCGACCCGGAACTGCCGATGCTCGGGGGTGTCCTGTTCGACATCGAGGGCGAGACACTCAACGTCGTGGCCACGGACCGGTACCGGATGGCCGTCGCGCAGGCCGGCACCAGCGGGCACGCCGAGACCCGTGTCCAGATCATCGTCCCGTCCCCGCTCGCCGACGCGATGCGGGCCCTGCTCAGCGGCGAGGAATCCGTCCAACTCGCCGTCGACGGTGACCGCGTGACACTGGAGACCGGAGACCGGCAGACGGCCGGCCAATGCCTCGACCACGACTTCCCCGACTACCGCCGCCTGGTCCACTTGCCGGCCGGCCGCCGCGCCCTGGTCGACGTGGCGAAGTTCCAGGAGGCGGTGGAGACCGGTCCCGTCCGTATGAGCGAAGTGCGCGGACCGGACGAAACGGCCGCCGACCTCAGCCTGCTCAAGGTGACATCCGATGGAACGGTGACCATCGGCGTGGACGGTGACGACGACCAGAGTCTTGTCGCCGTGAACCGCGAGTTCCTGCTGCACGCGCTCGCCGCCGGAGCCCGGGACCGACTGATCCTGGAGATCGGCGCCGCTACCGCGCCCATCGCGATCCGACGACCCGACGACGAGGACACGTTCTCCATGCTGATGCCGGTCCGTCTGGAGAACTGAGCACGGCACCCGCGCCTCCGTCGCTCACTCCTGGTCTGCGCAGGACATGGCGGCGGAAGGGCGCGTTCCCTGACAGCCGCCCCGGCCGTCAGGGAATCTCGGGGCGCACGAGTGCCCTGGCGAAGGGCTCACCGGTGCGTCGTGCGTACGTCATCCGCTCGCGGACTTCGCGCAGGGTGCGAGGGCGGTATCCGGGCCCGCAGCAGCAGCTCTTGTGGAAGCCGACGCCCGCGTTGAGCAGGACGGCGAGTGTCCTCCAGGCCGCGGTGTCCCGACGCCGGGGCGGGGCGAAGGCCGACCCCACGTGGATCAGGGGCTCGGCGCAGCGGGGACAGATCCGCTGCGGCCGGTACGTGTCGTACGGCTGCTTGTACGAAGCCCGGCAAGGCAGGCAGACGAACGAGGTCTTGGCGGGAGGCATGGTGCCAGCGTAGGCAGAACACATGGAGAACGCGACGCACTTTCCGCGCGGTGACAGTGATCGTCGACGGTCAAGTCGCTTGCATATTGGATGCGTTGGACGTCGTCGTGGGCGAGGCGCCGATTCCGCCGTTCTGCCTCCGTCACCGGCCTCCGGAAGTGAGGCAGAGGCCGGCGTCGGGCTTCGACCGTGCTGGAGAACAGCCGGTCAAAGACTTGTTGCCACGCGGATGAGATCGGCGACTGCGCGATCTCGGCTCCGCGACGGCCAAGCGATCACCGTAGTCACGGGCGGCGCGTCCAGGACCGGCACGACAGCGAGATCCCGGCGCAGGTCGGTGACCGCGGACTCGGGCATGATCACGGTGGTACGGCCGAGCGCGATCAGCTGGAACAGCTGTGTCAGGTTCCGTACCTCTGCCCCTGGTCCCTCCGGGTAGCTGCCGCCAGGGCCGGGCCAGCGAGCGAGGGCTTCCCGCAGGATGCGAAGGCGCTCGGAGTAGGCCCGGTGGCCGTCGGTCAGCTTGATGTTCACACGCATCAGCAGCGGTCACCGCGGGTACTGGGCCGGCTGCCCGCCGCACCCCCTGGAGGCGGACGCGTCGGAGAGCTCATACGCCATCTCGACGTCGCACTCCGCGCCTGAGCGCGACCCCGAAGCCGACACCTCCCCCCCCGGCGTGCAACTCTCTGGTTGCGCGTCGCTGAGCATTGTGCAACCCTGGAGTTGCATCTGATCGTGGCGATGAAGGAGTTCCCTCATGAGCGAGGACCGGATCGAACGCGAAACCCTGATCGAAGCGCCCATGGAACGGGTCTGGTCACTGGTGGCCCAACCCGGCTTCTGGGTAGCGGACAAGGCGAGCCTGCCCGGCACCGTGGCGAGGGAGGGCGAGTCGATGGTGGCGAAGAACCCCGAGCACGGCGACTTCCCGGTACGCGTGGAGAAGGTTCAGCCGCCGACGTATCTGGCGTACCGCTGGACCAGCGCGTTCCCCGGAGAGGAGCTGCGCGAGGAGAACAGCACGCTCGTCGAGTTCACGCTGACCCAGGAGGGCGACCGGACGCGGCTGCGCGTCGTGGAGAGCGGGTTCGCGGCGCTGGCCGGGTCCGAGGAACTGCGCAGCCAGAATCTGAAGGACCACACCCAAGGCTGGCCCCTGGAGCTCGACGCGCTCAAGAAGCGCGCCGAACAGCCCTCGCCGTGACGGAGGAACAGCCTGGTCGCGCCGCCGAGGACGTCGACAGCGTCCTCGGTGCGCTGGCCGACCCGACGCGGCGCCGGCTGCTCGATCTGCTGGCCGAACAGGGCACCGCCACGGCGACGACCCTCGCTGAAGGGCTCCCTGTCTCACGGCAGGCGGTCGTCAAACACCTCTCCGTCCTGGACGCCGCGGGGCTGGTCTCCGGCAGCCGGGTCGGACGTGAGGTGCGCTACGCGCTACGGCCCGCGGCGCTGGACGCGGCCGCACGGTGGATGGCCGCGCTCGCGGCCGACTGGGACCGGCGGCTCGCGAACATCAAGCGCGTCGCCGAGTCCGCGGAACAGGCCTCGCGCTCACATCGGGCCGACTGACACGAACCACTTACTGAAAGGAAGCATCCATGGACACGACAGGGCTTCGCGCGGCCTACGACAGGTTGCTCGATGTCGCGGCCATGTCCGACCTCGGTGACGCCGCCGACGGAGGATGGAACGCCGATCAGATCCTGGCCCACCTCCTGAGCGTCGACGCCGCGGTCGCCGCGGTGGCGCTGAGCGTCGTCTCGGGCTCGCGTCCGACCTTCGACAACCGCATCTCTCTCGACCCCTGGAATCTCGACCGGATCATCGCCGAGCACTCGGGCAGGGCAGACCTGACAGCCCACCTCCGCAGCCAGGTCGCGGTCCTGTGCGACATCGCCGATCGGCTCAGCGAACAAGCCGCCTCGGTTCTGGTGCCCTCGCTCCTCCGGTCGGGCGACGCGCTCGTGCTGGATCAGCCGGTTCCGCTCGCCGCCCTGATCGAGGGCCTCGCCGAAGACCATGTGCCCCGGCACGCCCAGCAACTCCTGGACCTTCGCGTCGCGGTCCCCGGCCGCGCCGCCTGACGGCTGGATCGCGGCCGCCCGGCCTACTGGCAGTGGCGCGCAAGTGCCGTGAAGTCGCCACGCCGTGCCCGTTTCCGAAACCTCGTCAGGTGGCCCCCCGTCGAGAAGGCGGGCACGGCGGGTGTCGTGGCGACGAGGGCGTCGTGGGGACGCGGGGTGTCGTGGTGAAGAGGTGCGGCGTACGTTCTGCGGCCGCGCCGGACCGGAGGGGTGTTACTCACTTTCGGGTGATGGGTGGCTGAGGTGCGATGACGAGGGAGATGTCCGATACGGCATGAATGCTGAGGGAGTACGGGAGTTGACGATGGCAGTCCATCACTTTTCAGGTTTCCGTAGTTAAAGGCCATATACAGGCGCCTGTAACTGATATGTCCGTAATTGGTAACAGCGGTCGGGTGTCGCTCCTCCCGGGAGGCGACGTGCAGCAACTTATGAGTCACCGGCCACCGGGCCGGGACTCGTACAGGGTCGCACCGTGCAGTTCCCCGCAATGGGGTGCTCGTACGGGGTGTGCCGGCTCTCGAACCTTGAGGAGCATTCATGTCCGTTTCCACGTCTGTCACGGCCCGCCGTGTGGCGGCCGCGGCCATCGCGGCAGGCGCACTGGTCGGCTCGGCCGCCGTGTCCGCCTCGGCCGCGGAGCCGCGCTTCGAGCGCACGCACGTCGCCATCAGCAGGGTCCAGAGCGACGCGCCGGGCTTTGACGACCGCTCCAGCCGTTCGCTGAACGCGGAGTGGGTGGAAATCACCAACTCGGACCGCCACGGAGTGAACCTGAACGGCTGGACGCTGTCGGACAAGGACGGCAACCGCTACACGTTCGACCACTACCGCCTGGCTGGCCGTTCCACCGTCCGGATCCACACGGGCTTCGGCCGAGACACCAGCCGTGACCTCTATCAGGACCGCCGCAACGAGGTGTGGGACAACCACTCCGACGTCGCCACGCTGCGGACCGACCGCGGCCGCTTCGTCGACAGCGTCTCCTGGGGCCGGCACCACGACCGTGACCACGGCCGTGACGACCACCGCGACCACGGCCGTGACGACCGCCGCGACCACGGCCGTGACGACCACCGCGACCACGGCCGCGACGACCACCGCGACCACGGCCGCGATGACCACCGTGGACATGGCAACGACCGCGACCACGGCCGCGACCACGGTCGTGACGACCACCGTGGGCGCGGCGACGACCGTGGGCGCGGCGACGACCGTGGGCGCGGCGACGACCGTGGGCGCGGCGACGACCGTGGGCGCGGCGACGACCGTCGGCACAGCGACGACCGTGGGCACGGCGATGACCGCGGTCAGGGCCAGGGGCAGGGCCAGGGTCAGGGCCAGGGACAAGGTCAGGGCCAGGGACAAGGTCAGGGACACGGCCAGGGACACGGCCCGATCCAGGGACTCCTCGGTCACTGAACAGCGCCTGAAAGCACACCCGTTCAGGGTGTACGCGGTTGGCATCCGGTCAGGACGTGGAGGTGACCGGCTGTAGCCCCAGGCCCGATCGGTCCCGGTGAAAGCCACGAACCCGCAGGACGGCCTCGCCGCACAAGACCCGCACCACTCGGTGCGGGTCTTCTGCGTCCGGGCACGGGCGGACCCTGACGGCTTCGCTCGGCGATCCGGATGCCCAGTCCGGTCGAGTCAAGTCCAGTCCGGTCCGGTCCGGTCCATGCCCATCACAGCACCCGGCGTCTGCGCCCCAGCCAGGTCTGTGCGATGACGACGGCGGCCAGGAACGCGCCACTGACGACCTGTTGGTAGGCGGAGTCCAGGGAGCCGATCTGGTTGATGACGTTCTGGATGACCTTCAGCAGCAGCACACCGACCAGTGAGCCGCTGATGAAGCCGAACCCGCCGGTGAGCAGCGTGCCGCCGATGACGACCGCGGAGATCGCCTCCAGTTCCATTCCGGAGCCGAGGATCGTCACGCCCGACGCCAGCCACGCCGCGTTGAGCGCTCCGGCGAGTCCCGCGCACAGCCCGGAGAGCGTGTAGACGGAGATTTTCGTACGGGCCACGGGGGCGCCCATCAGAGCCGCCGCGTCCTCGTTCCCGCCGACCGCGTACACGTACTGGCCGAATCGGGTGCGCCGGAGGACCACCGCACCGAGAACGAACAGCGCCACGGTGATCCACACGGGCACGCCGACGCCGATCAGCGCGCCCTGTCCGAGCTTCGCGAAGAACGAGTCCTTGTCCACGAGATACGTCTTCGAGCCCTCGTCGGTCACGGAGAGCAGGATGCCCCGGGCGCCCAGCATCGAGGCCAGCGTGACGATGAACGGAGCCAGCCGCGAACGGGCGATCAGCAGGCCGTTGACCAGACCGATCAGCCCGCAGACGGCCGGCGGCAGCAGCAGCGCGACGACCGTTCCGTACTGGGAACCCCAGGCGGCCAGCACGCCGCCGAGCGCGAAGAGCGAGCCGACGGACAGATCGATGCCGCCGGTGACGATGACGAAGGTCATGCCGAGCGCGACCACGGCGAGGAACGCCGAGGAGAGCGCCATGTTCTCTAGGTTGTCGCCGGTCAGGAAGGTGTCGAAGCCGACGGACGCGGCGATCATCGCGACGATCAGGGTGACCAGCGCGCCGTGCTGCTGGGCGAGGGCGCTGAGCCGTTCGGAGCGGCCGGCGCCGGACGGTTCTTCCTCGGCCGTGTTCTTCGCGCGCACCGGAGTTTCCACGTCGGTCGTCATCGCTTTCCTCGTTCCCGTGCCGCGTAGACGGCGAGGACGATCACCGCGGCCTGGGCGATCTGGGTCCACGACGGCGGCAGATCGTGCTTGATGAGCGTGGTGGTGAGCAGCTGGATGAGGACGGCGCCGGCGACCGTGCCGCCGATGCGGACCCGGCCTCCGCTCAGCGGGGTGCCGCCGACCACGACCGCGGTGATCGCGGACAGTTCCATCAGGTTGCCCAGCGAGGTCGGGTCGCTCGCGGTGAGGCGGGCGGTGGCCAGCACGCCCGCGACGGCAGCGAGGACGCCCGAGCACACGTACACCAGGATGAGGACGCGGCGTACCGGCAGTCCGGCGAGCCGGGCCGCCGGGCGGCTGTCCCCGATGGCGAGGAGCTGGCGGCCGAAGGTCGTGCGGCGCACGACGAACGCGACGAGCAGCGCGAGGGCGACGGCGATCAGCACGACGTACGGGATGCCCAGGACATCACCGGAGCCGAGCTTCGCCATGGCCGGGTCGTGGACGTCCTTGAGCTGGGGGAGGAGCACCAGTGCCAGCCCGCGCCCGGCGACCATCAGCGCGAGTGTCGCGACGATCGGCTGGACGCCGACGAACGCGATGAGGGATCCGTTCGCGACGCCGATCACGGCGCCGCCGGCCAGGGCGATCAGGATGGCGACGCCGGGTCCGTAGCCGAGGTAGAGGGACAGGAGCGAGGTGGACAGGGCCATGACCGAGCCCACCGCCAGGTCGACGCCCTCGCTGCCGATGGCCAGCGCCATGCCGAGCGCCACGATCAGGACCGGGGCGACCTGGACCGCCTGGGTGCGGAAGTTCTCGGTGGACAGGAAGTGTGGTGTGAAGACGGTGTTCACCAGGAAGAGGGCTACGACGCCCAGGTAGACGCCGTACTCCTGGAGCAGGCCCAGCAGTCGGTCGCGGTCGGCTGTCACCCGGCCGAGTGTCAGGTCAGTCATCGTGGCCTCCCGGGCCGGTGCTCGTGCCGGTGGCCGTGGCGGCGGGGGCGGCGGGTGCGGTGGCGATGGCGCGCATCAGCCGGTCCTCCGTGACGGCGTCACCGGTGAGCTCCTCGACGACCGCGCCGTCCTTGAGCACGATCACCCGGTCGCTGCCCTCGATCAGTTCCTCGGGGTCCGAGGAGATGAGCAGGACGCCGAGTCCGTCGTCGGCCAGTTCGTCGATCAGTTTCTGCACCTCCGCCTTGGCGCCGACGTCGATGCCCCGGGTCGGCTCGTCGAGGAGCAGGACCTTGGGCTGCATGGCCAGCCAGCGGGCCAGCAGCACCTTCTGCTGGTTGCCGCCGGACAGTTCGCCCACCTTCTGGTGCGGGCTCGCCGCCTTGATCCGCAGCCGCTTCATGAAGGTGTCCACGATCCGGTCGATGCGTGCTTCGTCGACCAGGCCGAATCGTGAGAGGCCGGGCAACGCGGCGAGCGCGATGTTCTCGCGGACCGAGAGGCCCGGCACGATCCCCTCGGCCTTGCGGTCCTCGGGCAGCAGGCTGATGCCGGCGCGGATCGCGGCGGGCGTCGAGCCGGTGCGCACGCGGACGCCCGCCACCACGACCCGCCCGGAGTCGGTGGGCAGCGCGCCGGCGATGGCCTTGGCCGTCTCGGTTCGGCCCGAACCGAGCAGCCCGCCGAGCCCCACCACCTCGCCGGGCCGCACGGAGACGGACACGTCGTGCAGGTGGTGACGCACGCTCAGTTTGTGTGCCTCCAGGACGGGTTCGGCCTCGGTGTCGTGGCTGCCCGCGAACTTGGTCAGGCCGTCCTGCCGTACGTCGGCGATCTCCCGCCCCAGCATCAGCGCCACGAGCCTCAGCCGGTCGAGTTCGGCGATCCGGCCCGTGTGCACCACCTTGCCGTCACGCAGCACGGTGACCGCGTCGCAGATCTCGTACAGCTCGTCGAGCCGGTGGCTGACGTAGATCACCGCGATGCCCCGCTCGCGCAGCATCCGGATCACCCCGAACAGGGTTTGTACCTCGCGCGGTTCGAGCGAGGAGGTCGGTTCGTCCATGACGACCACGCGGGCGTCGACGGAGACGGCGCGGGCCAGAGCCACCATCTGCTGCGCGCCGACGCCGAGTTCACGCAGTGGTCGGCGGACGTCGACGTGCAGACCGAGTTCGCGCAGCGCCTCGTCGGCCTGCCGGTGCATGCGCCGGAAGTCGATCAGGCCGAGCCGGCCGCGGGGTTCGCGGCCGAGGAAGAGGTTGCGGGCCACGCTCATCAGCGGGACCAGGTTGACCTCTTGGTAGATGGTGGAGATTCCCGCGTGCTGCGCCTGGAGCGGTGTGGCGAAGCGGACCGGGGTGCCGTCGTACGTCACCTCGCCCTCGTCGGGCTGGTAGACGCCGGTGAGGACCTTGATGAGGGTCGACTTGCCCGCGCCGTTCTCTCCGATGAGGGCGTGCACCTCCCCGGCGCGGGCCGTGAAGTCCACCGAGGACAGGGCCTTCACGCCGGGGAAGGACTTCGACAGGCCGGTCACTGACAGCATGTCAGAAGGCCTTGCCCAGGTCGGACTTGGCATTGCCCTTGGTGTACGCGCTGTCCTGGATGATGATGTCCTGGGAGACCTTCGCGCCCTGGGTGAAACTGTCCAGGGTCTGGAAGGCGAGCGGCCCGAAGCGCGGGTTGGACTCGATGACGCCGTCGATCCAGCCGTCGACGATGCCCTGGACGGCGTTGCGGGTGCCGTCGATCGTCACGATCTTCACCGCGCCCGGCTTCTTGCCGGCCCCTTTGAGGGCGTTGACGGCGCCGAGGCCCATCTCGTCGTTCTCGGCGTAGATCCCGGTGATGCCGGGCTTGGACTGGATGAGGTTCTCGGTGACCGACTGGCCCTTCTCCCGGGCGAACTCACCGGTCTGCTTGAAGACGATCTTGAGGTTGGGCGCCTTCTCCTTGATGCGTTCCTCGAAGCCCTTGGTGCGTTCCGTCGTCACGTTGTTGCCCGCGGCGCCGAGCAGGATGGCGATGTCGCCCTTGCCGCCGGTCGCCTCGATCATCCGGTCCGCGGCCCGCTTGCCCTGCTCCACGAAGTCGGAGCCGATGAAGCTCACGTAGTCCTTGCAGGCGGTGGCGTTGATCTTGCGGTCGATGGTGATGATCGGGATGTGCTTGGCGGACGCCGAGCGCAGGACGGGATCCCAGCCGTCGGAGTTGAGCGGCGCGATCACGAGGAGGTCGGCGCCCTTGGCGATGAGGTCCTGGACGTCGCTGATCTGCTTGGAGAACTGCGACTGCGCGTTGGCCGTCAGCAGTTTCACGCCCCGCTTGGCCGCCTCGGCCCTGATCGACGCGGTCTCGGCGATCCGGAAGGGGTTGGCCTCCTTCTCGGACTGGGAGAAGCCGACGGTGGCCGACTTCAGGTCGATCTTCTTCGCGCCGTAGGCGTCGATGGCGCAGGTCGGACCCGAGCCCGTGGACGGCGAGGCGACGATCTGACCCCCGTCGCCCTGGCTGGTGGAGTTCTTGTCCTTGCCGGCGGTGTCGTTCTCCGACTTCGCGCATCCGGAGACGAGCGCGAGGCTCGTGATGAGGCCGGTGGCGAGGAGGGTCCTGGCGGAGGTGCGATGACGTGGTGCGATCGGCTTCATGGAGTCCCCAAACGGCGCGGCCCCGGCGCTGAGAGCGCTCCCGGGGATGATCGGCTCTTGCGGTCAACTCGGTGTACACGTCGTTCCGGGGAGGTTTTTACATCGTTGGAAGGAGCCTGTAAAGCCTTCTGTCCGAAATCTCGTCAGCGCCGCCCCAGCGTGCTCTCGCGCTCAACAAGCCTGAAATCCGCGGTCAGTTCACGTCCGCCGGGCTCGGTCCTGCCCGACAGACTGCGCAGCAGGGAGGCCACCGCCATCCGTGCGATGGCCTGCTTGTCCGGCGAGATCGTCGTCAGTGTGACCGCACCGAACCGCCCCTCCTCGATGTCGTCGAAGCCGACCACCGCCACATCCCAAGGAACCCGCAGGCCACGCTCGTGCAGCACCCGCATCGCACCGATCGCGACCAGGTCGTTGTACGCGAAGACGGCGTCCGGGCGCACTCCGGAATCCAGCAGATGGGCCATCGCCCGGGCGCCCTCGTCGCGGTCCCAGCCGCCGACCGGCACCACCAGTTCGTCCGGCGCGGGCACCCCGGCCTCCGTCAACTCCTCGCGCCAGCCCGCCAGTCGCAGATGCGCCGGCCGGTTGGCCGAATCCGTGCGGGCACCCAGGTAGGCGATCCGCGAGCGTCCGCGGCTCAGCAGATGGCGTACCGCGCTGCGTGCGGCCGCCACGTTGTCGATCGCGATGTGGTCGTAGGGCACTTCGTACTCCCGCTCGCCGAGCAGCACGAGCGGCACGTCGTCGGTGCGGGAGCGCAGATCCTCGTCCTCCAGCTCCAGCGGGCTGAGGATCAGGCCGTCGATGACATTGGCCCGGAAACCCTGGCTCACCAGCACTTCCTGCTCGCGGTCGCCGCGCGTGTGGTCCAGCAGGACGGTGAACTCGTGCTCGGCGGCGGCATCGATGACGGCCCCCGCCAGCTCCGCGAAGTACGGGTTGCCCAGCTCGGGGATGGCGAGGGCGATGATGCCCGTGCGTCCTTTGCGCAGGTGGCGCGCCGTGAGGTTCGGCCGGTAGCCCAGCTCGTCGATGGCCTCCTGGACGCGTGCCCGCATGGCCGGGGTGACATGCGGATAGTTGTTCACGACGTTCGAAACCGTCTTGATCGAGACGCCGGCGTGCTCCGCGACGTCCTTCAGGCTGACCCGCAAGGGATCTCCTCTTCATCGATGTGCGCCTCTGTCACCTGGGCGTTTGTCATGCCCCTGGACAGAGGCCGGGACCCGTGCTGTGATGCCAACTCCCGTTCCTTCCAACGTTGTACAGACTGAAGCAACGAGCCGCCACCCTTCCTCAGCCAAGGAGGATCCGTGCGCATCAGAAGACTCCGAACCCAACTGGCACTCCTGCTCGTCGCGGTACTCGGCCTCGCGGGACTCACCGCCGCCCCGGCCGCCACAGCCGCCGACGACCCCGTGGAAGTCCACGGCCTGAAGGGCGAGTACTACACCCAGTCCGCCCCCGGCGCCTTCGACTTCCACCAGCTGAAGGCCACCGGATTGGACACCAACCTCGACTTCGACAACCTGGAGCCGCGACTGGCCTTCGCCACCGGACAGTCGGACGACGTCAACGTCCGCTGGACCGGCCGGATCGTCCCCGAGAAGACCGGGGCCCATACGTTCTCGATCATCGGCGACAACGGTTTCCGGCTGTGGGTCGACGGACACCTCGCCATCGACCACTGGGTCGACGACTGGGACCGCGAACAGACCTCCCAGCCGATCGATCTGACCGCCGGACAGGCCTACGACATCAAGGTCGAGTACTTCGAGCACTTCGGTGGCTCCAACCTCCATCTGCGCTGGACCCCACCCGGCGGCACCAAGACGGCCGTCCCGCAGTCGGCTCTCCGGCTGCCCGACGGATACGCCTACGACGGTGCCATCGCCACCACGGTCCAGGGCGACGGCCGCACCCTGCGTCTCGACTTCGCCCAGCCGCTCACCGCGCCCCCGGCCGGTCTCACCGACCACGTCGAAGCCGTCATCGGCGGCGCCAAGTGGCCCCTGAGTACCGCGAAGTTGGACCCCGCCGACCCCAAGTCCCTGATCGTCGGCCTGAAGGAACCCGTCGTCGGCAACAAGACCGGCACGGCCCGAGGTACCGCAGACCTGCGCTACGACGGCAAGGGTGGCCTCTCCGGCGCGAACGGCAACGTTGTCAACGTCTTCTGGGGCAGCGGCCCCAACCGCTCCACCTACCAGCTGCGCACGAAGTGGGCGGACGACGTCGGCCCCCGCAACGCCCACCCCGAGTACCCCCGGCCGCAGCTCACCCGGGCCGACTGGCAGAACCTGAACGGCTCGTGGCAGTTCGCCGCCGCCAAGGCCGGCGAACAGCCGCCGGTCGGGAGGAAGCTCACCGAGAAGATCCTCGTGCCCTACCCCGTGGAGTCCCAGCTCTCCGGCATCGAACGCCACGAGGACCGCATGTGGTACCGGCGCACCTTCACCGTCCCGTCCGGCTGGAAGGTCGGCTCCGGCAAGCGCCTCCAGCTCAACTTCGGCGCTGTCGACTGGCGGGCCGAGGTCTATGTCAACGGCACAAAGGTCGCCGAACACCAGGGCGGCTACGACAAGTTCAGCGCCGACATCACCGCCGCGCTGAAGCCCGGCCGCACCCAGGAACTGATCGTCGGCGTCTACGACCCCACCGACGCGCAGGGCGGTGAGAACCCGCCGGTCGGCAAGCAGCGCCTCGACCCCAGCGGCATCTGGTACACCCCGTCCTCGGGCATCTGGCAGACGGTGTGGATGGAGCCGGTGGCCGCCGACCACGTCGACTCGCTCAAACTGACGCCCGACGTCAAGAACAGCAGGCTCACCATCGAGCCCAAGGGCGTGAGGGACGGAGTGCCGGTCACCGCCACCGCGTACGCCGGACACCGCAAGGTCGCAACGGTGTGGGGCCGCACCGGACAGCCGCTCGTCCTGAAGATCACCGATCCGCACCTCTGGTCACCCGACGACCCCTTCCTGTACGACCTCAAGGTGACCGTCGGCGCCGACCGCGTCGGCAGCTACTTCGGGATGCGCTCGATCGCCGTCGAGCAGGTGAACGGAATCCCGCGCACCGTCCTCAACGGCAAGCCCGTCTTCATGATGGCCACCCTCGACCAGGGTTTCTGGCCCGACGGCCTCTACACCGCACCCACCGACGAGGCCCTGGCGTACGACCTGAGGATGCACAAGCGGATGGGCTTCAACGCGGTCCGCAAACACATCAAGGTGGAACCCGACCGGTGGTTCTACTGGGCCGACCGGCTCGGCCTGATGGTCTGGCAGGACATGCCAGCAATGACCGCCGGGGTCGATCCGAACGCCGCGTCCCGCGCCGAGTACGAGCGTGAGATGAAGCAGATGATCGACGAGCACATCAGCAGCCCCTCGGTCGTCATGTGGGTGACCTTCAACGAGGGCTGGGGCCAGTACGACGAGGCCCGCATCGCCGACCAGGCCAAGGCCTGGGACCCGACGCGCCTCATCAACTCCATGTCGGGCATCAACCTCGGCGTGGACGGCGGCACCGGCGACATCATCGACGAGCACGGCTACCCGAGCCCCGCGCTGCCACCGGCTCCCGACGGCAGACGGGCCCTGGTCAGCGGCGAGTACGGCGGACTCGGACTCGCGGTGCCCGGACACGCCTGGTCCGTCCAGCAGTCCTACGTGGACGTCGACCCCTCGACGTACACCGACGACTACCTGGCCCGGCTGGACGAGGTGCACAAGCTCGCCTGCAAGGGCGGCAACGGCGCCGTCTACACCCAGATCTCCGACGTGGAGGGAGAGTTGAACGGGCTGATCACCTACGACCGCAAGGTGGTCAAGCCGGACGTGGCCCGGCTGAAGGCAGCCCATGACGCGCTGATCCACGACGCGTCACAGGCGACACCGGCGGGCTGCTCCTGACGACGAGGCGCCCGGCACACGCCTCCCCGCTGTTCCGTGTGCGCCTCGCCCCGACCCGCTGACGGGTCGTCGGCACGGTCCGCCCTCCCCGCGAAGGGAGGGCGGACCGCGCCCAGTCCGCCGCTCACCCGCGAGGAGTCGAGCATCCGGAACGCGAGCACCCCGCTCCGTGGCCCTCCGGTCCCTTCCGGCGGCACGTCGGGCCGGATCGCAGCACCCACGACGTTACTGTCGGCGGCATGGACGGTGATCGCCGAGGGTGGCGCCAGTGTTTGCTCAGCGGGGCGGTGTTCGCCGTATGCATGGCCGGCACCACGCTGCCGACTCCCCTCTACGGCCTGTACCAGGAGAAGTTCGGATTCTCCGAGTTGACGGTCACCGTCGTGTACGCCGTGTACGCCTTCGGAGTCATCGGCGTGCTGCTGCTCGCGGGCAACGCTTCGGACTCGGTGGGCAGGCGACCGGTGCTCCTGTGGGGCCTCGGATTCGCGGCGGCGAGCGCCGTCTGTTTCCTGTGCGCCACCGGGTTGGGCTGGCTGTACGTGGGGCGGCTGCTGTCCGGCCTCTCCGCCGGCCTGTTCACCGGGGCCGCCACGGCGTACGTGATGGAGCTGGCACCGCCGGGCGGTGCCACCCGGGCCACGTTCGTCGCGACGGCCGCCAACATGGGCGGACTCGGCTGCGGTCCCCTGTTCGCCGGGCTGCTCGCGCAATACGCGCCCTGGCCGCTGTACCTGCCGTTCGCCGTCCACCTCGCCCTGGTGGCCTGCTCCGCCGCCGTCCTGCTGCGACTCCCCGAGACCGTCCGGGAACGCCGGCCGCTCAGCACCGTACGGCCGCAACGGCCCGGCCTGCCCCCACAGGTGCGGCCGGTGTTCGGGCCGCCCGCGATCGCCGCCTTCGTGGGGTTCGCCCTCTTCGGCGTGTTCACATCGGTCAGCCCGTCCTTCCTCGCCACGTCCCTCGACGTGCACAACCACGCCGTGAGCGGACTGGTCGTCGCACTCGCCTTCTTCGCCTCGACCGCCGGACAGCTCGCCGTCGGCCGGGTCGGAGTGCGAAGGTCACTGCCGCTGGGCTGCGCCGCCCTCCTCGGCGGCCTCGCGCTGCTCGCGGGCGCGCTGCGATGGGACCTCCTGGTCCTGGTGGTCCTGAGCGCGATCGTCGGCGGAGGCGGCCAGGGCCTGGCGTTCCGCGCCGCGTTGGCCACCGTGGCGCAGGCGTCTCCCGAGCACCAGCGCGCCGCGGTGATCTCCACCTTGTTCGTAGTCGCCTACGCGGGTATCTCGGTTCCGGTGATCGGAGTGGGCGTGCTGGTGGGCCCGATCGGCCTGGAAGGCGCGGGGCTGGTGTTCATCGCCTGCATGGCCGTCCTGGTCTCCGTCGCGGGCGTCTACCTGCTCCGACGCCCGACTTCGGTCGAGTCGTAGAACCCCGCCTCTGCCAGTATGACCAGCAGTGGAATCGCCCTAATCGGTCACCTTGTAGCCGGGGAGAGAGGGCCAACGGACTGTCAGGACGACGGACTGTTCCTCGGCGAACCAGGAGTGATCGACGCCCCGGCCCCACACGACGTAGTCCCCCTGTTGGGCCAAGAGAACGCTGCGCCCGGGCAGTTCCACCCGGAAGCGCCCACTGATGAGGACCAGCAGGGCGGTGCGCTCTTCGCCCGTCACCCACACAGCTCGCTCATCGCCCTGCGGGTGGACGCCCCACTTGATCTCCAGGGTCTCGCTGTGTCGAGGATCGGAGGCGTCCTTGAAGTGCCCCAGCAACCACCCCCGGTCCAGAGCCGCGTCCCTGCCCGCATTGCCCACATACACGCTGTCGGTCATGGCTCGGAAGGTAACAGCCGACGACATCAGCGCTTCGCAACAGGCTGGACGGAGCGGGAGCGTGGACGGTCGGACACCAACACGACGCTGATGTTCGTGAGTTGTCTCAGCCCCAGGTACCGAAGTACGCGGCCTCGCCGGTACGGCGGGTCTCCTGGGCCCATGGCTGTAACCCGAACGCCGCACACCAGCAGGACTTCGGCGGGCGGCGGTCATGACCTCCTGCGGTGGGCCCGCGGCACAGGACAGCCGACGCAAGTCCTGGGAACAGGCAGACCGTGTCTCCGGCGGGAGCGAAGCCCGTCGTACGTCCGCGCGTGCGTCAGCGGCAACGCCCCCCGATCGATGCCCGGTTGAGAGAAGCCTGCCGACGCCAGGCCGCAGCATCCGTGGACCCGTAGCACCTGGATCGCCATCCGTCCCGCAACCTCCGCTTCGCGCCTGACAAGGCCGCATCTGCCTGAATAATTCGGCACCCGGTACAGAGGAAGAGGGGATCTGGTGACCCGTCGCACCAACACGTCCTGCCTGGGCATGGCCGTCAAGGGCTATCTGATGCTGAACCTGTGGATCGCCGTCGGCTACGGCCTGGCATTGCCGGTCACCCTCCCCGACCTGATGGCGTCGCAGAAACCGCCGCTGTACGTGCAGGGAGCGGAGCAATACGCGGTCGTCTACGGCATACCCGTCGTCGTGGCTCTGGGCGTGGCCCTGTTCGCGAGCCGCCGGCGGTCCTGCGCCCGATGGGCCCTCCTCACTCGCGCCGCGGCGGTGCTCGTGCTCGGTCAGGTCGCCGCCCACTGGGCCGCGGTCCGGTTCGACGCGCCCGAGTGGACTGGCCGCGCGATGGCGCAGTGCGGTGCCTCGGGTCTCACCGCGTACCTGTGTCTGGTGGCGGTGCGCTGGTGGGACAGGGGCGGCTTCAACTCGCGAGGCCGCCGCCCGGCTCCGGGCGAGATCTGGCACGCGGTGGTTCCGTTCAGGGACACCCGGGGATCCAAGGAACGCTATTGCGTGGTCATGAGGAACCGTCCCCACTACGCGGAAGTCCTGAAGATCACCAGCCAGAACAAGGACGACCGCGACGACCACATCCGTATGCCCAACGACGGCTGGGACTTCACCTCCGGCAAGGACCACTGGGTCGAGATCGGACCCCAGCCGCTCAGAGTGCCGTACGAAGATTTCACCGACGGCCGCCCCAAGGGCCGCTGCCCCCGAACGGTCTGGCGCCGACTGCGGGACCGGCGCCCCGCGCCCACTGCCTCCGGCGCACCGAGCGCGTGGTCCCGGGTTACGCAGTATCTCGGCTGACCCTGCTGACCCTGCTGACCCGGCAGAGCGATCGGGGCTTCGAGCCGACCCCGTTCACCTGGTCCGAAGCAGCCGAAGACATCGCCGGCTCATTCGCCTGCTTCCACCGAGGGATCGGTGGCGCAGCTCCTCAGCCGATGAGGGTCGCCTTCGGGCGGACCACGCAGAACTCGTTCCCCTCCGGGTCGGCCAGCACCGTCCACGACTCCTCGCCGCTCTGCCCAACGTCCGCTCTGCGGGCCCCGAGGGCGAGGATGCGGTCGATCTCCGCCTCCCGGTCGTCGGCCGCGGACGTCAGATCGAGGTGCAGGCGGTTCTTGACGGACTTGTGGTCCGTCACCGGCATGAAGCAGATGCCCACCGGCGCCGTCTCGTCCGGCCCGATCACGACCTCCCGCTCCCGCTCGGAGAGGATCCGCCAGCCCAGCACCTCGGCCCAGAACCGGGCGAGTGAGGGGAGGTCGTGCGCGTCGATGACGATGTGGTGCAACGAAAGGGGCATATCTGTCAATGTGCCCCGGTTTTGCCGGACCGGCAGTGCCGGAAGGGCATCAGGGCGGCATCCGGCGGACAGGCGGGTCGTACGACCGTACGACGCCGGAGATCTCCCCGAGTGGCGCCTACTCCCCGCCGGCCCGGAAGTAGTGGCCCTTGTCGAGGTCCTCGATCAGGCCCGGCTCGGTCGGGTGCCATCCCAGCAGGTTCCGCGTGTGCTTGCTGGACGCCGGGCTGTCGAGGCCGATGAAGCCCGACAGCCAGGTGAAGTGCTCGGCCGCCTCCTCTGCGGGGACGGAACGGGTGGGCAGATCGAGGTGGCGGCCGATGACCTCGGCGACCGAACGGAGCGGCACGCCCTCCTCGGCGCTCGCGTGGAGGACCGAGCCCGCCGGTGCGCCCTCCAGGGCGAGGCGGAAGAGGCGGGCGGCGTCGCCGCGGTGCGCGGCGGGCCAGCGCTGCGTGCCGTCGCCGATGTACCCGGCGACGCCCTTGTCGCGGGCGATGCCGATCAGAGCCGCCATGAATCCGTTGTCACCCTCGCCGTGCACGGTCGGGGGGAGGCGTACGACGGACGAGCGGACGTTCCGGTCGGCGAGGGCGAGGGTCACGTGGGCGGTGCCCATCCGGGTCCGCGGGCCGCCCGGCAGATGCGTGGACAGCCCGTCCGGCGTCAGGCCGTCCGCTTCGGTGCTCACGCGACCCGGGGCCAGTCCGACCAGCCCCGACGCGATGACGAGCGGCCGCCCGGACCCCGCCAGCGAGTCGCCGAGTGCCTCGACGGCGCTCCGGTCCGCGTCGGCGGCGTCCTGGAATCCGCCGGAGAAGGCGAGCTCGTGTTTGAACGCGAGGTGGATCACGCCGTCCGACGCCTCGGCTGTCGCGCGCAGGACGTCGAGGTCGTCGAGGGTGCCGGACACGGTGTCTGCCCCGGCCTTCTTCAGGGCCGCGGCCGAGGCGTCCGAGCGGGCGAGCCCGACGACCTGATGTCCCGCGCCGATGAGGTCGGGGACGAGTGCCGAGCCGATCCAGCCGGATGCCCCGGTGACGAAAACGCGCATGAGAAAGCCTCCAGTCCGGGTGTCGCCCTCGCGCCGGGAGGGCGCGTGGGGTGACCCAGCGATGTCAGTGACTGTCATCGAACCTAGCATTTGATGTCAGCGACTGTCATCGAACCTGGAGGGTTTGATGACAGTGGCTGTCGTCGAACGGGGGCTTGATGTCGCTGACGGCCGTCGAGGCGCACGGGTCTGATGTCAGTGGCGGTCGTCGAGGGCGGACCGGTGATGTCAGTGACTGCCATCCAGTACGATGCCGGGCATGGGTCGATGGCAGCCGGACGCGCGCGGCCGCCTCGCACGGGCGGCACTGGAGCTCTACGTCGAGCGCGGCTACGACCGCACCTCGGTGGCGGAGATCGCCGAACGGGCGGGGCTGACGGAGCGGACGTTCTTCCGGCACTACTCGGACAAGCGTGAGGTGCTCTTCGCGGGTTCGAGCGAGTTGCGGGAAGTGCTCGCGAACGCCGTCGCGCAGGCTCCCGAGTCCGCCACCCCGCTGGACGCCGTGGCGGTGGCCCTCGAAGCCGCCGCGGCTGAGCTGGAGCGCCGCCAGGAGCACGCGCGGCAGCGGCAGTCCGTGATCGACGCCAACACCGAGCTGCAGGAGCGCGAGCTGATCAAACTCGCGTCACTGTCCACGACGCTCTCGGACGCACTGCGACTGCGTGGCGCCGACGAAGCCTCCGCCGGCCTTGCCGCGGAGGTCGGGATCGCCGTCTTCAAGTTCGCGTTCCGACGCTGGGTCGATCGGACCGAGGCGAAGGAACTGACGCAGTTCATCCGGGAGTCGTTGGCCGGTCTGAGGGCCGTGGCCGCGGACGCGTGACGTCGCGTCCCTGACCGATCGAAGTCGCCCCGCACAGAAGGTAGTTCACTGTCCCGGTGCATCGAGGCGCGACACGGATGCCCGGGTCGCGTCGCGAGGATGCGGTGGGCGGGCCGACGCCGTGGGCCGTCACCGGTGGCCGGCGTCAGGGCCGGAGCACGATCTTGCCGTGGGTCTGCCGCAGTTCCAGCTCACGGAACGCGTCTCGCACCCGCTCCAGCGGGTAGGCGCGGGCGATGGGCACCTCCAGCTCCCCTCGCGCGGCAAGCCGGGCCAGCTCGCCGACCACCACCGCGCACGCCGCCGCGCCTTCTCCGTAGGTTCCCGCACCGACCCTGGCCGCGGCCTGCCAGTCGCGGATCGTGTTGATCCGCTCGGGCCGCACGCCCAACTCCACTGCCAGCTCTACATAGCCGTCGCCGAACGTGTCGATGAACGCGTCGACCTTCCCGCCCGAAGCCTGCCGGATCCGTTCGGCCACGCCCTCCCCGTACTCGACCGGCACGACACCGTGATCCTTCAGCCAGGCGTGGTTCCGCCCGCTCGCCAGCCCGATCACCGTGGCCCCGTGCCGTCGTGCGAGCTGTACGGCGAGGGACCCGACGCCACCCGCCGCACCGGACACGACGACCGTGTCGGCCGGTCCGGGGTCCACCGCGAACACGGTGGCGTACGCGGTCGTACCGGCCACGTACAACGACCCGGCGACTTCCCAGGAAAGACCCTCCGGACGCGAGGTCAGCTTCACGTCGTCCACCACGACGAACTCCGCATGGCTCGCCCTGTTGTGGGTGAAGCCAAGAACCTCGTCCCCCACCGCGAAGCCGCGCACCTGCGGACCGGCCTCCACCACGACACCGGCCAGATCGCTGCCCTGCCCCGAGGGGAACGTCGCCGGCCAGCGTCCGTGCCGCGCGCCCTCGCGGATCATCGTCTCGCCGGGCTGGATCCCGGCCGCGCGAACCTCGACCAGCACCTCCCCGGGGCCGGGCGCCGGGCGTTCCACCTCCTCCACCCGCAGCACATCGATCCCGCCGTACTCGTGGAACCGCACCGCCTTCATCGCGTGATCACCGCTCTTCCTCGTACGGACCCGGTCTTGGACGGCTGCGCCTCGGAACGGCCACGCAACGACCGTGCCATCGCACACAACGGCTCAGGAGCGGAGCTGTGTTCCCAGAATCAACGCCCGAGAATATGTCGACCGACCTTCGGAGAGGCTCTGGCCACGGGTTCGGTGAACGGGCACATCAGGTGGTGCCGCCCTGTCATGCTGGGCGTGCCCTGCACACCGAGAGGACTTCATGTCAACGAACCACGACATAGCCTTGTTTGCCGAGCGGCCATGGTTCGCGGCCAACGAACTCCTGGCGTTCGTGGTGGAGATCGTCGCGCTGGCATGTCTGAGCTGGTGGGGATTCACCACCGGTCACGGCCAGTTGCTCCACATCCTGCTCGGCGTGGGGACGCCCCTGATGGCCGTCGGGCTCTGGTCGTTGTTCGCGGCACCGAAGGCGCGACTGCGGCCCGGACTGCCCCTCGTGCTTGTGGTCAAGACAGTTGTGCTGGGCGGTGGCGCGGCAGCTGTGTACGGAGTCGGGCACCCCGTTGCCGCCGTGGTCATGGCCATCGTCGTGGTCGCGAACACGGCGGTGGCCGAAACCCTTCGCCGTACCGTGCCCGGCCGGCCCACGGAACCGGAGGGCACGACCGGCTCACCGGAGTCCGGCTGAGACCCGTCTAAAGGGCGCCCATGGCACCCAGAAGAGGATTCACGCGTGGAACTCGGTGAGATCGATGGCGTGGATGCTCAGCGGGAAGCCGTACACCGGGTGCGTCGTCTCGCTCTCCGGTTTCATGCCGAGCTTGCGGACGACGTTCTCCGAGGCCTCGTTGCCCAACCGGTTGATGCTGATGACGCGGTCGAGGCCGCGGTCCTGGAGCGCGAACTCCAGTGTGGCGTGGGCGGCTTCGGACGCGTAGCCCTGGCCCCAGAACTGTGAGCCGAACCGCCAGCTGATCGCCACGGCGGGCAGCACCTCAGGCAGGTACTCGGGCACGGACAGTCCCGCGAAGCCGGCCATCTCGCCCGAGGCCAGCAGTTCGACGGCGAAGAGGCCGAAGCCCTCCTCGTCCCATTCGTCTTCCCACTGCTCGATCGCCTCGGCCGTGGCGTCCAGGTCGAGGACCTCCCCGTCGTCGATCCAGCGCATGACATCGGGGTCCGCGTTGATGTCCGCCATGGGGGCGAGGTCGTGGTCGTACCAGCGGCGGAGCAGGAGGCGGGGGGTGCGGATCTCGGTCATGACACCCATCCTGCCTTACCGGTGAGGCACCGGCCGGTGGCCGGGGTGGTGGCCGGGGTGGTGACACACTGCTCCGGAGCGCGGCCGGGGAGCGGTACCGGCCCGACGGGGACCTCGGCGGCCTTCACTGCCTGGCGGAGCCGTCGCGTTGGTTCCTTCGCCCGGTGGCGGCGACGTCACGCATGGCCAGCAGGAAACGTCGTACCGTGGCCAGATCCTTCTCGTCGAAGGTACGCATCGAGGACACCATCTCGCTGATCAGCGGCCCGAAGAACGACCAGCCCAGAGTGACGGCCCGGTCCGTGACGGTGAGCAGGATCCGCCGGCGGTCGCGGGTGTCCCGTTCCCGGCGGACGAGCTCCAGACGTTCCAGCCGGTCGATCAGGGCTGTGGTCGATGCCGAGTTCACTCCCAGCTGTGCACCGAGCCACCCGGGCGTCGCGGGCGTGTCCGCCCGTCCGGCGTCCAACAGGTGGATCAGCGCACGCACATCAGTGGGATGCAGCCCGTGCAGGCCGGCGAACTCGGCGGCGAAGAGATCCAGCTCCACGGTGACGGCTCGTAGCAGATGGACCAGTTGCAGGTCCGGGTCCCGATCGTCCACGGTGTCCCTCCTGGCGTATTATCTCGTTCATCGAGACTATCGGTGGTCGAGTAATCATAAGGCGGCGATCATGGGTGGCGAGGCGGCATTCCTCTCGGCGTACGACACCGTTCTGGAGCAGTGGCCCGTCGAGGTCGACAGCGTCGATGTGCCGTCTCCCTACGGCACCACCCGGGTCCACATCAGCGGCCCCAGGGACGGCACCCCGCTCGTACTGCTGCCCGGCGGCGGGAGCACCTCGGTGGTGTGGTTCGCCAACATGGATGCCCTCGCCTCCGGCCATCGGGTGTACGCCCCCGACCTGATGGGCGACATCGGGCGGAGTGTGCACGACGGGGCGCCGCTGCGTGGCGCCGAGGACCTCATGACCTGGCTCGACACGCTCTTCGACGAGCTGTCTCTCGACGGCGCGGACCTGTGTGGCCACTCCTACGGTGCCTGGATCGCCCTGAACTACGCTCTGCGCGCACCCCACCGGATCGGCCGCCTCGCGTTGCTGGACCCCACGAACTGCTTCGCCGGCATGAGCCTCGGATATCTCCTGCGCGCCCTGCCGATGCTGCTCAGCCCCAGCGCCGAGCGCGTGGAGGCCTTCCACCAATGGGAAACGGGCGGTATCCCCGAGAATCCCGCCTGGCGGGCGTTCCTGGGAAGCACCGCCGACGCGCGCCGGTCAAAGGTCGTCGCCATGCGACGCCCGAGGCCGGGGGATCTGAGGGCCTGCGCCGTTCCGGCCCTGGTACTCCTGGCCGGGCGCAGCCGTGCCCACAACGTACGGCGGGTGGCCACGGAGGCCCGCCGTCTCATGCCCGGTGTGAGCGTCGACCTCCTTCCGAACGCCTCCCATCATTCCCTTCCCACGGAACAACCGGCCGAACTCAACCGTCTGCTCACACGGTTCCTGGCCTGAGCGGTCCAGCCGTCGTCGGACCGCTGGGCAGGCCGCGCACATTCCCGTCAGGCCCGAACGGGCCATAGTTTTGGACCTGTCGACCGGGGCAATCGGCCGTCATGGAGACGAATGACGGCACGGACGAAGTGATCGAGACCCAGGGGGACGAGCATCACGTCGTCCTCAGCGCCGATACCAACGGCGACGGAAGGACCGACGTCTGGATGACCGACACCACAGGTGACGGCAAGGCCGATCTCTACCAGTTCGACACCACCGGTGACGGGGAGATCGACCTGACGATGGTCGAACGGGCCGACGAGCCGGGCGTGGACCGGGTCGTGGTCGAGGGCGACGGCGGCCACCCGATGGACACCTGAGTTTCCGGCACGGCACGGCACCGCACGGCACGCGCAGGAGCCGGCCCGGCCGTCGGATCGAACCCCGTGACCCGTTCCCCCGTGCCGCCGGGCCCCCGCGCCCGTGGGCCCGGCGGCACAGGGCCCGTGGGCACGCGACATCGCGCTTACGCGGTGCCCGTCAGCGGGCGCAGTACGGTCGCGCCGGCGCGCAGGATCGCGGACACGGGCGGTCCCACCCACCGGGTCAGTTCGCGCGGAAGCGCAGGGTCCAGTTCGATCGTCACCCGGACGTATCGCGTGTCCAGCCGCGCGACCTTGACGTGGCGGGGTGCGGCGACATCCGGTTCCCGCTGCAGGGCGGCCCGGTAGGTGTCCTTGCGCTGATTCACATCGTGTCCTGACGCTTGATGAGCTCGTCCGCGAGGTCCATGTACGCCGATCCCTTGACCTCGACAGGACTGCCGAACGACTGGGAGTACAGGTCGAGTCGGGGAATGTGGGTGGACAGGACGTCGAAGCCGCGCTCGGTGAGCGCTTCGCGGGCGTCCGCGTCAGGACCGGTACGCGTGGCGTCGGGACGGTTCGTACGGTTCAGCAGCACGGCGGAGCGGGCCGGCCGGGCCCGCAGGGACTGTACGTCGCCCATCTCGCCGCCGATGGGTGCCATGCGGTCCAGCTCGATGGGGGACGGAGTCACCGGCACGATCCACTCGCTCGCGTACCGCATGACGCTGCGGGCGATGTGGGCGTGGTCCTCCATCTGCGGGGCGTCGAACACCACGGCCTGCCGGTCGCCGAGGAAGTCGTTCACGCGCCGGTGCACGTCGCCCACCGGAAGCGAGAACACGGGGAAGGGGAAACCCCCCGCCAGTTCGCTCCACCGCAGCGCCGAGGACGCGGGGTCACTGTCCACCAACAGCGGTGAGAAGCCCGACTCGTGCAGTGCGTGAGCCAACCACACCGCGCTCGTCGTCTTGCCCACTCCGGGTTTCAGGTTCACAAAGGCATAGCTCATCGACACAAGGAGCCACGCTAGTGACCGCGAGGGACCCGCGGCCGTCCATCCGGGGCGTACCGTCCCGTCGTTCACCCCGCGGCGCCGGTGAATCATTCCAATGGACCAACGCGGTGTGCCCCCGCACAAACCCAGCCCACCACCGCTGTGCACCCGCCTCCCGAAGGCGCTGTCCCCTGTACGCGGCATCCTGCGGCTGATGCCATGCCCGGCATGTCTCCCGTATCTCCCTCAACTCCTTTTCCGGGCGCACCGACCGGCCCACACGCATCAGCGGCATCGGAGCGCCACCGGTGAGCGCCGGAGACGGAGAGTCGCTCGCCGTCATGGTCTTCCTCGGCTTCGTCGCCGTGTCCCTGCTGCTGTGCGGGCTGGCGGCGGCCGACCTGGACGACCCCGAGCACTTCTACGCCGGCGGCAGCGCGGCCTTCGGCCCGGTCGGAGGCGGGCTGGCCGTCGCCGGTGACTACATCTCCGCGGCCACCCTGCTCAGTACGACGGGCGCGGTCGCCCTCGACGGGGCGGACGGCGTCCTCTTCGCGTGCGCCACTGTCGTCTCGCTGTACCTGGTCATGCGCATCCTGGGTGAACCCCTGCGCCGCAAAGGGGTGTTCACCCTGGGCGACTTCCTCGCGGACCAGCTCGGCGCCCACTCCGTACGCCGCGCTCTCGGCGTCGCCACCCTCGTCGTCCTCACCCCGCTGCTCCTGGTGCAGCTCTCCACCGCCGGACGCATCATGGCGGCCATGTTCGGGCTCCCCGACGGCGCGCTCACCGGGTGCACCGTCGCCGGAGGCGCACTGATGGTCTGTACGCCGCGTTCGGGGGGATGCGCGGCATCGGATACGTGCAGATCCTCAAGGTCGGTGTGGCGCTCACCGCCATGCTGCTGCTCGCCGGGGTCGTCCTCGCCCGGTACGGATGGTCACCACCGGCCCTCTTCGACGCCGCCCGGGACCACTCCGGAGCGGGCGCCGACTACGCGCGCCCCGGACTCCACTTCGGCCACTCCGTCGCCGGGCGCCTCGACCTGATCAGCTTCGAGGCCACCCTCCTGGTCGGGGCCGCCTGTCTGCCGCACATCACCATGAGGCTGCACCCGGTCAAGGAGGCCCGCACCGCGCGGCGCGCCGTCGGCTGGGCGGTCGGCCCCGTCGCGGTGGTGTGCGCCGGGGTCGTGGTGGCAGGGCTCGGTGCCTGCGCCCTGATGGGCCGGGACCTGGTGCGGGCCGCCGACCCCGGGGGAGACCGGATCGTCAGCCCCGGTGATTCCCGCCGGAGTTGACGTCCCGCCCCGGCTCGACCAGCCGGGCCAGACTGTCCAACGCCATCCGCGTTCCGGTCTCGTTGTCGGCGGCGGGCACCGCGTCCGGCACTCCCTCGTGCACGATGACCACCTCGGTGCCGCCGTCCGTCTCGGTCAGCTCCGTCGTCATCGTCATCTCACCGCGCAGCCCGGGATCGGCCGTCTCGAACTCGACGACCTCGACCACCCGCTCGTCCGGGACGAGCTCCACGAAACGGCCGTGGTACGTGTCGGTGTGCGCCTCCGACTTGCCGGCCGCGTTCGGTACGTCATAGGTGAGCGAGACCCGGAACGCGCCACCCTCGCGGGCGTCGAACTCGTGCACCTCGCTGCGCATACCGGTCGGCACCCGCCACTGCGCGACAGCGGTCGCGTCCAGCAGCGCCCGGTAGATCTCTGCTCGCGAGGCATTCACCCGCCGCGAGACGCGCGTCGTATACACGTCCTTCAGGCTACACAGGAAGGCGGGGCCGTCGATTCCGTCGGGCCGGGATGGGGCGCGATCCCCAAGTTCCGCTTGTGCGCGACCCCTTGACTGCTCTGGTTCAGACCTTTAGCGTCACGGCACACGCCGGTTCACAGGTGAACCCAGAATTCATCTATATGAACAACCGTGCGCGGTTGTTCGCCACCCGCACCGGCGGAGAGCGGAACGCCTTCCCTTCCCCCACGATCAGCGAAGGACGTCAACATGACCCGTTCCAGGCTTCTGGCGACGGCCACCGTCGCGGGCTTCGTCGCCGCGGTGACCGTCCTGGGCACCGCCAGTGCCGGCGCCGCCGACCCGAAGGTCGCGCCCGGTGGCAACTTCGACCTGTCCGTCTGGCAGTTGCAGGAGCCCGTCGGTTCCCCGGGCTCGCCCACCACCATCTCCTCCGCCCGGCTGCAGGGGGCCAACGGCTACCAGGACGCGTACTTCTACACCGACACACGCGACGGCGCGATGACCTTCTGGGCGCCCGAGAAGGGCGTCACGACGCCCAACTCCTCCTACGCCCGCTCCGAACTGCGGGAGATGAACCGCAGTGGCAGCGCGGCGGACTGGTCACTCGGCGGCAGCCACCGGCTGAATGCGACGCTGCGGGTCGTCTCGGTCACGTCCAACGTATGCGTCGGCCAGATCCACCTCGGCTCCGGCGGATCGTCCACCAAACCGCTGGTGGAGCTGTACTACCGCTCCAGCGGCGACATCGTCGTCGGCACCGAGAACTCGCCGTCCGGCGGGCAGACGACCCACACGGTGGGACACGTGGCGGTCGGCAAGACGTGGACCTACACCATCGCCGTCTCCGGCGGTAACACCATCGACCTGACCGTCAACGGCAGCACCACGCACTACTCGATTCCGTCGTCGTTCTTCCCCTACAAGCAGTACTTCAAGGCCGGCTCGTACAACCAGTCGTCCTCGGACAGCACGACGAAGGGGGCGCGCGTCGCCTTCTACGGCCTGAACGTCTCGCACGGCTGACACGTCGTCGCACGCCGGAGAGGGGTGAGCGCGGCGCCTTCGCCGCACTCACCCCTCTCACTTGGAACGCCCGCTCAGAGCGACGTCATCACGTGCTTGATCCGGGTGTAGTCCTCGAAGCCGTACGCGGAGAGGTCCTTGCCGTAGCCGGACTGCTTGAACCCGCTGTGCGGCATCTCGGCGACGAGTGCCATGTGGGTGTTGACCCACACACAGCCGAAGTCGAGGCTCTTCGACATCCGCATCGCCCGCGCGTGGTCCTCCGTCCACACCGAGGAGGCCGGCGCGTAGTCCACCCCGTTGGCGTACGCGACGACCTGGGCCTCGTCCGTGAACGCCTGGGGTCATGACCGGGCCGAAGACCTCGTTCTGGATGATCTCGTCGTCCTGCTTGAGGCCGGAGACCACGGTCGGGGCGTACAAGTAGCCCTTGTCGCCGACCCGGTGACCGCCCGGCTCGACCCTCGCGTGCTCGGGCGGCCGCTCGATGAAGCCGCTGACCTGGGCGAGCTGGTTCGCGTTGTGGTCTCGAACGCGGCCACGGGATCGGGTGGGGCGGGCGGTCAACGGGGTTGGCGCAGGCCCGCGATGAGGAGCTCGACCAGGCGTCGTGCGTCGTAGCGGGAGTCGTTGTGGGCGCCGATGCAGAGGTTGCCGACGCCGCGCATCAGTTCGTAGGCCGTCAGGCCGGGGCGGATCTCGCCGGACTCGGCCGCCGCGTCGAGGAGTTGGGCACACACGGGGAGGAGGCGGTCGAGGAAGTAGGTGTGCAGGGCGTCGAAGGCTGTGTTGTCGGGCTGCAGAACGGCGGCGAGGCCGTGCTTGGTGACGAGGAAGTCGACGAAGAGGTCGATCCATCGGGCCAGCGCGGCATGAGGGGAGGCGCAGTCCCTCAGCAGGGCCGGTCCCGCCTCGGCGCAGGCTTCGACCTGGTGCCGGTAGACGGCGACGATGAGATCCGCCCGGGTCGGGAAGTGCCGGTAGATCGTGGCCGTTCCGACGCCGGCCGTGGCCGCGATGTCGCGTACGGGTGCCTCCACGCCTGACGTGGCGAAGACCGCGGCGGCCGCGTCGAGCAGCGTCTCCTGGTTGCGCCGGGCGTCGGCCCGTCTGGGCCGGGCCGCCTGCCTGGCGGTGGTCTCGTCGCTGTCGCTCATCGTGCCCTTCTCTCCGTTCTCACCGTGATCGGAACTCCGTTCTCACCGTCGCCGGGTCTCGCACGGTGGCCGGGCCGTCAAACGGAACATCGTTCCGTATCGCCTTGCTAAGTGGGACAGTGTTCCGTATCGTCAAGCGGGACGGCGTTCCGTTTGTTCATGATGGCAGATCCGGGACCCGACAACCAATCCGCGCTGCCACCACGCTTCACCCGCAATGGAGGAGACAGGTCATGCAGTACCGCACCTTGGGCCGTACCGGTGTACAGGTCAGCGCCCTCGCGCTCGGCGCGATGAACTTCGGCAGTATCGGGCGTACCACCCAGGACGAGGCCACCGCCATCGTCGACGCAGCCCTCGACGGCGGGGTCAATCTCATCGACACCGCCGACATGTACGGCGACGGCGAGTCGGAGGAGATGGTCGGCAAAGCCATCGCGGGCCGCCGCGACGACATCGTGCTGGCCACGAAGGCGGGCATGCCCATGGGCGACGAGCGCAACCATCGGGGCGGTTCGCGCCGCTGGCTGGTCACCGAGTTGGACAACAGCCTGCGCCGTCTCGGTGTCGACCACGTCGACCTCTACCAGATCCACCGATGGGACCCGAGCGCCGGCGACGAGGAGACGCTGTCGGCCCTGACCGACCTGCAGCGCGCGGGAAAGATCCGCTCCTTCGGCTCCTCGACCTTCCCCGCCTACCGCATCGTGCAGGCCCAATGGGCCGCCCGCGAACATCACTTGAGGCCCTACGTCACCGAACAGCCCAGCTATTCGATCCTGCAACGGGGGATCGAGACCCATGTCCTGCCCGTGACCGAGGAGTACGGGCTCGGTGTCCTGGTGTGGAGCCCCTTGGCCTCGGGCTGGCTGTCGGGCGCCGTCCGGGCGGGCCGGGAGATCACCACCAGCCGCTCGACGTTCCTGCCGCAACGCTTCGACACCACCATCCCCTCCAACCGGGCCAGGCTGGACGCCGTCGAGAAAGTGGCCGAAGTCGCCGACGAGGCCGGCCTGACCATGATCCAGCTCGCGCTCGGATTCGTGACGGCGCATCCCGGCGTGACGAGCGCGCTCATCGGTCCCCGCACGCGGGACCACCTGGACGCGCAGCTCGCCGCGGCCGACACCGTGCTCCCCGCCGACGTACTCGACGCGATCGACGCGATCGTCGCCCCTGGCACGGACCTCGCCGCTCACGAAAAGTTCGACACTCCGCCCGCGCTCCTCGACCCGTCACTGCGACGCCGCTGACCGTCCGGAGACCGGACCTCCTCATCCTCGCCCGCAGCTCCCGAGACGGCGGGCATCGCGCGGGTGCCGGGCGAGGATGGCCCCTTCTCCCTCCATCGTGCCGGTGTGCCCCCGTCGGCGTCGCCGGTGCCGAAAGGAGCCACATGTCGCCCGACCGGAAGTACCTGCTGACCATGGACCGCGAGGGCACCCTCATCGTGCGGGACGCGGCCACGGTCGTTCCCTGACTTCGTGCGTGCGCGTGTGCGTCGGGGTCCAACTGGAGCGCTGATCCCCATAGTTGGACGGGACAGGTGCCATTCGTCGAGTGCCCCAACTGCGGCCGGGTCTAGCCGGTGGTTCCGTACGCGGCCATGAACATGTCCAGGAGACCGTCGACCGCGTCCTCGTCGATGGGGCGGGTCGACAGCAGGCTGCGGTAGTACAGAGCGCCGCACAGCAGCTCGGCGGCGAATTCCAGGTTCGCTTCCGAGGTCAGTTCGCCGGTGTGCTGGGCGCGGGTGATCCGGTCGAGGGTGCTCCGCTCGACGGTGGCCAGGAAGCGTTCGTGCAGGGTCGCCCGTAGCGCGGGATCGCCCTGCGCCTCGGCGATGACCGCGCGGTAGACGGGGCCGATCGGCGGGCTGGAGAGGGCGAGGCCCGAACGGAGGAACTGTTCGCGCAGATCCTCGCGGACGTCCCCCGTGTAGCGGTAGTCGAGGTCGCTGGTCCACACGCGGGTGAGCGCGTCGAGCAGCAGCGCCGCCTTCGAGGGCCAGCGACGGTAGATCGTGTGCTTTCCGACCCCGGCCCGGCGGCCGACGGCCTCGATGCTCAGGCCCGCGTACCCGACCTCCGCGGCCAGATCGAGGGTTGCCTGCAGCAGCTCGTCGGTGCGTGCGGCACCTCGGCGCCGTGGCGCGGCGGGCGGGTCGGTCATGAGGCCATTTTATCGGCACGCGCCGTGCCGTTGACAATGCCGGGGGTGGCACGGAATATTCGGTCGGTATCGGCACGGTGCGTGCCGATGACGGAAAGGTGGCAACGTCACCATCTGTGAGCCCAAGATTCCGTCCATCGGATCCTCAAGGGGAGCTCTGTCATGAGCAGCACGGAAAGCGGTAAGCACGAGGGATTCACGGCCGAGGAGCGGGCCGCGATGAAGGACCATGCCCAGGAGCTGAAGAAGGAGGCCCGCCGCAGCTCGCGCGCGGACAAGGCGGCCGAGGCCGAGCGCGACGTCCTCGCGAAGATCGCCGAGATGCAGGACTCCGACCGGATCATGGCCGAGCGCGTCCATGCCGTCATCACAGAGGGCGCTCCCGTCCTCGCACCCAAGCTCTGGTACGGCATGCCCGCCTACGCGCTGGACGGGAAGGTCGTCTGCTTCTTCCAGTGCGCGGAGAAGTTCAAGGCGCGTTACGCGACCCTCGGGTTCAGCGATCAGGCGAAGCTGGACGAGGGCACGATGTGGGCCACCGCGTTCGCCCTGACAGAGATGACGGCCGAGGCGGAGGCGCGGATCAGCGCGCTCGTGAAGCAGGCCGTCAGCTGAGGCGCAGGCGGACGCGCGTCACCGCGCGGGACGGGTCCGGTCCATGGCCGGGGCGCCGGCCAGGCCCACGCCCCGGGCGCCTTCATACGCACCCGCGGTTGGTCGCCCCGGGGCGACCAACCCCGACCATGCCGCCCGCGGACGCCGCGGAAGGCGACGTCGTCCCAGGGCGGTTCCGTCCGACGTCAGCGGCTCTTGCGTACCCGGGCCGCCGCACGGGCCTCCGCGGCCTTGCGGGCGTCCGCCGTCTTGCGCGACTCCTTCGCGGCGCGCCCCGGACGTGTGCCGATGCCGCGGAAGGGCGCGTTGCCGGTGCTGGTCTTCGGCCCGGTCGGCGGGCGCTTGGCCCCGGTGATGTCGGCCAGTGCCGCCTCGCCCGAGCGCACCTGTGTGACGGTCGGCCGGATGCCGGCGTCGGACATCAGCCGGTTCACATCGCGCCGCTGGTTGGGCGTGACCAGGGTGACCACGCTCCCGGACTCCCCGGCGCGCGCCGTGCGCCCGCCCCGGTGCAGGTAGTCCTTGGCGTCGGCGGGCGGGTCGACATTGACGACGAGGTCGAGGGCTTCGATGTGAATGCCCCGGGCGGCGACGTTGGTGGCCACCAGCACGTTGATCTCGCCGTTCTTGAACTGGGCGAGCGTGTGCGTGCGCTGCGGCTGCGACTTGCCGCTGTGCAGGGCGGAGGCCCGGATGCCACTGGCACGCAGATGACGGGTGAACTGGTCCACGCCGGCCTTGGTGTCCAGGAACATCAGCACCCGGCCGTCCCGGGCGGCGATCTCGGTCGCCGTCGCGTACTTGTCGGCGGCGTGAATGTTCAACACGTGGTGTTCCATCGTGGTGACCGAGCCCGCCAGCCGGTCGACCGAGGCGAGAACCGGGTCGTGGAGGTACTTCTGTACGAGCTGATCGACGTTGCGGTCGAGCGTGGCCGAGAACAGCAGCCGCTGTCCGTCGGCGGGAATCTGATCAAGGAGGTCCGAGACCTGCGGCAGGAAGCCCAGGTCGCACATCTGGTCCGCCTCGTCCAGCACCGTGATGCGCACGTGGTTCAGGACGCAGTCCCGGCGTGACACCAGGTCGGTCAGCCGCCCCGGCGTCGCGATGAGCACCTCGACGCCGGTCCGCAGTTGCGCCTGCTGCCGGTTGATCGACAGGCCACCCACCACCGTCGCCAGTCGCACGTTCAAGGTCTGCGCATACGGTTCCAGCGCGTCGCTCACCTGCTGTGCGAGCTCCCGGGTCGGTACGAGAACCAGCGCCAGTGGCCGCTTCGACTCCGCTCGGCGGCCTGCTGTGCGGGCGAGCAGGGCCAGGCCGAACGCCAGCGTCTTGCCGGAACCGGTCTTCGCCCGGCCGAGGACGTCGTGCCCGGCCAGCGCGTTGGGCAGTGTCGCGGCCTGGACCGGGAAAGGCTCCGTCACCCCGAGGCCGGTCATCTTGTTCACCAACTCCGGCGGCAGGCCGAGTGCGTCGAACGACGCGGCCGGAGGCAGGCCCGTGGAGAGGGTCTGTGGTGTCGAGACGTCGCCCTCCGGCGCTGTCGTCGGCCGGCGCTCGCCGGCATCGGAGAGTCCAGGGTCCGGCGGCTTCGCGTTCATGGGGAACCTTCCTCAGTCTGACGCCCGGAACGCCCCGGGGCCCGTGCCTCTTGGCACGGGCCCCGGCGACTTCGAAGCGTGCGCCCATTTTACCAGCGGGCACACGGGCGCCCGCCGGTCCGGTGGCAGGGACGTGCGGGGCCGGAGAGGACCCCCATGTGACCTACTACCTTGCGATCGGCGCGACGGTGTGGCCAGTCTCTCCGCAACGAGTCTCCGAAGAACTGTTATCCGAGGTTCCGCGGGCGGTCTCCCAGGCAACGGCAGCATCGTTCGGAGTCGAGGACAGGGAAGTTTTCATGAGGAGACAGCACGCGGTGGAGTCGGCGGCACTGGTGACTGCCGCCCGAGCGGGCGACTCGGCGGCTCAGGACGCCCTGGTCAGCGCGTTTCTCCCCTTGGTCTACAACATCGTCGGGCGCGCCCTCAACGGCTCCGTCGATGTCGACGACGTCGTGCAGAACACCATGCTCCGCGCCCTGGACGGCCTGGACGGACTGCGTACTCCGGAGAGTTTCCGCTCCTGGCTCGTCGCGATCGCGATGAACCAGGTCCGGGCGCACTGGCG
The DNA here is from genome assembly GCF_055567635.1 of Streptomyces sp. NPDC026500. NCBI lineage: Bacteria > Bacillati > Actinomycetota > Actinomycetes > Kitasatosporales > Streptomycetaceae > Streptomyces > Streptomyces sp. NPDC026500. The sequence goes on along the minus strand of NZ_JBVHQB010000027.1, from coordinate 21,122 downwards.
GGACCGGCAGCTCGCGCCGGGCGCCGTGGAGGAGGCTGAGGACCTCGCGGACCCCGGCGCGGACTTCGCGGACCTGACCATGATGCGGCTCCAGCTCTCAGGCCAGCGCCGGGAGACCGCCCTGGCGACCCGCTGGCTCGAACCCGACGATCGAAGCGTTCTCTCCCTGTGGTGGCTGGAGTGCGCCGGCGAACTGACCCGGGCCGAGGTGTCCGAGGCCTTGGAGCTGTCGCCGCAGCACACCGCGGTCCAAGTGCAGCGGATGAAGGCGCAGTTGGAGACGGCCCGCGTGGTGGTACGAGCCCTCGACGCGCGCCCGCCCTGCGAGGAACTGCGGGGTGTCCTCGCCTCCTGGAACGGCCGGCCCTCGGCGCTGTGGCGCAAGCGAATCGCCCGGCACGCCCGCGACTGTGTCCGCTGCTCCGGCCTGTGGAGCGGCTTGGTGCCCGCAGAGGGACTGCTGGCCGGCCTGGCGCTGATAGCCGTCTCACCTGGGCTGGTCGCGGCACTGCGGACCGCCCCCGGCGGGATGGCCGCCACCGGCTCGGCATCACAGACCTCGGTGGTCGCGGGCCACGGAGAAGCGGGCTCGGTTGGGGCAGGGCATCGCGCGCCCAGCGGCAGAGCGGCCTCGCGCAGCGAGGCTCGCCGTCGCCGACGGGTGCGGCGCCGGGCCCTGGGCGGCATGCTCGTGGCGGCCTGCGTGGCGGGCGGCGGCCTCTGGTACCTCGGTGTCGGGCCCGGAACACGAACCGACGGTGCGGCCCCCTCGCGGACCGCGGGCGACCCCGTCATGGACCTCTCGGCACCCGGCGCCACCGGCACCTCTTCACCCGCCACCGCCACGGCATCTCCGTCCTCGTCAGTGTCCGGGTCGGAAACGGCAAGGCCGAAACCCTCCAGGACACCCCGCTCTGCCGAGCCGAGTACGTCGGCAGCCGCGTCCTCGGCGCGGGCGACCCGGCGGGTGTCCGGCGTACCCCAGGCGCAGTCGGCCCCGACGAGCACCGTGGCGCAGGTGGTCGTGCTGGTGAACAAGGAGCGCGCGGCCGCCGGTTGCGGTCCTCTCACGGAGGACACGCAGCTGGAGGACGCCGCCCGGGCCCACTCCGACGACATGGCCGCCCGAGACTTCTTCGACCACACCAACCCCGACGGCGCCGACCCCGGTCAGCGCATCACCGCCGCGGGCTACCGCTGGTCCACGTACGGCGAGAACATCGCCATGGGCCAGCAGACCCCGCAGGCGGTGATGGACTCCTGGATGAACAGCCCGGGGCACCGCGCGAACATCCTCAACTGTTCGTTCAAGAACATAGGCGTCGGCGTGCACAAGGGGTCGGGCGGCCCGTGGTGGACACAGGATTTCGGGGCGAAGCAGTGACGCCGGGTGGTCGAGTGGACGAACGATGACGGTGAGGCTGGCATCTCGTAAGGGGATCCCTCGCCGAACGGACGCGCCGGAGCCGCGGCGAAATCGGAGGAGGCGGGGAACGTTTCGGCTCGGACTCTCCTCCTGACCCGCCGATGCGGTTCCGAAAGAGACCCGCCGAAGGCGAGAGGCGTTTCCATGGCATCGAGCACGACCTCGGGCAGGTCTGCTGCCCCCAGACCGCTCCCGGCCGACGAGGGGGCGGAACACCGATGGCTGGAGGTGCGCGGCGTCAGGTTGCACGTAGCCGAGTACGGAACCGGCACGCCGGTCCTGCTGTTGCACGGTTTCCCGCAGCACTGGTTCGCCTGGCACCGGGTCGCCGTCCTGGCGGCTGCCGGACACCGGCTCATCTGCCCGGACCTGCGGGGCTTCGGCTGGTCGGAGCAGACCAGGCGCGGCTACGACATCGAGGGCTTGTCCGACGACATGCTCGCACTGATAGATGCTCTTGGCCTTGACCGGATGGGCCTGGTCGGGCACGACTGGGGTGCCCATGTGGGCTTCCGGCTGTGCCTGCGGGCACCGGAGCGGTTCAGCGGCTACCTGGCGCTCAGCATGGCCCACCCGTGGGCCCGGCACCGTGCGATCCTGCCGAACCTGTGGCGGCAGTGGTACACCGCCCTCATCGAGTATCCGGTGATCGGCAAAGTCGTGCTGCGCCGGTGGCCGGCGTTCACCCGCTTCCTGCTGCGCCATCAAGTCGCCGACCGGTCGGTCTGGCAGGTCGGCGAAGTGGCCGAGTTCGCCGCCGCCGCCCGCGTCGGCGCGCACGCGGGGCAGGCCATGTTCTGGCAGTACGTCGTCCGGGACATCCCGGCGCTGCTGCGTGGCGCGTGGCGCGGGCACCGGCTCACCGTGCCGACCGTGCTGCTGGGCGGCGAGCGGGACAATGTGATCCCCCCGTCCATGCTGGCCGGCGGCGAAGGCCATGCGGACGACCTCACCGTGCGCATCGTGCCCGGCGCCGGCCACTTCCTGCCCCAGGAGGCCCCGCAAGCGGTGGCCGAGGCGATGAAGGAACTGTTCGTGACGGGCTGCTGAAGCCGCTAACGTGCGGCCGCCCGGAGCGCGACTCTGCGGACGAACGCCTGCCCGCGGCGGGCCCCGAGCAGTCGGCCGTACACCGACTGGACCGGCCGCAGGACGGCGGGACGCGTCGCACCGAGCACCGCGAAGCGCGTGCCGTCGCCCTCCGGGGCGGCGGCCATGCCACCCACCACGAGGCGCGACTGCATCAGGCACCAGCCGGGAGCCAGCCGCACCTCGAAAGCACCGCGGACACCCAGCGGTCCCACCGCCCGGGCCGGCTTGCCATCGGCGTCACCCGGCGGGACGCGGAACTCGCGCAGGAAGGGCACGAGGTGCGGCAGCTCACCCGCCAGATCCTCGGCGACCGCCCACACCTCGTCGTACGGCAGGTCCAATCGCTCCTCCGCGTACATCGCGGCATGCAGTCCTGCGGCCATCACCCGCAGCCGCGCCACGCAGTCAACGCTCATCGCTGCCACGCCTTCCGGAACACCGAACGGGCACGATGCAGACGGGACTTGACCGTGCCCGGCGCGATGTCCAGCACTTTGGCGGCAGTTTGTTCATCCAGCCCCTCCAGCTCGCGCAGTACGAGCACCGCGCGGTGATGCACCGGCATCCGCGCCAGCACGTCCCGCACCTGTACGGACAGTTCGCCGTCACCACGAGGGACGAGGTCGCGTAGGCGGGCCAGGTCATCCGGGTCGACGGCACGCTCGACAGCAGTGCGCCGCGCCACCCTTACCGCCTCGCGCACGGTGATCGTGCGCGCCCAGCCGTAGAACGCCTGCGGATCACGCAGCCCTCGCACTCCGAGGAAGATCGCCACCAGCGCCTCCTGGACGGCGTCCTCGCTGTCCGACACGGCAATCGGTCGGCACAGCCGGGTGACGTACGGCGTCACCAAGGTCAGCAATTCGTCCATCGCCAGCACGTCCCCGGTCCGTGCGGCCCGCACCAGCGCGGCCGCGGCGTCCCACGGCCGCTGGTCTTCTCCCCCCGAACCGTCCATCGCCCTCGAGATTACCGTCCTGGCCTCACCCGCCGATCGTCCGCAGCAGCATCCCTTCCGGCTGTATCCCGGCGAACCTCATGCCCTGGTTGACTGCGACGATTGGCAGGAGCGCCGCAGTCGCGAACGCCGATCTCGCGGGGTGTCGTCCCAGCCGGTGTGGGAACGTCGACCAGCCGTTCCAGCAACTGGTCGAGTGCGGCCTGGCTGTCGTCGGCGCCGCGTTCCTCGTCGCTGAGCGGGAGGCCCGCCGGCATGCGCTGAAGGTTGTCCTTGGCCTCCAGGAGCTGGCCCATGCTGGAGGTCTTGGGCGTGTAGAAGTCGCAGCGGCCGCAGGCCATGCGGTGCGGGCACTGTTCGAAGAAGGTGTAGGTGCAGTACCCGTGACCGAAGATCGTCCCATGGCCTCGGCTGGCGAAGCGGATCGGGTGCTTCACTACTGCCCGCCCTTTTGCTCCGCCCTGCCTTTGGAACGGGCCAGGCGGTAGGACTCGGTGCGACCTCAGAAGGCGTCGGCCTCGTCGACTTCCCGTTGCACCAGGGCGAACAACGGGCTCATGTCGGTGCCGGGAGGGACCTCGATGGCGACGAAGTGCTCCCCGTGCCATTCGCTGAGCAGCCCGGACTCCTCGATCGAGTTCTTGATCAGGCTGATGCTGCGGCCGAGCCGTTCGGCGTTCGCGCTCGGCCTGAGCAGTGCACGCAAGACGCGGTGTCCGCTCGTCCGGGCAACTTCGACCACGCGAGCTGCCGGTGACAGACGGACCCGGTCTCCGAGAGGGGAATGGGCCGACGCCATGCCGTTCTCAACCACGCGGAACTGACCGCGCCGCAGCTGGTCCCAGCGCAGGCCAATCCCCGGGGCCGCTTCAGGGGGAAACCGAGGCCTGCACGCGTCCGTCCCACGCGTGCGGCCCGCTGTCGGCCTTGAGAGGGGCAGGCGGCGCCATGACGCCGCGTCGCATCTGGTTCGCCGAGGACCGGAACGGCTTCGCCGAGGGCCGAGTGCCGTTGCTGGACAGCGGGGTGATCGTACGGTTCAGGATGGGTGGCGGTTCCGACGATCTGACCGTCAAGTTGCGTCCGTGCACCCGGGAGCAGCTGGCCGGCCGGTTTGCGGCCTACCTGGGAGAACGCCCGGTCGGGGCGTGTTGCGGCCTTCAGGCAACACGTTGCTCCAGGCGCAACGCAGATGCCCGTCGGCACTCTGATGGTCGTCCAACGGCCAGAGGAGGAACGCCAGCATGCGTAAGCGGCTCATTCGGTGCACCGTCGAGGAGCTCGAAGGCGTCGACCATCGCGATGTAGATCTCGCCCCGGGCCAGGGCCTGTTCGCTCTCGACCTCGGCCCGGAGGCCGAAGGCACTGGCGCCTACCGGTAGCCCGCCCACCCGATGTCACACGGCGGCTCCGACTACAACTGCGACGGGCAGCGTGGTCGGCATCGCCTCGTTCCTCACCACTTCCGACGATGAGCACGTCGCCAACCCGCGCCACGCGCAAGGCCGCCGCCAAGCTGGAGGCCGCGCACGGGCGCTGAGCCGGTACCGCGCCGCAAGGCCAAGAACCACCAGCGCGCCGTGGACAAGGTCGCGGCCCTGCAGGGCAAGGTGCACGCCAGCGGCTCGACCACGCGCGCAAAACCGCACTCGATCCGGTCCGCGAGCACGACTTCATCGCGCACGAAGACCTCAAGATCCGCAACATGAGCAAAGCCCCCGCGCCGAAGTCCGACCCCGAGCAGGTGTGCGGTTTCCTGCCCAACGGGGCAGCGGTAAAGACCGGGTGAACCGTTCGATCGCTGACGCCGGTTGGGGGGTGTTCCTCGCAGTCCCGAACGCAAAGGCTGAAAGCGTCGGCAGGGAAGTGACGGCCGTGGCCCCCCAACACCTCCCGGAGGTGGCCCGAATGCGGGCACACCGCGAAGGAGAACCGGCCCACACAGGAGAAGTTCCACTGCGTCTCGTGCGGCCACCGGGCACACGCCGACGTCGTCGGAGCAACCAACGTTCCACGGGCCGGGCTGGTCCGTCGCGACGCCAACCCGGCATCGCGAGAAGCCACCCCGTCCACGGGGTGGAGGAGTCACGCACCTGCACGGCGTCGCCGCCGACACCCGTCGGGCGGCTCGCCACCAGCAGCGTCTACCGGGGGTATCACCTCGAACTGGTAGACGCAGCAAGCTGGTTGGGGCACCGTGGACTCCGCTGCTATACGGCGCCGACCAGTGGAGGTACGTGGCGTGTCGGAGTTACGGGCGGCCGGGTCCCCCTACGCGCGCGAGTTCACGGATCTGCTGCAGACGCTCAAGAGCCGGGCGGACTGCAGCTATGAGGCACTGGCACGCCGGTCGGGGGTCAGTGGTTCCGCCTTGCAACGCTACTGTTCGGGCGTCGGCGTGCCCAACGACTTCGACCCCATCGCCCGGTTCGGCAAGGCCTCCGGGGCCAGCCCCCGCGAACTCCTGGAGCTGCACCGGCTCTGGGTGCTCGTTGACGCCGGCCGAAGACGCAGGACGCCATCGGCCGAACCAACCCCGGATCCCGCCTCGGCTGCGGGGCCGACTCCGATTCCGGCGCAGATTCCCGCTACCGCCGACACCGAGTTGGCGGAGATGTTGGTCAAGCTGCCCGGCATCGAGGTCGAGTCGGCAGGCTCAGCAGCGAACCCTCCTGTCTCATCTGCCAAGTTGCCGACCGGCAGGGCGAGTTCCGTCGCCCTGGGATCCGAGCCGGCACGGGTGCCGTTCCGTCTCCGACTGCGACATCTGCGCCGATGGCCGGTCCTCGTCGGGTGCCTGCTCGTCGTCGGCGTGACGGTGGCGGGCACCGTCCTGCTCACCGGCGGGCGTCCGGCCGGGGCCGACGCGTCGCCGAACCGTCCGCTGCTGTCGGCCAAGTGCCGCTTCGTCGCCATGGGCCATCAGGACACCTGCGTCCGTGAGCTCCAACTCCGGCTCAAGCAGGTCGGACTCGACCTCGATGTCGATAGTGCCTTCGGCCCTTTCACGCAGATGCGCGTCGTCGTCTTCCAGCTCCTCGCCGGGCTGGAGCCCAACGGCGTGGTCGACGACGGAACCAAACGCGCCCTCTACTCCGGCCGTGTCAAGGCGCATCCGTGGTCGCCCGAAAGGGTCGACCGGCGGGTCCGCGAGGTGTTCACCGAGGACGCGGACCGCGCCGGCGGCATCGCCAAGTGCGCCTCGAACCTGGACCCGCTGTACAGCCTCGGAAACACCAACGGCACGCGGAACTGGGGGGTGTTCCAGCTGTACGACGGCACCCTGCGGGAGCTGGGCGGCACGCCCCGCAAGGCGCTCGACCCCGAGTGGAACATCCAGGCCGCCCACCGTCTGTGGGCCCGTACCCACGACTTCCGGGCCTGGCCGTCGTGCGACAAGGCCTACCAGGCGGGAGCGTCGAAGTCGGGCAGGTCCAAGGGGCCGAAGGGGAAGCCGGAGCCGAGCGCCACGCCCTGACCCGCGGGCCGGAGTCGCGAACCGCACTGGCCGCATCCCGGCTCCGCCCCAGCCCATCTGCCATCCCAGCCCGCCACGTCACCGCAGGTGGAAGGGGGTGAAACAGCCCGCTGTCCCGATGTCCGGCAGATCATTGGCCGCACCGTCCGGGACTGCCATCGTCCTCTTCCGTCGCCCCCGGGCGGCCTCGACGAGGCGAAAGGGCCAAGGATGGTGGGTAGTTCCCTGCATTCCGGCGGGCGGTCGTACGGGCGGACGAGCCGACGGGCGGTGTTATTGGGCGGTGCGGTCGTGCTGGGTACGGGGATTTCAGCAGCGGCCGTGCGGTACGCCGGACCCGCGGGGGCCGCGGCGGATCCGCCGATCTCCGGCTGCGACCGCTGGGGCGCCCGGCCGCCCTCCCGGCCGGTCACAGTGCAATCCGCGCGCCCGCACAAGGTGATCGTGCATCACACGGACAGCCCCAATGTCCAGGACGGCTCACAGGCGCACGCCTTCGCGCTCGCCCGGTCGATCCAGGACTCGCATCTCGGCCGGAGCTGGATCGACTCCGGCCAGCACTTCACCGTCAGTCGCGGCGGACACGTCATGGAGGGTCGGCACCGCAGCCTGGAGACGCTGCTCGGCGGCGCCGCCGCGGTCGTGAGCGCGCACACCACGGCACAGAACACGGTCGCCATCGGCATCGAGAACGAGGGCACCTACGACGCCGTCCAGCCACCCTCGGCGCTGTACGCGTCCCTCGTGGACCTGTGCGCCACCATCTGCGCCCGGTACGGCCTGCGGGCGTACCAGATCTACGGGCACCGGGATTTCAACGACACCGACTGCCCGGGCGACCTGCTGTACGCCCGCCTGCCGCGCCTGCGAGCCGACGTCGCCGCCCGCATCGGCGGCAGCGCGGTGGCCCCCGTCTGGCCCACGCTGACCGTGGGCGTCACCGGGGAGCGCGTGCGCAGCCTCCAGTACCTGCTTCGTCAGCACGGATCCGCGCTCCCCGCCAACGGGAGCTACGGCAGAGTCACCGCGAATGCCGTCCAAGCCTTCCAGGGCGCCGTCAAGGCCGGGGTGGATGGTGTCGCCGGACAACAGACCTGGAACCAGCTCGTTGCGCCGCTCGCCACGGGCGGTTCCGGAGAGGCCGTCCGCGCCGTGCAGAGCCAACTGACCGCGCGCGGCGCCGGACTGCGGGTCGACGGTGCCTTCGGGCCCGCGACCCGAGCGGCGGTGGCCTCCTTCCAGGCCGGCGCGTCTCTGCCAGCCGACGGCGTCGTGGACGCCCGTACCTGGTGCGCGCTCGTCGCCTGACGACGCCTCCGCCCGACTCATCATCAACCAGCCGAGGAGAAGAAGCACTTGAACACGATGACCAAGCTGGGCGCCGCCCTAGGCAGCACGGCGCTCGCGACCGCACTCGCGGCCACCGGCGGCTCTGCCTGGGCCGCACCCGACGCGCCGACGACCTCCGCCTCCCCGACCGCCGTGACCAAGCTCGGACAGGCGGACGCCGCGAACCGTCTCCGGGGCGCGGGAATCACCTGGTCGTCCAGCGGCAACTGCACCAACCGCAACAACGCCCACTGCACGTCCTTCGAGCAGATCAACCTCGCCACGGTGCAGGGTGCCATCACGCTGAAGAACGCCAGCCGCTGTGCGCTCAACATCACCGGAGGCACGGAGACCGGGCACGCCTCTGGCACGTACAGCCACTGGAACGGCTACAAGCTCGACTTCAACCCGAACACCTGCCTGAGCAACTACATCACCGGCACCTTCACCTATATCGGCAGGCGGGCGGGTGACGGCGCCCCGCAGTACCGGGCCGGCTCCGGAAACATCTACGCCCGCGAGAGCACCCACTGGGACGTCCTCTTCTACACCTGCGGCTGCTGAACGCCCGCGCTCGTAACCTCCCACCCCAACGACCAAGGAATTCCCGCATGTTCGACAACCGCAGTACTTTTGGCCACCGCGTGGCCACCCGTTCCCGCACGACCATGCGCCGTGCGGCCATGAGTACGACCGCCGTCTGCCTGCTGGCCGCGGCGGGCGTCGCGGCGCTGCCCGCGGCGCAGGCCTCCGCGACGTCGTCGGCGTTGTGCTCGACCACACTCAGCCAGGGCGCGAGCGGGTCGTGCGTGTCCGCGCTGCAGACCAGACTCGACCAGCTCGGTGCCCACCTCACGGTGGACGGCTCCTTCGGACCGGCCACCCGCAACGCCGCCGAGGCGTTTCAGGGCCGTGCCGACCTGGCTGTGGACGGCGTCGTGGGCCCGGCCACCCAAAGCCGTCTCAGCAATCCGGGATCGGTGAACCTGAACACCCGGTCCGCCGCCCAGATCGAGACGATGATCCGCCAGACGTTTCCCGACAACCTGGAAGCCAAGGCGATCCGCGTCGCCCGCTGCGAGTCCGGCCTCAACGAGATAGCCGTCGGCCGCAACAACAACGGATCGCGCGACTTCGGCGTGTTCCAGTTCAACAACGGCGGGACGCTGGAGCCTTACCTCGGCACCACGGCGCGTGCCCTGGACGCCCCGCAGAACATCGCCGCCGCCTACCGTCTCTACCAGGCCCGCGGCTGGCAGCCCTGGACCTGCCGCAACGCCTGATCCCTTCTCCGAGCGGCTACGGCCTCGTCCATATTCGGGCCCCCTACCCGGACGACTCGCGGCCGTGGCTGCGCCGCCCGCCGAACCATTCGGCGGGCGGCGCCCCGCGACCGACCCCACGCCGCGACGGGCCTCGTGCCATGTCCCCCTCTGAGGGGAGCGGATCACCCGTGGGCGGGGCTCAGGACGGCTTCGTCGCTGTCACGGCCTCGAGGCGACCCGTGGGCCAGCGTACTTACACCGCCTTCAAACACCGCGCCTCCGAGGGCCAGTTGCTGATCCGCACCGTGATTGTCCCGTCGGTGAACTCGGTGACGCATATGTTGCTCAAGTACCTTGTTGGTTCTCACTGGCTTGTGCAAAGGCGAGCCGTCCATGCAGGGGGTAACGGCCCGGTCTTTCCTTGACCCGTTGCCCCACAGGGCCCGATTCGCCGACGGGTGAATTCACACTCCCCGCACCGGTGCCAATAGGTACGCACCAAAGGAATCCATTCCGTGTCCACCGCCCACCCCCCTCGGCCTCCTTACCCACCGTCGTCCAGCGGGGTTCCCGAAGAATCCGACGAGTCGCTCAGCGAGCGCCTTAGAAACGGCCCGGACAGTAAGGTCGCCCATTCCGTCGCGCTGTTGACAACGCGCCACTGGCAGCCCGTGCACGACTACGCGGCCATCTGTCTCACCAGCACCGGGGCCGTCGCTGCGATGGTCACCGCGGCCGCGTTCCACCAGGTCTTCGACCGTTTGACGCTGGGCGATCCGGGGATCCCCCTGCGCCCAAGACTGCTCGTGACCGTGCGCGACACCATACGCGACTGGTCCAGGGAGGAGCGATTATCAGACACCCTGTCGGAGCTTCGGAAACCCGCCGGCGCGCGCGGGATGCGGGCGACTCACTCGCCGACCCCAGAAAATCGCCGGCTCGCAGAGCGGTCATTCGAATCACTTCCCGGACCTGCCCAGTGCCTGCTGTGGCACGCTGAGGTCGAGGCCGAGCCCCTTACCGTTGCGGCCGGCTTGCTCGGGATGGACGTCCGCTCCGCGTCGGTCGCTCTCGATCGCATGCGTGAACAATTCCGCGAGGGCTGTGTTAGGGGCCATCGCGAACTCGCGCCGACGAAGGAATGCCGCTTCTACAACCGCCTCCTCGACGTTCCGATTCGACGTGGCGGTGCACTGTTGCCGGACGTTCGGCAACATATTGCGAAGTGTGCATTCTGTGGTTACGCCGCCGAACAACTGAGCCATTTTGGGGGCGGGTTGGGGGCGCTGCTCGCAGAGACAGTGCTCGGCTGGGGCGCCCGCCGCTACCTCGACTCGCGCCCGGGCCGGGCAGCCCAAGGGGCGCGCACGTGCGGTTCCGCCCGGCGCAGTGCCGGACACCGGCGCGGGGGACGCCGCGGCGACGCGGGCATCAAGGGCGGGATGCGGCGGTGGACCAGGATCTCCGCGCCCGCCCTTCCGGGGCCGAGGGGAGCGGGTGACTCCCGCGTGCTGCTCGCCGGCGTCGGCATCGCCTCGGCCGTGGTCCTCGCGACCGTGCTGTCGAGCAGCTTCGAGCGCGGCGGCGGGGCCGACCCGGTCGCCTCGACCACCGCGAGCGCCGCCCAGGGCATGTCACCCAGCGCCGGCTCGCAGACCCCTCCGGTCGGCGCCACCGGGCCACAGCGGACGCGGCTGCGCAACGCCGCCGCCGGCCTGTGCCTGGACGTCCGGGGCGAGCCGAAGGTAGGGGCGGCCGCCCAGCTCATGACCTGTTCCTCGTCGCTCAAGCAGGAATGGTCGTACGAGGCCGACGGATTGCTGCGCAGCGGAGTTGACCCCGGTCTGTGCCTGAACTCGCATGCGGACGCCGGCGTAGTCGTCCTCGGCACCTGCGCGGACCAGCAGACAAGGAGGGGCAACGACGTTCGCTACGACCTCACCGTGCGGGGCGAGTTGTTCCCCCGTTGGCAGGAACAGCTCGCCCTCACCTCCACCATGCCCGACCCGGGCGCCGATATCGTCGTCGAGGTCCGCGACGGCTCCGTCGGCCAGCGCTGGCTGACCGACTCGCCGTCGGCGCGCCACGCGTCCCCCTGATCGGCACACGTGAGACGGTCACCGCTCCCACCCGCCGTGACGCACGCCATACCGGGCGAGGGGAATGGCCTGCCGACGTTCGCCATTATGAATACCGAACCGCTCGGTTTGCTAACTGAGTCACAGACAACTTCACCCCGAAGAAGCGTCCCACCCCACCGGAGAACACGCCGTGAGCTCACCTCGCACCCTGATCGTCCTCGCCCACCCGAACATGACCGCGTCGCGGGCCAACGCCGCTCTGGTCGAGGCAGTCGAGGACCTCGACCATGTCACCGTCCACGACCTGTACGGGACCTACTCCGACTTCCGTGTCGATGCCGCGCGCGAGCAGCAGCTCATCCGGGAGCACGACAGGATCGTGCTGCAGTTCCCGTTCCAGTGGTACTCGATGACCCCGCTGCTGAAGCTCTGGATGGACAGCGTTTTGAGCATGGGCTTCGCCTTCACCTTCGACGGCTCGCCGTCGGAGATGCGCGGCAAGCAAGTCCTGCTGACCGTGACCGTGGGCAACACCACCGAGTCCTACACCCGCGAGGGCTTCAACAACTCCACCGTGGACGAGCTGCTGATACCGATGCACCGCAGCCTGGAGATCTGTCAGGTCGACTTCCGTGGCGCCTTCAAGGTCCACGGTGTGATGTTCGGCATCTCAGACGAGGACCTCGCCCTGCACGCCAAGAACTATCGCGAACTGTTCAGCACGGCCGTCATCCCCGCCCAGGTCTGACACCGCATCACGCCGTCCCCTGGGGCGGCGGGAGCACGGCACCGGCCCGCCGCCCCGCCCCGCTCTGCCCGCGGCCGTGCCGCGCCGCCCACGCCGCGCCTTTCTTGGAGTTCCCGTTGCTTTGATCATCAAGTGATCTCAGCAATCCCGGCGTCTCCGCCTTCGCCTCTCTCGCGCTGACCCACCACGTCCACGGTCTGACCGAGGCGGGCGCGAACCCCGCAGTCGCCGCGACCGGCGGCTGCGACCTCGCCCCGGGGGGGCGGGCTGGTGGAAGGCGGGGAAACGGTGGAGGAGGCGGTCCAGTCCGTCCATCTGGCCGCGGTGCGGCTGCTGGGCTGCGGCGGGAAGGGCTGCGAGGATGTCGGTGCGCGTCATCGGCGCGGGTGCGGGGGGGCGAACAGCCGTGCGACGCAGGAGAGCAAGTCGTCTCCACGGACGCCGCGTTCGGCGTCCTTCCAGGTCCCCTTGTGCAGCTCGTGCCGGGCGAAAGGCTCGCCGAGAAGCTGCAGGGCGTCCAGGCCGATCCGGGAGAGCGTCGCGCGGGCCCGTGGGAGGCGGGCGCGACTGTGGTGCGCGTAGATACCGGCGGCGGCCGCGAGTGCGCCATTAGGGAGTGGCCGGACAGCGGTAGTGCCGTGTACCGCCTGCTCGGCCGCGCCGATCCTTCCGAGCACGGCCCGCAGGGCGGGCCAGTCCCGGGCGGCGACATCGTGGCGGATCACCTTCTGGAAGGGGACATTCGCTGGTCACGTTCTTTCCGGACACGCCCCGGGTCCGGACACGCCCCGGGTCCGGACACGCCCCGGGTCCGGACACGCCCCGGGTCCGGAAATGCCTCGGGTCCGGACACGCCTCAGCTGACGTGCCAGCCGGGTTCGAGGCGGTCGAGGAGAGCGCGGAAGGCCGCGTCGGTCCGGTCCGGGGCGCCTTCGGCCAAGGAAGCGACGAGCAGGCCGAAGGTCGCGTCGACCAGGAGGGTGGCCTCCGTTCGGGCTCGGACCTCGGTCAGGCCGAGGCCGCGGAAGGCGGAGGTGAGCAGGCCGGTCCACTCGGTCAGTACGTCGTGCATCACGGGCCCGTACCGGTCGGAGTGAATGAGGCTGGCGGTCATGATCTCGAGGTAGAGGGGGAGCGCGGGCCGCAGGTCGGGTGCGCGGAACTGCTGCCAGGTCTCCTCCATGAAACGGCGGACTCCCGCAGGATCCCGCGGGGAGGCCGCGGGATCGAGCATGCTCCGGGCCCGCAGGAGCGGTCGCCTCTCGTCGAGGGCGAGCGCCTCGGCGACCATGTCGTCCTTGGTCCCGAAGTAGTACAGGAGCATGCGGTCGCTGGTCCCCAGCGCTCGGGCGAGAGGGCGCAGGGACAGGTCGGCGAGGCCGTTGCGAATCAAGTACGCGCGGACCCGGTTGATCAGATCGCGTCGCTTGGCCTGGTCGGGCGGCCGTGGCATGGGGGCTCCCCACAGGGGCTGTGGTGTGGCTACCGTGTGGTGACGTGACACCGAACACATCCCATATGCCCGGATAGGTACTCTTGGAAAGAATTCTTACCGTAGCGAGTGCTACATGTATATTTGTTATCGTGACGGGCGTTACGTGAACGCGTGACCTGGCGCATGCCCGGACCGGTCGTCGACGGGTCCGCTCCGCTCCGGCAGTCTGGTCGCCAGCAGTGCAGAAGGGACTGATTCTCATGGCCCCGGGGGCCATCGACTTCCCGGCGATATCTCGTCGGGGGCGTTTCGCCCGGCTCTACCGTCGCCCTGAGGGATCAGGGCGCAAAGAGGCCGCGAAACGCGATCAGGAGAAGCAGGAGAAGGACGGATCCGCACCGGCAGCACCCACCTCGTGGCTCGCCCGGAACCGGGCTCTCTGGTCGCGCGCGCTCGAACCCATTCGGCCGTTCGACGCGCCCCGCGCCCGAGTCACCCCCTGGGACGCCTCCTGGCCCTTGTCACGGGAGCTGACCTCGGCCCGCCGGGCCCGCCACCTGGTGACGGCACAGCTGGACGAGTGGAGCCTGGAAGACCTGGCCGAGACCGCCGAGCTCCTGGTCAGCGAACTGGTCACCAACGCCCTGCGTCACACGCGCGGCCCGCTGCGGCTCAACTTGTGCGTGCGCGGCGACCGCTTGCTGTGCGAGGTCGAGGACACGGAACCGGCCCGCCCCGTACGTCGCGAGGCCGACGCCGACGCGGAAGGCGGACGCGGTACCGAACTGCTCGAGCTGCTCGCCGAGAGCTGGGGCAGCACGTGTACACCCACCGGCAAGACCATGTGGTTCGAGATGCCGACAGAGACCCCGTCGTAATCCCTGCTGGGCCCTCACCGGCGGGAATCGAACCGCCGCGACCGGCCCCGCTCCCGACCTCCCGCCGTGCCTCTCCTGCTGTGACCGCTCCAGCCCCGTCGATGGGGTGGCGGGCAGCGACCGCCTAACGCCGACGTTCCCCCCGCCGCGGAAGCAAGGCGCCGAGAGTCGCCGCCACGGCCGTCCCGAGCAGCAGCCCGCCCCAGGGCGCGCCCTCGAGCGAGCCGTCGCGGACCCATGCGTACGCAACGAAGCCGAGGCCGCCGCCCAGGAGGAAGAAGGCCCCGCCGCGCAGCGCGAACCACCATCTAGGACGCTCTGTCGTTGACGTCACGACGAGGAGTATCCCCGTACGACACCAAGGGAAACCGAAGTCGACGACCACTTCGGCGGCCCCGCTCCGGCGTACCCGGCGACTAGCGGGTCGAATGCTCAGGTAAGGGTGGCCACGCGGGTGGCGAGGAAGTCCAGCAGCGCGGCGTTGAACCGCCCCGGTTGTTCGGCACCGGGGAGGTGGCCGGCGCCGTCGATGACGCTCAGGACCGCGTGCGGGACGAGCTCATGGATGGCCTCGGCGTCGGCGACCGGCGTGTACACGTCGTCGGTGCCGACGACGATCAGCACGGGGGACCGCACGGCGGCGAGGGTGTCCCGATAGTCGGGACGTTCGGCCCGGCCGCGCAGGGCTGCCGCGGCACCGCGGGGATCAGTGGCGCGCATCATGCTCAGGACGTGCTCGGCGACGTCCGGCATCGCGGTCACGTTGTAGGCGGCGAGCATCTTGCCGATGACCTCGTCCGCGTAACCGTCCATCCCCTCCGTCAGGAGACGGTCGGCGAGCCGGTTGCGGAAGGCCTTGCCCTCGTCCGTCTCGGCCGGAGCGGAGGTGTCCGACAGGACGAGGGCGCGTACACGCCTGGCGTGGCCGCGCTGTAGTTCCATCGCGATCTGCCCGCCCATCGAGACGCCGCCCACCACTGCCTGCTCGATGCCCAGGTGATCCAGGAGCGCGACGAGGTCGTCGGCGAAGTCGGCGAGATACACGGTGCCGGCTTCCACTCCGCTGTCGCCGTAGCCGCGCAGGTCCGGGGTGATGGCACGGTGTCCGGCCGCGGCGAGCGCTTCGGCCTGCGGGGCCCACAGGGTCCGGTTGAAGGGATGTCCGTGGATCAGCAGGACCGGGAGGCCGTCCGAGGGGCCGGTGTCGTCGTAGTGGAGCGTCGTACCGCGCAAGGCCGTGGAAGTCATACCGGGCACCCTAGCCTCAAGATCATCCCGAGGGGCCGGAGTGCGTCACGACCGCCGGTGCGGGGATCGGGTGCGGCTGCCCCGTTACCCGTCACGCTCGGCCGGGTGCCCTGCCGAAACCGTCCGTCAGATGCGGCGATGGCCCGGCGGGAGCGCGAGGTTGAACGCGCCGGCCGGGCCATCGACTGGGAAGGGACGGGACTACTCCGCCTCGTACCGGGCTCCGTAGGAGTCACCGGCTCCCGCGTCGCTGTACTGGGTGGCCCGCCCATCGTCGGCGGGCCACTGGGTTGATGACGACGACCAGCCGTCGGCCTGCCGGCCACCGGGTGCCGTCGGCGCCGGAGAGTCCTCGATGCCGGACACCTGCACCGGAATCCGGGGTCCCCGCGCCACTACTTTGGAGCGTCCCTCGGACGACTTGTTCCACTCGCCGGCTCCGAGGATCAGGACCGGGTCGAACATGACGATGGCCGCGGCGAGGATGAGGAAGATGATCGGGCCCAGGAGCATCGGCAGCAGGAGCGAGGTGCCTTCCTGGCCGCCGACGGCCTCTTGCATACCGTTGTGGAGATGGACGCTTACGGCGGCCATGCCCGTGTAGTGCATGCCGGTGACAGCCAGGCCCATGACAAGGCTGGCGCCGAGGGTGCGGAGGAAGCCCTGCACGGAGACGGCGGCCCACAGCGCGGCGGTCGCCGCGACGAGGGCGATGACCACGGACAGGGTCACGGTGAACGCGTTGTAGCGGAGGTCTCCGTTGAGCTGCATCGCAAACATGCCGAGGTAGTGCATCGTCGCGACGCCGAGGCCGGTGATGCTCCCGCCCACGGTGAGGGCGGTTCGCGTGGCGCCGCGATGCCCGACGATGAACACGCCCGCGGAGACCACCACGATCGCCACGACCAGACTGAGCACGGTCAACGGGACGTCGTAGGTTACGGGCGTCTCCGCCACGGAAAAGCCGGTCATGGCGATGAAGTGCATCGTCCAGATGCCACAGCCGAGAGCGCTGGCTCCCAGTGCGAGCCAACCCAGCCTCCAGCCGGGCTCGTGGTGCACCGTCCGCACCACACAGCGCAGCCCCAACGCCGAGCCCACACAGGCCATGACGTAGGCGGCCACCGGTGTGACCAGCCCGTAGCTGAAGCCGTCGATCGTGCCGTTCATCCGCTCCCTAACGCTTTTCTGCTGACATAGCAGGGACATTGAGCCCTTTTCCTGGTAGCGATAGCAAATTCTCAAGGCGTTGTTGATTGAATCTTGCAGGATTGTTATCGGTGCCGTGCGGGCGTCCGTCCCGGCCGGTCGTGACGGGGTTCGAGCTCTTTCACGTCCCAGGGGCCGGACCGGGAATTTAGAGCGGTCCTTCCGGCCTTGTGCAGTTCGGTGCCACGTTGCTGTGACGGCGGGGGAGACGGACCGCCGGGAGCTCGCGCGGTGGCGCCTGTGCGAGTCCGACGAAGACGAGGAAGAAGGGTGCGTGCGATGAGCCGGAACGAGGAGAAGGCGCTGCTGGCGGGCGGCTGCTTCTGGGGCGTGCAGGATCTGATCAGGACGTTCCCGGGCGTGCTGGACACGCGGGTGGGATACAGCGGTGGCGACGTGGCCAACGCGACGTATCGCAACCATGGCACGCATGCCGAGGCGATCGAGATCACGTTCGATCCCACGAAGACCGACTACCGGACGATCCTGGAGTACTTCTTCCAGATCCATGACCCGTCGACGAAGAACCGGCAGGGCAACGACATCGGTCTCAGCTACCGGTCCGCCATCTTCTACGTCGACGACGAGCAGAAGCGTGTCGCCGAGGAGACCATCGCGGATGTCGACGCCTCCGGGCTGTGGCCGGGGAAGGTCGTGACCGAGGTGGCGCCGGCCGGTCCGTTCTGGGAGGCGGAGCCGGAACACCAGGACTACCTCCAGCGCTACCCCGACGGCTACACCTGCCACTTCGTACGTCCGAACTGGCGGCTGCCGAGGCGCGCGGAATCCTGAGCCGGCCCTGACGCCCCGTGCCCGCCCCGGTTGCGAGCCATGGCGTCGCGCCCGCGCCGGTTGCGGGCGGACGCCATGAGCCCGTGCCGGGTACGGGCGCCCGGCTCCCGTGCCGGGTATGGGCGGGTTCCTCGCCCTCACGTCTGTGCCGGTTACGGGGCGGGTGTCATGAGCCCGTGCCGGGTTCCGGCAGGTGTTTCGAGTCCGCTTCGTAGGTGCCGTGCGCCCGTGCCGGGTGAGGCAGGTGTTTTCCGTCCGTGTCGGGTGCGCGTGGTGCCGTGCGCCCGTGCCGGTGTGGGCGGTGCTTCGCGGTTGCGCCGACCGTGGGTGGGTGTCTTGTGCCTGTGTCGGCCGTGGTTGCGGGTTCTTCGTTCGTGCGTCGCTGATGTCGGCCGGGGCGTTCCCACGCAGCGGTGGCGGCCCGGCCGTCCTTGACTGTTCGCGGCTGCCCACGCCGTTCGCGGGTCGGCGGTGGGGCGGCGGCAGTTGGCCGTCGGCGGACGGCAGGGCGTGCGGTCATTCATGACCATGGCCGCCACCGCCGTCGCGGCCAGGACCACTGCCGTGGCCCCCGGCCCCCAACGCGTGCTGGGCCGCGCCGCGCGCGTCGTCGGCCGCCCCCGGATGGATGCCGCCCGATGACCGCGACACCGAGTGTGCCGCCGAGTTGCCGGCTGCTGGGCGTGACGGTGTCCGCGCTGCTGTGGATATGCAGGTCGCCCCAGCACACCTGGACACGGTGGCGACAGCGCCGGCGCGCCGCGACGACCTCGCGGTGGTCGCGGCGACGACCGCCCGACGAACCTCGTCGCCCACGTGCTGTGCCGTGACGCGGGGGCCCTGCACCACTATCTGACGCGCCCGGTGGCCTAGGACGCCGTCACGCGGATCGAGACGGCACCGGTACTGCGCACCTACAAGGCGGCGGCGACACTGCGCGCTGGCTGACTCCGGCGCCGAAACGGCGGGCGGACGGAGCCACGTAGGCGCTGTCCGGATCTGGGGCTGATTTCCGACGGCCGGGTGTTCCTGACCGAGGCGCAGGCCCTGCTGCGCCATGCCGACCGGCTGGAGAACCTCGGGCGACGGCTCGGCCGCGGGGAGGAAGGCGGCCTGTGCGTCGGATACGTGGCCGATGCCATGCGTACGGGTGTCCTGCCCTCGGCCCTGCGCACCCTGCGTGATCAGCGCCCAGGAAATCCACGTGGCGCCGTACGACCAGGAGTCGGCCGAGCAGTTCGAGGGCCTGCGCCTGCGCAGCCTGGACATCGCGTTGGTGCGCACGCCGCCGCCCGAGGACGACGCGGACCTGAACGCAGCGGCGTTGCTGCGGGACCCGTTGCTGCTCGCGTTGCCCGAAAAAGCATCCCCTCGCCCTGACGGAGGAGTTGACGCCCGAGGCACTTGACGGGCAGCCGTGGATCGCGGTGGGCGACGCCCAGGATCCGGTGTGGCGTGACACGTTCGTCGCGTCCTGTGTCGCCTCCGGCTTCACGCCGGACATCCGTCTCGACGCGGCCGACCCCCTCACCGCGCTGGGTCTGGTCGCGTCCGGTCTGGGTCTCGCGCTCATCCAGAAGAGCATGCTGCGCGGCACTTCCGAAGGGGTCGCGGTACGCGAACTGCCCTGGTACGAAGGGTCCGTTCAGCTGTGGGACGCCTGGCACCGGGTTGATCTGCGGCCCGTCGTGGCCGCGTTCCATGAAACGGTGCTCGCGGACCGGGCCGCAACCTGAGCGGAGGCGGAGACACGCGCACCGACACCGAGGCTCAGCAGGCCGCCGCCGCCGACTTCACGCAGATCTTCCCGTCGCGCATGCGGAACACCTCGGCCATCGACATGCGCATCACCTCTCCTGTGTCACGCATCACCGTTCCGGTGAGCTCGGCCATGACCACGTCGTCCTCCTCGACCATGCGCACGACCTCCAGCTGGGGAGGCGGGACGAAACCGGGGCCTTCGATGGCGGCGTCGTACGCCTCCTTTCCGGTCAGATGGAAGCCGCCGAAGACTGTCCACTGGATGTCATCGGTCAGGCAACTCAGGATCTGTGCGTGATCGTTCTTGCGGAAACCGTCCAGATAGGTCTCGACGGTCTGCTTGTTCCGGGACATGGCTCCTGCTTTCCTGCGCAAGGAAGGGTGAAAGGACAACTGCATCGCTCTCCGGAGGTCCTGAACCGGACCGTAAACCGTTGAGGCACCTCCATAGCGCTGCTGAGCGCGGGAGGCAAGCGGCGCTCACTCGAAGGTGTGGTCCGTACGGCAGATAGAGTGACGGTCCTCGAAAGGCGTAGTGTCATATGCCTGTTGCCCAGGGCAGGTGGGTAACTCGCAGGCGGGGGCCAGGGGAGAGGACGGCATCACGAGATGACGAGCACCGACTGGAGCGACCGAGGATTGTGCCGCACGGCCGATCCTGACGACCTGTTCGTCGAGGGCGCCGCGCAGAACCGGGCCAAAATACTGTGCATCGGCTGCCCCGTACTCACCGAGTGCCTCGCCTATGCGCTGGACCACCGCATCGAGCACGGCGTATGGGGAGGTATGACCGAGCGCGAGCGCCGGGCCCTGCTGCGCCGGCGTCCGACGGTCACCTCCTGGCTGCACCTCCTGGAGACGGCCCGTGTGGAGCACGAACGCACCCACGACGCCACGGCTGTCGCGCACAGGGCGAGCTGACGTCCCGCACCTCCGCGCGCACGAGGCTCCGGAGGGCCTTTTGGCTCGCCGTGTTCTTCCAGCTCAGCGCGCTGCAATTGTCCTGTTGCGAGTGGGCCGTCCGCGAATGCTCCACGGCTCGGAGGTTGGTTGTACCTGCCGGCTTCGCCGAGGCTCTCTTGGATCCCGGTCGGCGTGCGCCGCGTCCAGCGCGACGATACGGCGCAGGGTTTCGGGCCGCTGGGATGCTGGTTGCTGAGAGTGCTGGCTGGTGACCGCACCACCTGCGCCATACGCCCGTTGGCGTCGCGCGGAAGGGATGGGATGGCGTGCCGACCGCGAGGTGTTCGCTGACGAGCCACATCACGTCCAGGTTCTGGGCACAGGCGGGTCCGGGCGTAACACGATGTCGTTGGCCATAGCGGCAACCTAGTAGTGCCTGGTCAGGTTGATATGGATGTTGGTATGTCGCGGTGGCAGGTGGGGCAGGCGCCGGTCCAGAGGGCGAGGAGTGTCTGCAGC
>NZ_JBVHQB010000026.1:59693-123136 GCF_055567635.1 Streptomyces sp. NPDC026500 | reverse complement strand
AGCGGGTACTTCCTCGGGGCAGGCATCTTCTGGGCTCCTCTCATGAGACCCATCTGACCTGCTGTCACCTTTCCCCGCATCTCGGGGGAACCTCATCTCCGTCGCCAGCACACCAGAAGACACGCACGGCACTGGGTGTGTTGTTCATCAGGGTGATCGGGGCGACGCTCTCGGGATCGGTCGGATCCGGGTTACAGCCGACAAGGCATAGACAGGCCGGACTCAGGAAGGCCAGCGTCACACAACGAGAGACACGGTTGATCAGATACTTCACTGCCCCCCCGGAGGTCGCTACGCGAATCCGCACCGTATCGCAAGATCGAGTATGCAGGTGTGTCCTGACCTGGCAAAACACCGACCGGAGCCTTCAGGACTTCCCCTACCCACCACCTACCCCAGCTCCCATCCTGTCTGCCGTCGACCCACACACCGTGGAGCGGGCGTGGTTCCTGGCGTCCAGGTGGAGCGCGCCACTGTACGAACGACTGTGAGAATTGGTTGCGGCCTCGCTCGGCGGTCTGCCCCACCGAACGATTGACGCTTCACGCTCCGCCGGCCGCCGCACCGGCCGCTGACACGACTATCCGTGCCGCCGCCGCGCAAACGACGGCGACTTGCCCCCTGGTCCACATGAGCCAAGAGGGTAATAGCCTTGCCTAGTAGGACCGTTGAGCTATATGGGGCCGTTTCCGGGGGTCATCGGCGGCCGCCGAGGCGGTCGGTGGATGTGGCCGCGACGGCGGCGAGCTGATCGGGGTCAGCGAGTTCGGTCAGTCCGTGGACGGCAGCGTCCATGCGGTCGGGGCTGTCCATCCCGACGACCCAGGTGACCATCTGGTCCTCCAACGTGACATGCGTGCCGACGTGGTGGATGAGGCCCTGCTCGTACAGCTGGGCGATAGGTTCGGCGCGTAGGCGTTTGCCGACCTTGGCGGTGACTTCGAGGACGCGGGGCATCTGCTGCTCGTCAAAGTGTTTCCCCAGGCTTCTCGGAACACTCCTCTTTTCCTCGTCTTTGCAGGTCAGCAGGTGCGGTGCTGCCCTGGCCGTGTTTATCATTCACAGGGTTTCACCATCCTTCCGGACCCAGATTGGACCCAGAGAAGCTCCGCCGGCAGGCTGTCCCGGCTTCAGCCGGGCGGGCTTCCGGCTGAAGCGCCGGGCTCGAAAGCACATCCAACGCAGACTCCTTGCGACGCGAAGAGGCCCTACCCCGCCTGGGGGGTAGGGCCTCCAGCCGTCTACGCGCGCGCCGTCCGGGCTGCTGCCCACAGGCTAGCTGCTCGGATGCCGTCGCGCGGAATGACGGGCATGCGGGGTCACCCTTGCTCCCCTGCGGGCGTCAGACGAAGCGACGGACCATGCGGGGGTAGCGCCGAGGTAAGCCCAAAGCCGCCAGTACTTGATCTTGGCGCCCTGCGCGGTATCAGCCGTCACCCATTCGGCCGAAGGTCGTTGGTGCTGATACTGACTGATCTCTGGGCCTGGGGCGGGACTTGTGACCTCGATCGGGGAGTCCCTTCGACGTGTGGGAGGCGGCCCGCCGAGTCCGTATCGAGAAGGCCATCGGAGAGCGGCTGGACATGCCGCGCCAGGATGACCGATCGATAGACGCCGTATTCAACTTCCGTTCGCCTGTCCGTTTCCGGTGAGACGGGCGCTGCCAGCACGCTGCTTCGGCACGGTCGAACTCACCGAGGAGACAAATGAAGAGAAGGTCGTTTGCAGCCGTGGGCCTGGCCCTGGCGTTCAGCGCGATATCGGCCACCGCCATGACGGCGAACGCGACCGACTCCGGGTCCGGGGCCCGTGCGCCGTTCACGCTCGCCGTGTACGGCGACGCCCCGTACGGCACCTCCCCGACCGACACCTCCGAGTTCGACGGGACGCCGGCGTTCATCGCCAACGTCAACGCCGATCCGGACGTCAGCACCGTGATCCATGTCGGCGACATCCACTCCGGCAAGCAGTACTGCACCGCCGCTTACGACCAGTCCATCGCCGCGCTGTGGAAGACCTTCGCGGATCCGATGGTCTACACCCCCGGCGACAACGAGTGGGCCGACTGCCACAAGGCCAAGGAGGGCGGCGGCACGTACAACCCGCTCACGGGGCAGATCGACTACGTACTCGATCCGGCCACCGGCCAGTCGGTGGACTACGCCTCCGGCAACCCGGCCGCGAACCTGGATCTGGTCCGCAAGACGTTCTTCCACGAGCCGGGCCACACCCTCGGCAGCGGGACACTGCGCGTCCTGTCACAGGCGCAGCTGCCGAACTGGGCGCACCCCGAGGACGCTAAGTACGTGGAGAACGTGCTCTGGGTCAAGAACGGCACCCTGTTCGTGACGGTCAACGTGCCCGGGGGCTCCAACAACGACGCCGACCCCTGGTACGGCGCGCCGACGGCCTCCCAGGAGCAGCTCGACGAGGCCGCCCAGCGCACCGCGGCCGACCTGCGCTGGCTGGACAGCGCCTTCGCGCTCGCCAAGGCCGGCGGCATGTCCAGCGTCGTCGTCACCACCCAGGCCGACATGTGGGACCTGGACGGCAAGACGGCCGACCACGTGGCGAACTACGAGCCGGTCGTCTCCAGCCTCGCCAGGCACACCGCCGCCTTCGGCAAGCCGGTGCTCCTGCTCGTCGGCGACTCGCACGTCTACCGCTCGGACAACCCGCTCACCCAGGGCGCGCGTTGCACGGGCGACGAGGACGTCTGCGCGTACGACGCCTGGAACAGCCACCCCGGCTACGCCGTCCGGAACTTCCACCGCATCGTCGTGCACGGAAGCACCACACCCCTGGAATGGCTGAAGCTGACCGTCACCCCAGGAGCCCACAACCCGACGACGTCCACCTCGCTCGGCCCGTTCACCTGGACCCGCATCACCGAGAGCTGAACAGCAAGACCAGCGGCGGCCCGAGGACTACCTCGGGCCGCCGCTGCCATGAGGAGTCAAGCGGCGCGAGCCGGGCGTAGAGGCCGTCCGTTGTGGGCCACACCACGCTGACGCTGTTCCCGATGCACAGGGTCGCCAGGTGCTCCGGCACAGGCGTCGGGTAAGAGCAGCGTCATGCCGTACGCGTCGAAGAACCGTCGGACATCCAGGAGCTCATCGAATGCCTGCAGGACGTGGGCACGCGCCCGGCTGCCGGAGCAGGACGCGCACGACCCCTCAGGGATCGTCTTCACCGTGCTCGCGGCGATGTCCGGCATGGAACGCGCGTACATCCGGGACTACACCCTCGAAGGACAGGTCATCGCCGCGTCCAAGGGCAACCACGGCGGACGCCCGGAGGTCATCGACGACGACATGCTCACCTTCGCCGTCGCGCTCAAGAACAAGGGCGTCCCCGTCCCCCAGATCGCCAAGAAGTTCACGATCAAGGTCGGGAAGAGGCTCTGTTCCGTAGTCGGTGGTGACGGTGCGTTCTCCCTATTGCAGGAAGATGCGGTGGCGGAGGAGGTCGAATCCTGCTCGGCCGTGCATCTGCCGCATGATCTTCTTGGTTCGGGTGTTGACGCCCTCTGTCCGACCGTTGTGGTGGGGCAGGGTGAGGCCGGCGTTCACGGCTGCGCGGTCAAGTTCGAGGCCGTTGCAGAAGCTGTGCAGGTGGGGCAGGCCGGTGGTGCGGACTGTGGCGATCCACTGGGTGAGCTTGTCGTCGTTGGCCTGGGCCGGGGTCAGGAGCGTGGCGAACTCGCCGGTGAGTCGGGCGACTGCGGTCATCTCTGGGCAGGCCGCGGTGAGGAGGCCGAGCAGGTCGGTGTCCTTGGTCCACAGGTGCTCGGGGTGTCTCGGGCGGTCCGTCGCGACGCTGCGCAGCACGCCGGATCGGGATCGGCGGCCCCTCCCACCGGCTCCGCCACCACCAGAACCACGCCGAGACGCTTCGCCAGGGAGTGAACGCCCGTGTCTCCTGAACTCGACGCCAGCATCGGAGAGTTGGAGCGAAACTGCCCCGAGTGCGGCACTGACTTCACGGTCGAGTCCGCAACCAGGCGCCGCAAGTGCTCGCCGACCTGCCGAGCGGGGAACCGCGCACCTGTCCAAGCTGGGGAACTGCCCGCAGTGCGACAAGGAGTTCGCCACCGACCTGAGCCGGAAGCGGAAGTTCTGCTCGCGCGAATGCCGAACGGCATCCCGCCGCAGCGAGGCCCACATGGAGACTCGGATCTGCCCCGTCGGCGAGAACCCGTTCCAGGCCGGCAAGACCGTCCGCACCGTCTACTGCTCGATGGTCTGCCGCCGCGAGGCCGAGCACCGCCGCGACCAGGCCCTGGACGAGGAACGAGCCCGCCGCCTCGGACAGGCACAACCCTCCGCACCCCCGGCCCGCATCGAACTCCCCCCGCCACCGCCCGTCCGCACCGCCTCGCGGCAGCAGACCCCGGTCCGCGACCCCCTGGAGCCGACCGCGACACGCGACTGCCCGCACTGCCAGCAGCCGATCACCATCGTCGCTCTCCTGACCACCCCGGAAGCCGCCCGACCGGTCATTGGCCGCCTCCCCGGTGTTCCCCCGTTGCGGAGAGTGCCCTGACCTGACCCGCCGTCAACCCTCGGGGCCCGCCGACCTTCGGTCGGCAGGCCCCGACGCGCTCTCCCCACTCCCCACCTTCCTCAGACCGTTGAACGGATCAACCAACTGGGGAGCAGGGAGCGAGCCTGGCATTTTTCGCGGATCCTCATCAGGTCTGGAGTTCAGCCCGTCCCGTCCTCGGGAGGCCGGAGGCGGCCCCATCGGACGTTGGCGCCGCTCAACTGTGCGTCGGCGAAGGTGACCCGGCCACCGTTCACCTGGGCGCGGACGAAGGAGACCATGCCGCCGCTGAACCTGGCGTGGCCGAGCGAGACGGTGCCTCCGTTGAATCGCCCGTGGTGGAAGGAGATTGTGCTGTCGGTGAACTGCCCATAGTCGAAGGTGACATTTCCACCGTCGAACCGTGCCGCGTAGAAGGTCACCGTAGCGCCCGTGAATTCCGCGTCGTCGAGGGCGAGGGCACCGCCAGTGAAGTGTGCGTGGTCAAAGCTCAACGTGCCTCCGGTGAACCGTGCGCGGCGGAAGGCGAGCGAACCATCGTCGAGTCGCGCCCGATTGAAGGTGACCGTGGCGTTGCCGAACTGCGCGTAGTCGAAGCCGACCGTGCCGCCAACGAACCGTGCTTCGTCCAACGTGAGCGTCCCGCCGCTGAGGCTCGCATGGTGAAACGTGATGGCGCCGAGACCGAGGAGCGCGCCGCGGAAGGAAACCGCGCTGCCGCTGAACCGCGCCTCGTCGAAGCTGACCGTAGCGCCCTGGAATTGCGCGTCGTTGAACGTGACCGCGCTGGCGCCGAATCGTGCGCCACGGAAGGTGACTGCCCCGTCGAGGAACCCGGCTCCGTCGAAGCTGATCAGGTCACCGACGAAGTCGGCATCGGCAAAGGAGACACTGCTGCGAAACTGGCAGCCGGAGAAGTCGCCTCCGTCGAAGGTCGCCCGGGTGAAATCAAGAGCGCAGGTCGACCAGGAAGACTCCTCTCGTGACTCCCGGAGGTGATCGTGGATGACCTGGATGATCGTCTGCCGTACCTCCCTTTCTCCCTTTCTGTACTGGTCGGACTCCGGCTTCCATTCGTAGGGCATGCGCAGATAGGCGCACAGGACGTCCACGCAGACCTGGCGTTGCTCCACCCAGTCGTCGGCCAGCCGGGCCATCGCGTATACGCCGGCGAGGCGTACGGCCGGTCCTTCGTGGCCGAGCTGGCCAGCTGCCGTGCTGTAGCGCTCGGCGAACTGGGTCGCGTCCGCCCGGTGGGCGTCCCCTTCGGCGATACGCTGCTTGCGGTAGGCGTACACACCCGCGAGCACCGCGCCGAAGACCGTCAAGATGGCGATGCTGAGCCTGATGCCGTCGGGAACGCTCAGGGTCTCCGTGGGTTCCGTCAGCCGGCGGACGAGCCAGTACGCCACGACGCCGGCGACGCAGACCGCGACCACAGCCAGACCGGCCACGATCCACACGGGCCACAGGTCCGGCGCGTACCGACCGCTCGTGTGCCGCCATCGGCGGGGCCACCAGCGTCTCCGGGACATCGTTTCTAGCTCGGCTGACCGCCCGCGGCGGAAATCAACTCCGCCACGAACTCCCGGCATGAACCGTAACGATGCTCAGGTGCCTTGGCCAGCGCCTTTGCCATCACGCTGTCGACGGCCGGCGCGAGCCCCGGGCATCTCTCGGAGAGGTCCGGTGGCGTGTCGTATTGGTGCGCCCACAGCAGCGCCATGTCGTCGTCGCGCTGGAATACGGAGCTACCCGCAAGGGCCTCATATACGACGCAGGCGAGGTTGTACAGATCGCCCCGACCGTCTACATGACAGCCGGAGATCTGCTCGGGGGACGCGTAGTCCCAGGTGCCCACGAACTGACCCACCGTGGTGAAGGACGTCTCCTCCAGCGATGGTTTCGCCAGCCCGAAGTCCATGAGATACGCGTAGTAGGGATCGTCGGCGACATCGCTCCTGGCCAACAGGATGTTGCCGGGCTTTACGTCCCTGTGTACGAGACCGTGCTCGTGCGCGGCGTCGATCGCCGACGCCACCTGCGCGGCGATGCGCATCGCAGCCGGCACCGGCAGCGGACCGTCCCGTTCCAGGAGAGCTC
Source organism: Streptomyces sp. NPDC026500 (assembly GCF_055567635.1). NCBI lineage: Bacteria > Bacillati > Actinomycetota > Actinomycetes > Kitasatosporales > Streptomycetaceae > Streptomyces > Streptomyces sp. NPDC026500. The sequence goes on along the minus strand of NZ_JBVHQB010000026.1, from coordinate 116,488 downwards.
CCAAGTCCGGCCCGGAAACGTAACGCATGGCGATGTACAGGACTCCGTTGGCCTCTCCGGCTCCGAAGATCGGCACGATGTGCGGATGATCGATCGCAGCGGCCATGCGCGACTCATGGATGAAACGTCGACGGAAAACGTCTGCGTTCGTCAATTCGGGGGCGAGCGCTTTCAGCGCCACGATGCGGTCCAGCCGCAGATCCTTCGCGAGGTAGACGACGCCCACTCCCCCGCGGCCGATCTCACGCTCCACCTGGTAGCCCGCGATCTGCGAACCGAGCTGAATGGGTTGATTTCGGGCCACCTGCCGAAATTAGCATCCGGACGCCTCGGGCCGATGGATATCGGTGAGGGCGCTGTGGCGCGATGTCGGGCGTGGACCGTCCTCTACGGGCCGCCGACTGATGTCGGTGCCCGTCGAGCATCCGGTCTGCGCGTGGTCCGAACCCGGTCAGCTGACCGGGTTCGAGTTCCGATACACGGCCTAGCTTTTGGCCTAGCTTGACTCTGTCGGGGATCTTGGAGCGCCGAGGTCAACTGCCCAGGGTTCGCCAGGACTTCGGCCGGGGTATCTCGCGCTGGTCGAGGTAGTTCTGGAAGGCAGTCGGTCGGCGGGGAGTGGGGGCTTCTTCGGTTGGAGGCAGTCCGCTGAGGCGCTCGATGTTGACGGCGATGGCCGTCAGGACGTGCTGGATGTGGGCCTTTCCCTGTCCTCGGTAGCGGCAGCGCCGCATGCCGTATCCGTGGGCGAACTCGTTGACCGTGCCCTCCACTCCGGAGCGGACCGCGTAGCGGGTCTTCCACTCGGGTGTCTGTTGCTCGGTGCGGACGCGAAGTTGCAGGTCGCGGAGTTCTCGTGGGGGAAAGCCCACGGTGCGGGTGCTTTCGCGGGAGGTGGTGCACTGGGTGCGGGCCGGGCAGGGCTGGCACTGGCTTTTGGTGAACCTGGCCACGATCAGCGGGGCTGCGGTGGGTGAGGAGGTCGGATAGGGGCCGTGCCAGCCCTGGCTGACCTGGCCCTGGGGGCAGGTGACCTGCTGGCGGTCGTAGTCGATGTGGAAGTCGTCCCGGGCGAAGCCCTCGTCCCGGCGGTGTTGCCGGGTGGGGTTGCTCCGGAGTGCTCCGGAGACGGTGACCTGGTGTTCACGGGTGGCTTGTTCCAGGTGGGGCAGGGAGGTGTAGCCGGCGTCGACCAGGTGCTCGGCCGGCAGCAGTCCGCGGCGTGACAGACGGGTGTGGATGCCGGGCAGGACCTGGCTGTCGTGGGTGGTGGCCGCGGTGGTGGCCACGTCCGTGATCACGTTGGGGCCGTCGGGAGCACAGGTTTCGGTCAGGTGAGCGGAGAACCCCTTCCAGCTGATGATGTGTCCGTGGCGTGCGTAGCGGGCCGGGGTGTCGTAGGGAGAGACGACCGCGCGGGACGAGGGCGGCAGCCCGGGTCCGCCTTCCTTCTCGGCGGTGCGCCAGCGCAGGTGTCCTGCGGCGTCACGGTGGTAGTTCTGCACCATGATCTGGCGCAGGACCTGGATACGAGGGCCGGATACGCAGTCTGCTCCGGGCCGGTAGAGGTGTTCCAGGAGCCGGACGGCGTCGTTTCCGGTGGCAAGGATCCTGGTCTTGGGCTTGGTGGGGTTCTTTCCCAGGCGGACCGGTCGGCCGTAGCGGCGCCCCCAGTCCTCATCGACCAGTTCGTCCAGCAGGTGCGGGAGGTGTCGGCGACTTCTTCCAGTGCGGCGCGGACTGCCTCGGTGATCAGCTCCAGGCGGGTCAGGTCACGCACCGCGGCCAGGACATGGGTGGAGTCGGTGCGCTGGGTTGTGCGCTCGTGCACCAGGCCAGCCTCCTTGAGGCGGGCCAGCGCGAGGTCGAGGAGCGGTCAGCACGGTCGCCTTCGACGAGACGATCACGGAAATCGGCCAGCACACTGTGGTGGAAACCGGGGTCATCCAGCTCCATGGCCATCGCGTACTTGAAGTCGATGCGGCAGCGGATCGCCTCGGCGGCCTGCCGGTCCGACAGACCGAGCAGGAACTGCAGCACACTGACGGTAGCCAGTTGAGCAGGCGAGAGACCTGGACGCCCGTCACGCGGGTACCAGTCGGCGAAGTCCTCGTCGTGCCACAGCCCGTCGAGGCGGTCTCTCACCCATATCGCCGTCGTACCGCCCGGGTTGCTCGCCCGCGTGACCTGCGCAGTCAGAGGCGGGACCTGCTCACCGGAACGTGGGCGGAGGGACAACGGGCACCTCGACAGCTGCATCGGTCATCGGAACTACCCGAGCATGCCCGTTGACCATGCTGCCGCACCGCGAAACTCCAAGATCCCCGACAGAGTCAAGCTAGGTCCCGGGCGTAGCGGTAGGACGGCACGGCTCTGCCCGCGCATGTGCGGCCCGGCCTGGGCGATCGTCGGCGTCGCCGACGCCAGCATCTTGTCGAGAGTCCGGCCCGGGTCCAGCGGCGCCTCCCGGGAGGTGATGCCGCAGGTCGTCTGCCTGACGGCTGCAGGCCTACGTCTGATGTCACACCCTTCCGGTTCACTGTGCACCAACACAGCGAAAGGGCAGGGATGTTGCATCTGGCATACGACGACCCGCGCGGTTGGCTGCGGCACTACATCAAGAAGCACCAGGTCCCGGACCGGTCCTTGAGGGGGACGGGCTTCATCTACGTACTCGCGATTACCGGCACAGTGTCGTACGTAAGGTGGGCTCCACCGCAGGGCCACGTGCCCGCTTCGAAGCCCTGCGCAGAGGCACACCGTGTCGGGGCAACCGTTTCCCGGGCCTGGCCCTCGCCTGCACACCCGGAGTACCAGACCAACGAATCCCGCACCCTTGCGGCCTGCCGCGCGTTATCTCCCTCATCGACGCCCCGCAGCGAGCACTTCCCCGGGCTCGACTTCGTCAGCGCACAGCGCGAGGCCGTGAAAGCGGTTCTGGGCGTACGAGATCAGCCGCGGGTGTCCACGACAACGCCCGCCGTCGGCGCCCGCGTCGAGCGGGCCTTCTCCGATGCCGAGCTGACCGGGCGGATCCGCGAGATCCACACCGAATGGGACGGTACCTACGGCTCCCCGCGCATCACCGCCGAGCTGCGGGCCGAGGGCCGGCGGGTCAACCACAAGCGCGTCGAGCGCGTGATGCGCGAGGCCGGCATCGTCGGCGTGCACCTGCGCACAGTGCCCGCCCCCGACGCGGCCCAGGTCCCCGACCTCCTGCAGCGCGACTTCACCGCGCGCGAACCGAACACCAGTACGTCGGCGACATCACCTACCTGCCCGTCAGTGACGGCCAGTTCCTCTACTTGGCCACGGTGTTGGACCTCTGCTCGAAGCGCCTGACGGGCTGGGCGTTCGCCGATCACATGCGCACCGAGCTGGTCACCGACGCCCTCGAAGCCGCCGCCCGCACCTGCGGCGGTGACCTGGCCGGGGCTGTCTTCCACAGCGACAACGGAGCCCAGTACGCCTCGAAGGACTTCGCGAAGGCATGCCGCAAACTCCGCGTGATCCGCTCTCGCGGAGCGGTCGGGACAAGCGCGGACAACGCCGCCGCGGAGAGCTTCAACGCGGCCCTGAAACGGGAGACCCTGCAGGGCCGGAAACGCTGGCCAGGAGTACGCGAGGCCCGCCTCGCAGTCTTCCGCTGGATCACCCGCTACAACACCAGGAGAAGGCATTCAGCGATCGGACAGGTCAGCCCGATCACCTTCGAACAGCGAACGGTTACGCTGACCGATGCCGCATAGCAAACGGTGTCCACGACTCAGGGGAAAGCCCCGGAAAGGTCGGATGTGGCCAGCGGCCGCGCAGATGTCGGCAGCCGGTTCGTAGCGGAAATCAAGTGGCGCACGTCGCGATGCAGGTCCCAGGACGTCATTCGGCGGGACTACCTCGCCCAGGCCGCGAACTACACCGCCACCGGACCGCCTTTCGCCTTCCTGCTCGTCGGCGACGCCAGCGACCACTCCGCCGGCCACGGCGAGATCGAAGACAGCATCTGGGTGTTCAGTCACGCCCGCAGTACCACGGAGATCCCGCGCCTGATCGTGACAGGCGTCCTTCCGACCGCACGCAAGACCCCATACGCCCTACGCATACAGCGCCCGACCGGCACACGGAGCAGGCAGCGACGTAGCGGCCCGCCCAACTGACTTCAGGGCCCAGTTCACAACCTCGTCGGTGCGCCCGCACACCTGCCGAACCTCTGCTGCGAATCTCCCGCTCGCTACGGCCGGTGGACCGCGCTGCGGATGGCCGTATCGACGCTGCGGTCGTCCGCCAGTTCCTGGAGGTGGTGAGCTCCGTCCATTTGATGCTGTCCCGTGCCGTCCATCGACTCACCGCCTTCAAGGTGCTGAAGTGGCCCAAGGTTTCGCCATGAAAATGGACCATACCCTTGGGCTGCTCCGCTCCTAAGGTCGGAGACATGACGACGAGCGAATAGCAGTCCGGCCGACGCTGTCCAGATCGGCCGCGTCCTATCAGCCCCGCCGAGGGGATATCGAACAGGCTTTCCATCCCTGCAACGTTTCCACCAAAGAGACAATTGACCGAGGAGGCAATTCCCATGAAAGCGATCGTGGTGACGGACCAGGCTGCGGGGACGGCCGGGATGACGCTGGTGGAGCGGCCCGAGCCGCAGGCATCGATCAACGACGTCATCGTTCAGATTCATGCATCGGGCTTCGTCCCGACCGAGATGGAGTGGCCATCGACCTGGACCGATCGCGCCGGCCGTGAGAGGACACCGTCGATCCCCGGCCACGAGCTGGCCGGAGTGGTCACCGCCCTCGGCTACGGCACGACGGGGCTGTCGGTCGGGCAGCGGGTGTTCGGCCTCGCCGACTGGCACCGCGACGGCACCCTTGCGGAGTACGTGGCGATCGAAGCACGCAACCTCGCACCGCTGCCCGGCGACGTCGACTTCACCGTAGGCGCGTCCCTGCCAATCTCAGGTCTGACCGCGTGGCAGGGGCTGTTCCAGCACGGCCGCCTTCAGGCTGGCCAGACCGTCCTCGCCCATGGCGCAGCCGGGGCAGTCGGGACGATGGTCACCCAGCTCGCACGTGAGGCCGGCGCTTACGTCATCGGCACCGGACGCGCCGCCGACCGTGAGAAGGCACTCGACTTCGGCGCGCATGAGTTCGTCGACCTCGAGAACGACGCGCTGAAAGACGTCGGCGACGTCGATCTGGTCTTCGATGTCATCGGTGGCGACGTCCAGAAGCGGTCCGCTGCCCTGATCAAGACCGGAGGAACGCTGGTGTCCATCGTCGGCCCGGTCGAGGCGCGACCCGCTGAGGGCCTGGCGGTGGACTTCGTTGTCGAGGCCGATCGTGCCGAACTGGGTGAGATCGTGCAGCGGGTGCGGGACGAACGGCTGCGGACGAACATCGGTGACGTCTCGACCCTCGACGATGCCGTCGCCGCCCTCAACCCGACCGAGCGACGCAAGGGGAAGACGATCATCCGCGTTCATCCGTGAGGACTCGGGGACAGTGACCGGCGCGGGAAATGCGGAGCGGGTCAACGAGTCCTACGACGCAGCAGTGGTCGGCACGACGCGGCGCCGTGTCGGCGGTGAGCGCTGCGGTAGTCGCCCCTGACGGGGACCGGCTTCGAGGCTGTTCCCCGGAACAGAGGCCGCACATCAGCCGGAGGAATCCGGCGCCGTGCCGTCCGTGCGGCCAGCCCCGAGGGATCGTCGCGGGCTCGGCAGCGCTGCGGGGTGGGCTCCGAGGACTCCGCGGGCTCGCAACTCGCCGAGGTCTGGCAGACGGACCCCGGGCAGTGCGTCGAGAAGGTCGGCCTGGGCGGCACGGATGTTCTGCGCGGGAGCCTCGGGGCCGGTGCCAAGAGTGCGGCGGGCGGTCACGGTGTACTCGACGACCTGGTGACCGGCTTCGAGGAAACCGCCCGTGACTTCGCCTCCGCCAACGCCGGGATTCTCCCGCCCAAGATGCAGCGCCCTCTGTTCATCTAGCTAGCCGCTGCCCGGCGGTTGTGCGCTGAGCAGAGTGAGGGCGTTGCGGATGCCCTCTTCGAGGATCTCGTCGGAGAGTTGCCGGTCGGCCAGGGCGCGGGAGAGCTGCAGCGTGCCGACCATCATGGCGTAGACGCTGAGGGTCTTCGTGCGCACCGAGCGCGGATCGGCAGGCGCCAGGCGAGCGGCGATACCGTCGATGACGGCGAGCACGCCGTCGGTGTACGCCTGCTTGGTCTCGTCCGCGCAGCGCCCTATCTCATCGAGGAGTGCGGCGGAGGGGCAGCCGTCGTCGGGACTGTCACGGTGCTGGGGCGACAGATACCACCGTACGATCTGCTCGAGTCCGGCGATCCCGGGGGCCGCCTGCTCGATGACGTTCGCGTACTGCACACGCAACTGGTCCGCGACCGCGGCGGCCACGAGGTTGTCCTTGGATTCGAAGTGGGCGTAGAAGGCGCCGTTGGTCAGTCCGGCGTCCGCCATCAGCGTCGAGATGCCCGAGCCGTCGATACCGTCCTTCTTGAACCGGCGGCCGGCGGTCTCGATGATCCGCTGCCTGGTCGCCTGCTTATGCTCTTTCCCGTAACGCGCCACGCGCTCGCTCCTTCGTGCGCCGGAAGGGCCGCCTACCCTCCGCCCACTTCACCATATTGGATTACGAACGAACTCCAATGGTAGGCGAACGGCATCCGGAGCACCGCCACGCCTTCTCTGCGGCCAGCCCGATTCAGTCGTTGTCGGGTGCCATCGAGATCACGACCTTTCCGGCCGTGGTACGCCCCTGCTCGACGTACGCCATCGCCTCGAGCGTCTGGTCGAAGGGGAAAGTGCGGTCGATGACAGGGCGGAGCCGTCCGTTGTCGTACAGGGCGCCGAGTTCACGGAGCTGGGCGCCGCTGGCCTGCATGAAGAAGAACTCATAGCGCACGCCCAGGGCCTTGGCCTGCTTGCGCACCTTGCGGCTGAGCGCGTTCATGGCCACGCCCATGAACGAAGGGGCGTCGAGTTGCCTGGCGAACCCGGAGTCCGGTGGGCCGGCGACACCGAGGGCCAGGCCGCCCGGCTTCAACACAGTCAGCGACTTCTCGAGGTTCGCCCCGCCAAGGGAGTCCAGCACCAGGTCGTAGCCGGACAGCACCTGCGAGAAGTCCTCCTTCGTGTAGTCGATGACGATGTCGGCGCCGAGGCTCCTGACCAACTTCTCGGTGCGGGAGTTGGTGGTCGTTGCCACCGTGGCACCGAGGTGCTTGGCGAGCTGGATGGCCGTCGATCCGAGGCCACCGGCCCCGGCGTGGATGAGCACCTTCTGACCCGGCATCACGTGGGCGCGGTCGACGAGGATCTGCCAGGCGGCCAGGGCCACCAGGGGCACCGCGGCCGCCTCTCGGAGGGTGAGTGACTTCGGCTTGGGCGAGACGTCGTCCTGGTCGATCGCAATGAACTCGGCGAAGCCTCCGATCCGCAGGTCGCGGGGACGTGCGTAGACCTCGTCGCCGACTGTCAAGTTGCGTACGGCCGACCCGACCTGCGTCACGATGCCGGCGACGTCGTGGCCGAGCACGAACGGAGGCTTGTACTTCAGGAGTCGTTTGAACTCCCCGTTGCGGACCATTTTGTCCAGCGGGTTGATGCTGGCGGCGCTCACCCGGACCAGGACGTCGCCGTCCCCGACGGTGGGCTCGGGAACGTCTGCGGCGCGCAGGCCGTCCTTGCCGTACTTCTCGACGACGAATGCCTTCATGTCAGCCATCCCTTTGCGTGATCTTCTCGGTTGCCTTCTCGGCGGACGATGCGCATGTCCGGGCAGCTTCCACTCAGGTGCCGAGGTGCTGGCGAAGCCACTGACCCATCTGCCCGATCGCCCGGTCCACCTCGGGCACGCGCCCCGCGCCCAGGATGAACGAGTGCTGGCCCTCGGGCAGCGGGCGGACCTCGGAGAGGATCTTGAAGTCGGCGAGTCGGCGGCCGAAGTCGGCGCCCTCGCCGGCAAGCGCCTCGTACTCGCCGTAGTGGAGGGCCGTGGGCGGCAGGCCGATCAGGTCGGCGTTCACGATGCTGATGTCGGGGTCGGTGAGTCCACGCCGGGGTCCTGCAGCCAAGCCGCTCGGAACTGCTCGAGGATGTCCCGGCTGAGCATCTTGTCGAGTTCCTCGTTCTCGTCCACCGTCGGGTTGCTGATGGTGAGGTCGGTCCACGGCGAGATGTTGACGATCGCCCCGGGGGCTGCCTCGCCCTTGGCGAGCAGGCGCAGCGGCAGCGCGACCGCGAGGGTGCCTCCGATGGAGTGGCCGGTGCTGCCGATGTTCCGCGGCTCGTAGCCCTGCGCGAGCAGCCAGCGGTAGGCGGTCTCGGCGTCGTCGATCTGCGCCGGGTGGGGGTGCTCGGGCGCCAGGCGGAAGCCCACGACAAGCGAGCGGGCTCCGGCCGCCTTGGCGATGTGGCCGGCGGCCTTGCGGTCCGATGCCACCGAGGCGGCGACCGATCCGCCGACATGGAAGTGAAGCAGCGCCTTGTCAGGATCGGCGCCCTCAGGGATGACCCACAGGGCGGGGACGCCATCCGCGTCCACGTCGGCGTAGGTGACGCCTTCCGGCTCGGTCGATGCCGAAGCATGTGTGTCGACGATGTCGCGGACGACGGCCAGATCGAGGCCCGGCGTCGACGCCTTCGCGCGCACGCTTTCGAGGAACTGCGCGAACTGCCGTGCTTCCGCGCTGATTCCCATGGTGCTGCTCCTTGTCAGGTGAGAGCTGAACGCGCCTCTCGCGCGCACTGCAGGTCGACGGGCCGGGTGCGACGTCAGCCGGGCATCCGGTTGAACCTGCGGATCTGCTTGTCGAAGATCCCGGCGGGGACGAGGCGTCGCGCGGTGGTGATGCGTGAGGCGAGCGGTCCGGCGGTGTAGCGCAACTTCGGCTTCGGGGCGGTGGCCGCCGTGACGATCTTCTTGGCGACGACGGCGGGGTCGTCGCCGGTCTTCATTGCCGCAGCGACCACTTCGTCGAAGACACGCCGCCTCTCCGCATACAGCGGCAGCGGGGTGTCGGGCTGCGCGGCATTGGCGTCGAAGGCGGTCCGGGTGTAGCCGGGCTCGACGAGCAGGACGCGGACGCCGTGCTCGCGGACTTCGTGGTCCAGGGACTCGGAGTAGCCCTCGATGGCGTGCTTCGCGGCGACGTAGAGGGCCATGTAGGGCTGCGGGATGAAGCCGAGGACGGACGAGAGGTTGACGATGCGTCCACGGCCCTGGGCGCGCATGTGCGGCAGGACGGCCTTCGTCATGCGGACGAGACCGAAAAAGTTGAGGTTGAAAAGGCTCTGGGCCTGGGCGACGGAGTTCTCCTCGGCGGCGCCGGCCGAGCCCAGACCGGCGTTGTTGACGAGGACGTCGATCCGTCCGAACCGTTCGATCACTTCCTGGACGGCGGCGGTGACGGATTCGTCACTGGTCACGTCGAGGTCGAGGAAGGTCACACCGGCGGGCGGGGTGAGTCCCGAGGTGTTCCGTCCGGTTCCGATCACCTCGAACCCGGCTGCGGCGAAGGCGCGAGCGGTTGTGTTACCGATCCCCGATGACGCCCCCGTCACCAGTGCTACCGGCCGATGTGTCGCCATGACGGACTCCCAGAGCAATTGAATTACGATCGTTTACCTTACGGTCATAATGCTATGGCGGTGTGGGGCGAATGGCAAGGCGCTGCCCCGGCGACCGCATGGTCGAGAACCTCCGGCTTGGCGTGGGTCGCATGAAGGGAAAGCAGAGATGGGCACACCGAGCTACGACGAACTGCTGAAGACCATCGCCTCGCAGACCGAAGGCCTGGCCGCATCACTCGCAGCGCTGAAGGACGCCCCGGCTCCGGTCAAGGCCCAGGCCCGCGCGTCCATCACCTCGAACCTGGACACCTACGACGTGACCATCGGCGACAAGTACCTCAACGACGACATCGTCTACGCGGTCGGCAAGTCGCTCGGCGCTCAGTAGCACGGCCACCGACATCACCTTGCGGCCCGCAGTCGCGCCTGCCCCGCGCCGGGCCGGGATCTCGGCCGGGTTGCTCTCGGCCGGGGTAAACGCCATGGCTGGGCCACCCGTGAGCGATCCTGGGCAGGGTTAGACGGCGTGCCGGCACCGGCAGACGCAGTGGACCCAGCCGGCGAGCCGACTTGGGCCAGCGCGCCGCTGCGGACGGCCGCGGTCCGGCCACCCCCGGCTCCGCCAGTCCGTCAACAGATCGACCCATAGGTCTAGTACGGCCTGAAGTGCGGAATTGTCCCCTCGCGGTGCGCAGAAGGTCCCGTACGTCGAGTCCCTGGAGTGCTCGCGGTCCGTCCTCGTGGACGAGGTCCCGGCCAACGCCGAGAGCTGGTTCCTGGCCCGCTGCTTCGACGACCTCCTGGTGCTCGGCGTGCGCGGGGTCGTCTCGTTCGCCGATCCCGTGCCGCGCAGGGATGCCTCCGGCACCTTGGTGGCTGTCGGGCACGTCGGCACGATTTACCAGGCCACGAACGCGCTCTACAGGGGCAGGGCGACACCGCGGACCGGCAAGCTGCTGCCGAACGGCGTTGTGTTGAACGAGCGCATGGCGCAGAAGGTGCGCCGCCGGGAACAGGGCCACGAGTATGCGGAGAAGCTGCTGATCCGGCTGGGAGCGCCAGCTCCTCGCGCCGGCGTGGACCCGAAGGTATGGCTGCGGGAGGCGCTGGTGGCTGTGGGAGCCCGGAATCAGCGGCACCGCGGTGTACATCGGTTCGTGTACTGCCTTGGCTGGAACCGACGGGAGCGGGAGAGTATCCGGCTGGGCCTGCCGACACTCAGCGCCTATCCGAAGACGCCGGACGGTTGGTGAACCTCGCCATGAGCACCCAGTCGAGGGTGTTCGACGTGCCCGAAGATCCGCGAATACCTGATCACGGGCCTCGGGGCTCGAGTCGCTCTCGGCCAGTCACTGGGCGGTGTAGCCGCCGTCGACGGGCAGGGCGATGCCGGTGACGTAGCTGGATCCGGGGCTGCACATCCACAGGACGGCCTGAGCGATCTCCTCGGCGGTGCCGACGCGGTCGATGGCCTGGCCGGCTTCGGCCTGGTCGCGGTCGAGTTCGCCGCCGTCGACCATGGCGTCGACCATGGGGGTGGCGATGGTGCCGGGGCAGACGGCATTGACGCGGACGCCGCGGGAGCCGTATCCGAGGGCGGCGCTCTTGGTCAGGCCGATGACGCCGTGCTTGGTGGCGTGGTAGGCGGCGCGGCCGGGGTTGCCGACGAGCCCGCCGAGGGATGAGCAGTTGACGATGGCGCCGCTGCTCTGGTCGCGCATGTGGCGCAGTTCGTGCTTCATGCTTGCCCAGATGCCGCGCAGGTTGATGGCCTGGACGTGGTCGAACCGGTCGGCGGTCTCGTCGGCGGCGTCGGTGGGCGGGGGCATGACGCCGGCGTTGTTGTAGGCCATGTCGAGGCGCCCGAAGGTCTCCACCGTGCGGTCGACGGCGGCGGCGACGTGGTCCTCGTCGGTGACGTCGCAGACCAGGGCGAGGGCCTGGTGCCCGGCGTCGGTGAGCTCCTTCGCCGCCTTGGTGACGGCGTCCTCGTTGATGTCGGTGAGGCCGACCAGCGCCGGCTTCGGCCAAGGCGCGGGCGGCGGCCAGGCCCATGCCGGAGGAGGCGCCGGTGACGAAGGCGACCTGGCCGGTGAAGTCGTAGGTGGGGTTCATGTCGTTCTTCTCCCGTCGAGAGGCGGGCCGTGGTGGAGGGTCGAGAGGCGGGCCGTGGTGGAGGGGCCCGAGGGGTGGGTCAGTGCCGTGAGGGCACCGGTGCGGTGGTGTCGTCGTGTACGGGGGCCGGGGCGGTGCGCTGGGCCACGATCCGGGTCTGCCGCCGGGTGCCGGTCAGCGCGAGGGCGATGAGCGGCAGGAGGGTGAGGGTGGCGGAGAGGGTGCCGACCAGGGCCGGTCCGGTCAGGCCGAGGGAGGTATCCAGGGCCGTTGCGGCGAAGGCAGAGCCGGCGGCGATGCCGGTGTTGTAGGCGGAGGTGGTCAACGCCGAGGTCAGGGTGGGGGCGTCGCCGGCGAAGCGGACGGCGAGGGAGGTGACGACGGGGTTGACAGTGAACCCGGCCAGGGCCATCAGGAAAACCAGGGCGACGACTGTGACCGGGTCGGTCGACAGCGGGATCAGCAGGAGCAGGGCCAGGGCGGTCACGGTGGCGGCGGGGATGGTGGTGGCCATGGGGTGGCGGTCGCCGAGCCGGCCGCCGATGGCGGTTCCGCCCAGGGCGCCGAGCCCGAAGACGATCAGGACCAGTGGGACGGCCCCGGCCGGGATGCCGGCGCGGTCGGTCAGCAGCGGGGTGATGTAGGTGTACGTGGCCAGGACCCCGCCCATGATCAGGACGGCGGCGGCCAGCGCCAGCCACAGTCGGCCCTGCCGCAAGGCACGGACCTCGGCCCGTACCGAGACCTCGGCCCGCTGCTCCGTTCGGGGGATGAACCGGCCGACGAACACGGCGGCCAGGGCGGCGAGGAGGGCCAGGGCCCAGAAGGGGCCGCGCCAGCCGGTGTACTGGCCGACGAAGGAGCCGATCGGCACGCCGACGACGTTGGCCAGGGTCAGGCCGCCCATCATGACGCCGACGGCGCGGGTGGCGCGGGCGGGGCCTGCGGCTGCGGTAACGATGACGAATCCGACGGCCCAGAACGCGCCGGTGGCCAGTGCGGTGATCACCCGGGCGGTCAGGACGACGGTGAAGGAGGAGCTGAGCGCGGCGACGACGTGCCCGAAGGCGAAGACGGTCAGGGCCGAGACGAGGGTCAGGCGGCGGGGCAGGCGCAGGGTGGCCAGGGCCATGGTCGGCCCGCCGACGATCATGCCGATCGCGAAGGCGGTGATCAGCAGGCCGGCGTGGGAAACACTGGTGCCGAAGTCGCCGGCGATCTGCGGGAGCAGTCCGGCGATGACGAACTCGGTGGTGCCCATCAGGAACGTGCCGGCGGCGAGCACCCACACGACGAGGGGCAGCTTGCCCGCTCGGGTGCTGGCTGCGGGAGGCATAGGGGTACTTCTCTTCCTCTGGGGGGTCAGGAGGCGGCTTCGATGGTGATGCGTGTCGCCCGGCCGAGCTGGTCGGCGCTGACGTCGAGGCGGCCGAGGATGAGCAGGTCGGCGGAAGGCGCGGGCCCGTCCTGGTAGAAGAGGGCCAGGTTGCCCCAGGGGGCGTAGTAGGCGATGTCGCCGACCTTGGCGGCGGCCGGTTCGGGGGCGCCGGAGGTGTCCAAATTGCGCGGCAGGTCGGCGACCCGCTCCGTGCTGTGGAAGTCCTCAAGGTCCAGGGTGAGCGGCAGCAGCTCTGCGAAGTCACGGGCGGCGGGGCTGTCGTTCAAGGTGGCCTCGACGGGACGGCCGTCGAGGGTGACCTTGACCTTCGGCTCCATGGGGGTGCTCCTCTGGGAGGGGGATGGCGGGGTGAAGGTCGTCGTCTGATGCCCCGCGGACGCGGAGGACGTGCGGGCCGGGGCGTTCTCCTGCGTGTTGCCGGAGCAGGGGGTCACGGCCAGCAGCGGGCGGCTGCCGGCGCGGCGCGGACCAGAGCACGGCGGATTGCGGAGTTCATGAGGGGGGCCTGAGACTCGTCACGCGGGCATGGGCTCGGCGTAGTGCCGGAAGGTGCCGCGCTCGGTGTGGATGGCGTACAGGCGCTCGGCCAGCGCCTTCGGGCTAGAGTGATCGGCGTCCGGCCGGATCGCTCCGGGAATGATGAGCTGGGCGGCGTGGATGTTCTCGGGCGCCAGGGCGTCGTGGAGCATCGCGGCGTAGGCGCTCTCGGCGGCGAACGCGATGGAAGTGCCAGCCACTTTGGGGTTTGGGCGCACGGCACTGCCGCCGTTGACGAACAGCAGCGTGCCCCGGCCCAGCTCCCGCATCCCGGGCAGGACGGCGTGCACACAGGTCACCGGCCCTTTGACGGAGAAGGCCAGCGGGTCGTCCAGGTCGGTGGCGGTCGTCTCCATGACCGGCTTCATGAAGTCGCCACGGGGGACCGGGCTGAACTGGAGGACCTCGATCGGCCCCAGTTCCCCGGCCGCTGCGGCCAAAGCCGAGGTCAGGGAAGCGGGGTCGAGGACGTCGGCGGCGTATCCGCCGGCCCGGATGCTGTCGCCGTCGAGTTCGCCTGCGAGGGCGTTGAGGTGGTCGGCGTCGCGGGAGAGGAGGGCGACGTGGTGGCCAGCGGCGCCGAAGCGGCGGGCGGCGGCCAGCCCCAGTCCGGGGCCGGCACCGACGAGGGCGAACGTGGTCACGGTGAGCCTTTCATGTGAGGACGGCGCGGACGCAGGGTCGGTGGGCCGCGGTGTCAGTGGGTGGCCGGGGCGGCGGTGTATTCGTCGTCGGTGACGGGGTTCAGCCAGTGCACGACGGCGTGGTCGTCGTCTCCCTCGTTGATGGCCAGGTGGACCATCAGCCGGTTCGGGGCGGCGCCGTGCCAGTGCTCCTCGTCGGCCTCGAACAGGACGCGGTCGCCGGGCCGGATGACCTCCACCGGTCCGCCGCGACGCTGGCACAGGGCAATCCCTTAGGTGACGAAGACGGTCTGGCCCAGTGGGTGGCGGTGCCAGTGGGTGCGGGCGCCGGGCATGAAGTGCACCAGGCTGGCGGTGACCCGGGAGGGGGCGGGGGCTGCGGCGACGGCGTCGATGTAGACGTCGCCGGTGAACCAGTCGGCCGGGCCCTTGGCGGTGTCGATCGAGCTGCGGGTGATCTGCACGGAGTGCTCCTTGTCTGGTCGGAAGGAGGTCAGGGCTTGAGGAGGGCCTTGATGGCGCGGCGCTCGTCCATCGCCTGGTAGCCCTCGGCGACCTGGTCCAGAGGCAGGGTGAGGTCGAAGACCCTGCCCGGGTCGATGCGGCGGGCCAGGACGCGGTCGACGAGGTCGGGCAGGTAGCGGCGTACCGGGGCGGGGCCGCCGCGCAGGCCGACGTGGGAGAAGAACAGCTCCTGCCCGTCGACGGCGACCTCGTGGGGGACGCCGACGAAGCCCACGTTGCCGCCGGGCCGAGCGGAGTGCAGGGCCTGGCTCATGGCCTGGGCGGTGCCGACGCACTCCAGCACGCTGTCGGCGCCGATGCCGCCGGTCAGCTCCTTGACCTTCTCGACTCCCTCGTCGCCGCGCTCGGTGACGATGTCGGTGGCGCCGAACTCCCTGGCGAGCTTCTGCCGGGATTCGTGCCGGGACATGGCGATGATCCGCTCCGCGCCCATCTCCTTGGCCGCGATCACCGCGCACAGGCCCACCGCGCCGTCTCCCACGACCACGGCGGTCGAGCCGGGCCGCACCTCGGCGGCATCCGCGGCCCACCAGCCGGTGCCCATCACGTCGGACACGGCCAGCAGACCCGGCCAGAACTCCTCGCCCGGCACCTTGTCGGTGGCCACCAGGGTGCCTTGGGCGTTGGGGATGCGCACGTAGTCGGCCTGGCAGGTGGACATGAACTCGCGGTGCAGGCAGTTGGACTGGAAGCCGTTCTTGCAGTTCGCGCAGGTGTTGTCGGAAGTGGCGAAGGAGCCGACGACGAACTGCCCCGGCCGGACCGCGGTGACCTCGGAGCCGACCTCCTCGACGAAGCCGACGTACTCGTGGCCCATCGGGTGCGGGTCGCCGATCGGCTCGGCGCCGCGGTAGGGCCACAGGTCGGAGCCGCATACACAGGTGACGGCCGTGCGGATGATCGCGTCGGTGGGGTGGAGCAGCTTCGGGTCGTCCAGGGACTCGAAGCGGACGTCGCCGGGGGCGTGAATGACTGCGCCGCGCATGAGAGAGCTTCCTTCGCGTGCCGAGGCGTGCGATCCCGGATGCCGGGGTCGCCGCCGAGTGCAGGGCCAGGTGCAAGATCCCGTCGTGATGACCGGGCGAAAAGCACCACGTCATCCAGGTAACCCGCTCTTCGCGCGGGGAGCGAGACACCATCAAGGGGTGTACTGCCAGTACATCCCTATGGACGCGGGCGGGACGTACCGTCGAAAGCGTGGACAACCAAGAAGAGGTCCGCGAGTTCCTGACCTCGCGGCGCGCGAAGATCACTCCCGAGCAGGCCGGCCTGCCGTCCGGGAATCGGCGGCGGGTACCAGGCCTGCGCCGCAGTGAGGTCGCCGCGCTCGCGGATGTGAGCGTGGAGTACTACGCCAAGCTGGAGCGCGGCAACCTCGCCGGTGTCTCTCCGGCCGTCCTCGAAGCCGTCGCACGCGCCCTCCAGCTCGACGAAGCCGAACGCGCCCACCTGCTGAACCTCGCCCACGCTGCCGACGGATCCGACGTCCTCACCCGCCCGCGGCGCCGCACCGCGCAGTGGAAGGCGCACCGCAGCCTGCCGTGGGTCCTGGACGCCGTCACCGCCGGCCCTGCCTTCGTGCGCAACGGCCGCATGGACCTGCTCGCCACCAACCAGCTCGCCCGCGCCTTCTACGACGACGTCTACGCCACGGCCGGCAACCAGGCGAACCTGGCCCGCTTCAACTTCCTCGACCCCGCCTCCCGGCGCTTCTACCCCGACTGGGACCAGGCCGCCGACGTCGCCGTGGCCATCCTGCGCACCGAAGCCGGCCGCAACCCCCACGACAAGGACCTCCACGACCTGATCGGCGAGCTGTCCACCCGCAGCGACGACTTCCGCACCCGCTGGGGCGCCCACAACGTCCGCCACCACGGCACCGGCACCAAACGCTTCCACCACCACACCGTCGGCGACCTCACCCTCGCCTACGAAGGGCTCGAGATGGCCGCCGCACCCGGCCTCACTCTCACCATCTACACCGCCGAACCCGGCTCGTCCCACGAAGAGGGCCTGCGCCTCCTCGCCTCCTGGGCCGCCACTCAGAACGTCAGCTCGCCCGCGGAGCAGAGCGCCGACTGACCACCACCCGGTTCCAGAGGCGTGCGCCGCCGGAGCGGATCGGAGACGACGCCCGTGAGCGCACGGCGGCCGCGCACCTGGTCGTCGACGGCACGTGCCATGTTGTGCCATCGCTTCGGCGGCCAAGACCAGAAGCCGGCAGACAGCGTAGGACTCCGTGCGAAAGAGCGGCGGCACCCGGGCGGGTGCCGCCGCTCGGCGTTGACGCCGGGGTCAGGGCCGTCGTCGCCGGCGGGTGAGGTCGGGGACGGAGGCATGGGCGGCCACCTGCTGCTCCAGGGCCGCGTTGGTCTCCTTGAGCTTGCTGTTCTCTATCTCCAGGACGTGGACGATCCGAGCCAGGAGCTGTGCCTGTCCGCGCAGATCGTCGCGTTCGGCGCGCACGCGGGCCAGGTCCTGCTGCTTGGCCGCGCGGGGTGAGGTGGGCCTTGCGCTGCTGTTCGCGGGCGGCGATGGGGTAGGGGTCGAGGCCGGCGTCGGTGTCCGCGTCGATCTGATCGCCCCAGCCGGCCAGGCGCCGGGAGGCGAGGTCGATGACCGTGGCCAGATACAGGAACTTCCCGCCGGCCAGTGGGAGATACGTGATATCGCCGACGTACTTCGTATTCACGGCCGCAGCGGTGAAGTCGCGGCCGATGAGGTCGGCTGCCTTCGCGGCGGCCGGATCCCCAACAGTGGTGCGGTGCTTCCTGCGCAGCCGTAGTCCAGCAAGACCGATGGCCTGCATGAGGCGGGCGACGCGCTTGTGATTGATCCGTTCGCCGTCCGTCACACCCCGCCGGACGACCGCCGCCGACAGCGTGTCGTGGAGGTCCTCGACACCGACCCCGACCGCCACTGGCACCCGCGTGACCTCGCCCGCCACCTCGGCGACGTCTCCCTGGGCACCATGCGCCGACAACTCGACCGATGGGCCAGCAACGGACTCATCCACAAAGCCGGACCCGCCGCCTACACCAGCCAAGGCACCTCATAAACCCCTTGCCACCAGCGCGAATCCGTTAACTACCCGGCCTTGGGTCAAGGCCCGAGAGCGAGGCACGTCTGCTCGCTGCAGCCGAATGAGGTGGCGGGGGCGGACCGGGCAGGCCGCCCCGGCGCCGCCGCAGTCCGCTCAGGGGCCCAAGCCCCGGCACGGGGCCCCATGGCAGCCGGATGCCTGCACGCGTGCCGCTGTGCGAGGCCGCGACCGAAATGGCCTGCGACGGTCAGGTGAGCGTGCCGGCCAGTGGTTGCTCGGTCCACACCGTTTTGCCTTCGCGGGTGTACCGGGTGCCCCAGCGTTCGGTCATCTGGGCCACCAGGAACAGGCCGCGCCCGCCCTCGTCGGTGGTACGGGCGCGGCGCAGGTGTGGTGCGGTGTGGCTGGTGTCGCTGACCTCGCACACCAGAGACCGTTCACGGATCAGCCGCAGGGTCGCAGGACCACTGGCGTACCGGTAGACATTGGTGATCAGTTCGCTGGCGATCAACTCGGTGGTGAACGCCAAGTGCTCCAGACCCCATTCGGTCAGCTTGGCCGAGGTCAACGCCCGGGCCCGGGCGGCGCTGGCAGGCTCCAGCGGCAGACTCCACGAGGCGACATCGTCCGGTGGCAGGACGTGGGTGCGGGCGATCAGCAGAGCGACGTCGTCGATGGGGCGCGATGGCACGAGCGAGTCGACCACCGCTTGGCATGTCCGTTCCAGCGCGTCCGCAGGGCGGGAGAGCGCCGCACACAGTTTGGTCAGGCCGACGTCGGCATCGATGTTGCGTTCGCCGATGACTCCGTTGGTGTACAGGCACAGCAGGCTTCCCTCGGCCAGGTCGATCTCCCGGGCCTCGAACGGCAGCCCGCCCAGGCCGAGCGGCGGGCCGGCGGGCAGGTCGAGCGGTGCCGCCTGTCCGTCCGGAGCCGTCACCACCGGCGGCGGGTGGCCGGCACGGGCCACGGAGCAGCGCCGGGATACCGGGTCGTATACGGCGTAGAGGCAGGTGGCGCCGACGACCTGCTCGCCCACGGGCCGTTCGCCGGACCCCTCCTGTTCGGCGGCCAGCAGATTGACCAGGTCGTCCAGGCGGGAGAGGACCTCGTCCGGTTCCAGGTCGAGGCTGGCGAGCGTATGTACGGCGGTACGCAGCCGGCCCATGGTGGCAGCGGCATGGATGCCGCGTCCCACCACGTCGCCGACGACGAGGGCGACCCGGGCCCCGGACAGCGGAATGACGTCGAACCAGTCGCCGCCCAAGCCTGGTGCCGCGCTCGCCGGCAGGTAGCGCAGGGCAACCTCGACGGCCGACTGGTCCGGAACCGCCCGCGGCAGAAGGCTGCTCTGCAAGGTGAACGCGGTCTGCTGCTGCTGGGTGAAGCGCCGGGCGTTGTCGACGGCAACGGCAGCGCGCGAGGCGAGTTCCTGGGCGAGGGTGAGATCGTCCGCCTCGAAGGGATCGGGGCGGAGCGAACGCCACAGGGTCATCACGCCGAGCACCAGGCCACGCGCGGCAAGAGGTACCACGATCAGCGAGTGGACGCCCAGATCCGGAGCGTGGACCCCCTGGCGGCCTTTCATTGAGAACCAGTCGGGATGGAGAACTGGTTCCAGGACGGGCCGCCCTTCGGCCAGGCATCTGGCCTGGGGTGTGTCGGGCCCGAACTCCACCGGTTCACCCTCGGGGTGGGGCGGGCCGGGTTGCTGGGCGCCGACGCTGCAGGCACCCACTCGTACCACAGGCCCTGCCATGGCTTGCGCCAGTTCCTCACCGCGCGTCACCGGCTGAAGCAGGTCCACTGACGCATGGTCGGCGAGGTGCGGCACCATCACCTCGGCGAGTTCACGAGCGGTCTCTGCCACGTCGAGGGTGGTTCCGATGCGACTGCCGGCCTGGTCGAGGAGCGCGAGCCGACGCTGGGCCCGATGGCGTTCGGTGATGTCCTCGATCATCTCGGCGACACCCAGGATGCGGCCGGAGGGGTCCTCCATCCGGAAGGACGAGACCATCGCGACCCGCTCCTGTCCCGGGTCCCGCTCCAGGCGAACGAACTGCTCTGAGTAGACCAGCGGTCTTCCGGTCTCCATCACCTGGCGCACACGGTCCACGGCCTTGCGAGCGTCATCGGCGACGAGGAAACAGCCCGTGGGCAGCCCCCGGAAGTCTGCTGCCGGGACGCCGGTGACGCGTTCGATGGCCCGGTTGACCCGGAGAAGAGTCAGGTCGGGGCCGTGGACGACCAGGCCGACCGGGCTCCGGCGGTACAACCCATCGAGAACCGCGCGGTCTCTTTGCCACTCCAGGAGGTCAGCCGCGAGTACGCCGGCAAGAATCCACTCACGGACCCGGTCATGGCGTGAGAGCGCATGAGCCCTGAGCCCCATTTCGACGAGTCGCCCGTCGCGGTGCCGCACCTTGAGCACGCCGAACCAGCCGCCGGCTCTCCTGCAGTTTGCCGCGGCCTCCGTGACAGTCGCCAGATCACGAGGATCGACAAGGACCTCGAACGCCGGACGACCGATCACGGCTGCGTCCGGATGGCCGAGCAGTTCCTGGGCCCGCCGGTTCCATCCGACCACGACTCCCCGCTCGTCGAGCACCGCCAAGGCGGCGTGGTGCAAGGCGAACGGATCGTCGTGGCTTTCGCTGAACTCCTTCATCCGCTCCTCCACCGCTGGACACCACCTTGTACTCGGTCACCGATGTTCTGCCGCCGGTCCAGACCGCGGCCGGTGACCGGCATGACGGCATCCGGGGCGGTGGCTCTGCGTTCCCCAATGCACGCTGACCTGCTGAAGCCATGTAAGCCTATTGAAACCCGCTGGGGGCCGCGGCTCCCCCGCCGTGTGGCACGGCGTGGCGTGCATAAGGGCATACGGCAGGCACCGTGACCCGCGCATAACATCATCTGCTGGCGGGCGGAGATCACGGCCTTCGGCCTCGCGGTGGTGCCGGAGGTGTAGATCAGGCAGACCGGGTCGACGGAGACCGGTCCGTCGGCGACGTCCACCTTGTCCGCGCGACCGTTACCGCTCCCGGCGTCGGGCCCCAGCCCGGTCAGCGGTGCCGCGTCCAGGTCTTCGAAGGCGGTCATTGCTACGCCTGCCTCACGGACGGCATCCCGGGTGGCGGCCGACGCGGCGACCGCGAGAGCCGGCTCACAGTCGGCCAGCACGTGGCGCACCACGTCGCTGCGCACCTGCTCGTGCAGGACGGAGAGACCACGCCAAGCCGGGAGGCCCCGAACAGAAGCCGCACCACTGCCGGGGCGCTACGGCCTACGGTGGGGGCGTCGAGGAGCTCGTGGATCACGATGGCTTGCGGGCGGATGCTCATGACCGGGACCGGGCCACCTCCGCCTCCCGGCAGTGCGCAGGACGAGGCCGACCAGGCCGTCGACGCAGCGCAGGACGGCCGGTTCCAGGTCTGCGGGGACGAACTCGACGTCTTAGACACCGTCTCCAACATCTGGATGGAGGCGAAGCCGTCCAGTTCGCTCAGGTCATCGGTGGCGGCGACCAGCGTGGGCTTGGCGCCCTGGACGTCGGCGACGGTGTTCACCAGGGTTTCGCGTACCTGCGCGGGCGGGTACGGCATGGCGTCTCCTGGTCCGGTGCGCAGGGTGTCAGCAGCACCCTGGGTGTCTGCGCTAGGCAGTTCGGCGCATGTGGAGTGGATCTGCGGAGGCACGGGGCGCCCGCGTTGCACCCGGCGCGCGGCCAGGTAGCACTGGCCGGCGAAGGCGTCCCAAGCGTCGGCCTGGTCGGCGGCGGAGCGCACGCGAGCGGAACCGGGCGAGCGGGCGAGCGGGCGAGCGGGCGGTGTCGAACTCGCCTGCACCGAGGGCCGTAGCGAGCTGCTTGAGGTGGGACACGATGCGGTTCAGCGACACGATCGGGACTTCCCGTGCGGTGATCCTTCCCGCCAGGACCTGGCGGTAGAAGCGCTGGACGTGCCAGCCCGCGCGCTTTCCACGATTTCACGAGCATCGGCACGCCGTCCACTGCGGCAGAATTCTCTTCTGCTGGTGCCACCGCTCCCCCACTCCCCCATGAAAACGCCAAGGGCCGCCTGTCCACGCCCACTTGGGAAAAGTAGGCGCCTCCACTGACAATGCCCATGGGAAAGCACAAATTCAAGAACCCCGCTACGCCACGCGTGACGTGAATACACCACCTCCCTCTCAGACAGAGGGGATCAAGAGCCACTGCCAGCCGACACCTCACCCTTCACGGTCACTGGGTGGCCCTGAACTGCACCGGTGACCGAAGCAGCAAGAAGACGACCACTCGCGGCACGGCGTACAGGTGGGCAGCTTCGCAGCCTGCACGCCTGTGATTCACAGGAAGCTATTCAGTCATGTTGATAGATGAAGCCAGGGACGCAATGCTCGGCAGTCAGGAATGCATCCTCACGTCCCGGATATTCAATAGAACGTTCGACACATTCTGTGGGTTCGGCTCTCTTTCCCCCTGCCTACAATCCCTTCCTGGATCAAGCCAAGGCCGCGGACACGCTACCGATATCCGGCTCGCCGGGCCAGCGATAGCGAGGCCGCTCGGCCTCGCCCAAAGCCGGGAGGAGGAGTTGGAGCGGGAGATGAGTAGCCGATGGCGCGGCTCTGAGATGTGGATTCCCGCCGGCGTTACCCAGAGGGGCAGGACGCGCGCCAGCACCAGTACATGAGTCGTCCATCGCTGGCCTTCCAGTCGGGCAGCAGGCGACGGGCGACGGAGTGGAGGCGTGAGCTTCGGCAAGGCAAGCTGGATGTATGCAGGCGCTCTTGCGCTCGTTCCTTCGGCTAGAGGCAGGCGGTCATGGCCCGGTGCTCTTGGCCCTGATGCAGTGTGTGCCCTTCTTGATCGGACTGAGCGTATTGGTCATCGAGCTCACGCCTGCCCACTTCATCTATACCGGCCCCTTTCTCACCGCGATCCCGGCGCTGGCGGCAGTGACGTTGGGTCCCAGGGGGACCGCCGCAGCAGCGGCTTTCGCGCTGGCAATCAGCGTGATTACGGCTACCTACAACCAGGCATGGGGCAATCTTCAGGTCTATACCAACTTCCTTGCCTTGACTCTGGTCTCCGTGGCGGGCTTCCTCACGAGCAGCGCCATGCATGCGCGCCGCCAAAGAGAGCTCGACCAGGTTCGTCGGATCGCCGTGGCGGCACAGGAGGTCGTGCTGCGGCCCGTACCCGCGCGACTGGGCTTCGTGCTGGCGGCCAGTCTGAGCCTTGCGGCCGGGACGGGCGCACAGGTGGGCGGTGATCTGTACGAGGCCGTGCAGACCCGGTACGGCGTCCGGATGATCGTGGGGGACGTCCGCGGCAAGGGGCTTGCCGCGGTGCGAGCCGTCGCGGTGGCCTTGGGCGCGTTCCGGGAAGCCGTGCACTACGAGGACGAGTTGGTGGAGGTCATGAACCACTGTGCGGCCGCGCTGCGACGGGAAGTCGCCGTGCCGGGCGCGTACGATCAGGAAGTTCTACTGGAAGGGTTCGTCACGGCGCTCATCGCACAGGTGCCTGACGCACCCGTGGTGCAGCTGGTCAACCGTGGGCATCCCCCGCCACTGCTACTGCACCAGGGCAAGGCAACGACGCTGATGCCAACCTCGCCGATGCCACCTCTCGGAATGGAGGACCTCCTCACGGGCTCTCCCCCCGAGGCTGAGAGCTATTCGTTCCTCCCCGGTGACCGTCTGCTCCTGTACACCGACGGCGTGATAGAGGCTCGAAACCGCGACAGCGAATTCTTCGCTCTGCCGGAGGCTATGGAGGGGATACGCTCCAGCACCCCCCCGCCGGAGTTCCTGGAACATCTGCACCAGGCATTGGTCCGTCACACCGACGGTGACTTGGCGGACGATGTGGCGATGCTTCTCGTGGACCGGCTCAACGGCGAACCGGAGCCGCCATCCGATCGGGCGGACGTAGGACAGAGGCCGCTGTGAGCTGCGAAACTGCAGTTACTGACCTTTGAGGCGTGTTGTCGCCGGGGGCTGACGACGTATGATCTTCGCGGTATGCCGGTTGTGTGAGATATCCGCAGGGTCATGGGCTGACGCCTGCACGGCAGGCGTTTCGCGAGCGCATCCGGATGGAGGCCGCCGAGCGATTCGCGGTCGGCGCATCCAATGTCGAGGTCGCCAAGGACTTACGGGTGAGTGTGTGCTCGGTGCAGCGCCGGCGCCGGGCCTGGCGCGACGCCGACGCGGAGGGCTGCGGTCCGCCGGACCGGTCTCACTGCCCAAGCTGAGTGGGCGGTAGCCGTAGGTGCCGCGTGAGGCGACGTGGACCTCCCAGATCAGCCCGGTCAGCCACTCCCGTCGCAGCTGCCGCGGTGTGGTCGGGGTGCGCTTGTGTTTGTAGTAGTTCTGCCGGGCGACCCCGAGGATCCGGCAGCATCGGTCGACCGGTGCCCCGGCATCGACGAGACGGTCGATCACCGGGTAGAGCCTTTTGGGGCCGGCTTGTCCTCGCCGAGGAACTTGGCGGCCTTGCGGACGACCTCGAGCTCGGTTTCCAGCTCGCGGATTCGTCGCCGCGCTGCTCGCAGCTCTGCGGACTTCTCCGAGACCCTGCCAGGGCGCTGGCAGTTGTCGATGTCGTCCTGGCGCAACCACTTCGACAACGTGACCGGATGGATGCCGAGGTCAACGGCGGTCTGCTTCTGTTCTTTTCCTGCCCGCACCAGCGCGATGGCACGTGCCCGGAACTCCTGAGGATAAGGGCGAGGCATGACTGCCAGCCTTCCGTGAAGGACTGTCAGTTAGCCACCAGAACTGGAACCCAGGACCTGGGGCAGGTCAAGATGTCACCCAAACATGCATCAGACCCCTGCTTGCGAAACGTCACAGTTCCAAAGCTGGCGAATGGCAGTACCGCGGTCGCCAGGCTACTCGGATTGCATCTCGCGAACTCGGGCACGGAACACGCGCCAGCGCCTCTCGTTCTCATGCACAAGAATCGCTGATTCCGCCATCAGGTCGGCAGCCCTGTCGAGCAGCTCGGAAGCCGAATAGAGGTAGGGAGGGGCCTTCCGCTCGCCTCGCAGATCGGCCCGAAGTGCTGCTGGCGAGAAGTCGACCTGGGCCAGCAGGTCCAGGGCCCGGCGCAGCAGCCGCGCGACCAGAGCCTGCAGGCCCGCCGACTGCCAGTCATTGGCGATGATCCGGTGCCGCTCTCCCAGCAGGTCGGCAAGGACCGGATAGGCAGCCAAGTTTCCCGCCATGCCCCAAGCCTGCTCCATCGCCTGGGCCAGCCAGTCACCGCCCTGCTGGGTCTCATCGGCGAGCAGGGCGACTTGGCGCTTCAGCCTCTGGAGTTCGGCAGGTTCGCCCTCCCCTTCCATGAAGAGGATTCCCGACTCCGCTACGAGCCCTGGCGCATTCAGGTCCTCCGTGCCGGCGAACGCGATCGGCGACGTCTGCTCACCGGCCTCGACCACGCTCCACCGGTCGGCCAGTGACTTCAGCGCCCGAGACCGCGCCTGGAGCTCGCCCGCCTGCTGCAAAGGCGCTTGCGAGTAGTACTCCTCATGCTCTCGATGGAACCGCGAGAGGTTGGCGATCACCTGCAGCAGTGGCTCCGGAGGGGTGAGTTGCGCCTCGTCATCGGGCATGCCAGTAGCTTGCACCTCGTCTCGCACCAAGGGCAGCGGGGCACGCCCTCCAAGGCAAACACCAACACTCGTTCGGTGGAAACGAGATCGCGTGCCTCGCCCACACCCATGCGAAGTAGGAAGCGACACGTCTCCCGTGGGGAAATGTCACCGCGATCTCGCCCGCGACGCCACCACCGCCCACCGCTTCCAGTTGGAGTAGGGCGGACACGGCCGACATGAACGTGCGGTCCCGGCGCCCACCGGCCACGACTCCGTCAGCGCCCCAACCGTCACGAGCGAGCCCGGCCCGCTGACCTGCCGACTTCATGGATCCGATCGGCGTCAATCCCTCACCGCCGGCTCGCAGCGCCTCACCGCACCGCCCTCACGTCGACGACCACCGCCTTTGCCCGCGCCCGCCTGCACGCGCGGCAAGATAGCCGCTCACCGATCCCAGAGTCTCCACCGCCGGCAAGCGGCGCACCAGCGCATGCCGGACGGCCATGCGACGTGCGCCGAGGGCCAGAGCCAGGGTGACTACGGCTGGCAGCGACTCGGGTACGGCGGCCACAGCAAGACTGATCGCCGTCACGGCCATCCTCCCCGGGGCGGTGGCCCGGACGAGCCCCAGGACGAAGACCAGCAGACACAATGCGAGCGTGACCAGTGCGAGGACCCGCCCCAGTGCGGCCAGCCGGTGTTGCAGCGGTGTGGTCTGGGGACGCGTGTCCAGCAGTTCGGCGATTCTTCCGAGCGCGCCGGCCTTCCCGGTGGCCGTCGCCAGTGCCACACCTCTGCCGCGGACCACGATCGTGCCGGCGCGCAACGCCGCAGTGTCCTGCTGGGGCCCTGAGGAATCCAATTCCGGTTGCCCGGAGGAATCCGGCCCGCGGGACGGCACAGCCTTGTCGACGGGCACGGACTCGGCGGTCAGCATGGACTCGTCGATCAGAAGCGACGACGCGTCCGTGAGCCGGGCGTCGGCAGGCACGATGTCGCCCTCGCCGAGCAACAGGACGTCGCCCGGCACCACCGCCGAGGACGGCACCTCCGTCCCGGCCGCGTCACGGAGCACACGCGCGCTCGCTGCCGACAGCGCTGCGACCGCCTGATCGGCTCTGATCTCCTGCACCACGCCCACGGTCGTATTCGCCACGATGACGAGTGCGATCACGACGGAGTCGGCGTGATCGCCGATCGCCAGGGTCAGGGCGACGGCCGCGAGCAGCACCATGATCAGCGGATCGTGGAGCTGCGCCACCACGCGTGGGTACAGAGGAACAGCGCGTTCGGCGGTCACTTCGTTGGGACCGTACCTAGTCAGGCGACGCGCCGCCTCCTCATGGCTGAGCCCGATCACCGGCGCCCGACGCCGGAGCGGTGTCGGTCCGGGCAGGTGACGCGGCTTCTCCCGTCCGGCTTCGGTTCACTCGACGGCCCGAGTCCCGGCTCAGCCATGCCGGGACTCCGGCACGGTGATCACCGGGCACTCCGCCCGGTGCAGCAGGCCGTGAACCACCGACCCCAGCCTCATCCCGGAGTACCCCCCGCGCCCATGCCTGCCGACAACGACCACAAGGGCGCCGACCGAAGCGAGAGCCAGTTCCTCCACCGGATGGCCGCGCAGTACCTCACGGGTGATCTCCACATCCGGGTACTGGTCCGCCCATCCCGCTACGGTCTCGGACAGGATCCGCTGCCGTTCCTCAAGCCCCACCCCTTCGTCGCCGAAGGACACCACCGGCCGCCGCCACACCCACACGGCGCGCAGCGCAGCGCCATGCAGCGCTGCCTCCTCTACAGCGAACTCCACGGCGGCCCTGGAGGATTCGCTGCCGTCAACACCCACCACGAGATGGGGATGCCGCTCCCCCGCGTGCTCCGGCTCCCTGACCACAACGACCGGGCAGTCCGCCTGGGCACTGACCGGAACGGCCACCGAGCCCGCGCTGAAGAGCTCCTCCGGTCGACTGAGCCGACGGGAACCGACGACGACCATCCGGGCCTGCGCCGCCTTCTGGCAGAGCATCACCGATGGCATCCCGTCGAGCAGTTCCGTCGCCAGGGGCACTTCCGCATGCAGCGCCTGTACCGTGGCGACTGCCTCGGCAAGCGCGCCTTCGCCCTCGACCCGGAGCATCGTGCGACGCCACGGTGCGTCGATGTGGTGCCCGCCGGGCAGGGGCGGTACCGCCACGACCAGACGGAGGGGCAACCTCCTACGGACAGCCTCGTCGACCGCCCAGGCGAGCGCCGGAACGGACTGCTGGCGCGGATCGATCCCGACGATCACCTCATTGCTTACAGCGGTGTCCTTCATGGCTCCTCCTGCACCTCATGCCGTCGTGGGCAACGCCCTGCAACGAGTGGGCTCGGCATCGCCGTAATGCCCTCGGCCATGCCCCGTCCGGTGACACGCTTGGACGGGGCGCGCCGTTCACGCTGTCGTCGCGGCCACACGAGGGCCAGGGCCAGCAAGCCTCTGTGCAGGGGCCGAAGGTTCTGCATGTGGCCTGCCCCATGCCATTCTTTCCCTGGATCGGCTCGCACGCCGCCCCACGCGGCCGGGCCGGCGGAGCCCAGCGACCTCGTCAGCGGGCGGCGGCAGAACAGCCGGAGTGCCGGTGGTCGCGCCGCCGTCCGGGACGAACTCGGTGCCCGTCGAGCAGGTGGCTTCGGCGACGATGAACACGCCATGCGGGCAACCTCGGCAACCTCGTCCGGCTCCCCGTAACGCGGGATGGGCTGTCTGGAGGCGAACGACTCGTCGGTGTCGGCTGACATCGAGGTGCGTACGACGCCAGGGTGGACGGACAAGCGACCGTCCCCACAGCGACGTTCACAATCCGAGGGGAGATTAGTCCCTCCTGGTCTCCCACACCGCCACCGAGTAGGAGATCCACGCGGCGTTCCCGTGACAGCCGTGGGACCCCCGGGCTGAGCCACCGGTTCTCAGAAAGGCCCGGTGCGGCGGGAAACACCGGCGGCGAGCACGTGCCCGGCGGCCCACCGCCGCCGGACCGCGTCCTCGCTCCGCTCCGCCGCCAGATCGGCCCGTGCAAGGCCGTCGCGCAGTCGCGGGGCAGTGCCGCCGCAGCGCACGGCCGCAGGCCACCATTTCCTCCTGTCATGACGCCCGGATCGTCAGGGCATCGTGCTGCTCCCCGCCGAGAACTACCTTGAGCGCACCGGTGTCGCCGGCCCGTGAGAAGACGTCGTACGCCTCTTCCATACGGTCCAGCGGGAAAGTGTGAGTGACCATGGACGCCGCAGGAAGACGGCCAGCGGCCAGCATGCGCAGCAGCATGGGAGTGGAGTGCGTGTCGACCAGGCCGGTGGTAATCGTCACGTTCTTGATCCACAAGTCTTCGAGGTGCAGCGTCGCGGGCTTGCCGTGCACGCCGACGTTGGCCACATGCCCGCCAGGCCGCACCATGCGCGTGCACGTCTCGAAACTCTCCGGCACCCCGACCGCTTCGATGACCACATCGGCTCCGAGCCCTTCGGTGAGGTCGGCGACCAGCTGCTCGGCTTCTTCACCCGCGACGGCCACGGCATCGGCGCCGAGACGCTTCGCGGCCTCCAGCCGGGACGGCGCGAGGTCCACGGCAATAACCTTCTCGGGCGTGTACAGCCGGGCGGTGGCGATCACGGCGAGCCCGATGGGTCCCGCTCCGACCACGACGACGGTGTCTCCGGGCCGTACCCGTCCGTTCAACACACCCACCTCGTAGGCGGTGGGGAAGATGTCGGCCAGCAGGACGGCGTCCTTGCTGTCCACCGCACCGGGAAGCGGGTACACGGACAGGTCCGCGTGCGGCACACGGACGTACTCGGCCTGGGTCCCGTTGATCAGATGGCCGAGGATCCAGCCTCCGCCACCGCGACACTGTCCGTATGCCCCTTCCCGGCAGAATCGGCAGCGGCCGCACGCCGTGATGCACGAGACCAGGACGCGGTCGCCGGGGCGGACACTGCGCACGTCACTGCCCACCTCGACGACCTCGCCGACAGCTTCATGCCCGAGCACCGTGCCGGGGCGTACCTCCGGCACATCACCCTTGAGGATGTGCAGGTCGGTCCCGCAGATGGTCACGGCGTCGACCCGGACGATCGCGTCTGTCGCCTGCTGGAGGCCGGGATCCTCGGTCTCCTCCCAGGCGGACTCGCCGGAGCCGTGGAACACGAGTGCTTTCATGACGATCCCTTCCTGCACCTTCCAGGTGCTGGTCGCGGGGTCCAACAGCGACCGGGTCCCTTACGCGCGGACACCCGCTGCCCCTCGGAACCACCGACGTCGATGGTGGTGGGACGCCACTTGGGCGGCCGCCTTCGAACGGAGTGAGCTCGTCTTTCCAGCCTGCCCCTGACGGCCGCCGTCCGCAGGGGCAGGCCGATCCCCATCGCCTGAGCGGGCGGGGCCCTTCGGGCCGAGCGACCCACCGCACCGTGCATCACGACCGTCGCACCGCCCTGGCCCCACCGCGACACGCGCTTCGAGCGTCGGAGTGCCTCCGCCCGGGTTGCGCCACGCCGGTTTGCGGCGATGGTGGAGTCATGCGGCCGGGAGCAGACGCCGCTGGGTCCCACCCCCGCCATGCCTTTCGCATCGGCCGCGTGATGAGACGTCCGTGACCGGACAGGAGCCCCTCTCCACTTCGAGGTCACGGAGAAGGGACGACCATCGTGGTTGCGAGGACCGGCGTTTTCGGCACCCTGACCAAGGAGCATCGCGAACAGCTCATGGCGCTCGCTCGTGAGGTGTCGTTCGCGGCAGGCGAGCGTATCTTCAACGAGGGCGGCAAGGCCGACCGCTTCTGGATCATC
Source organism: Streptomyces sp. NPDC026500 (assembly GCF_055567635.1). NCBI lineage: Bacteria > Bacillati > Actinomycetota > Actinomycetes > Kitasatosporales > Streptomycetaceae > Streptomyces > Streptomyces sp. NPDC026500. The sequence goes on along the minus strand of NZ_JBVHQB010000026.1, from coordinate 86,202 downwards.
CACACGGGCACGGTCGCTCTCGACCTTCAAGTGCCTGGCAGGCAGGCAGCGATCCTCGAGACCCTCGGTGCCGGAAGGCTGCTGGGCTGGTCCTGGCTGGTCCCTCCCCATCACTGGCATCTGGGGGCCGAGGCCAACAGCCCGGTGCGTGCCTACGAGTTCGACGCGTCGCCAGTTCGTGAGATGTGCGCAAACGACCCGGGGCTGGATCACGAGCTGTGTACGTATGTCTCCGGCGTGCTCGCGCGCCGACTCAGGTCAGCCCGGGTGCAATTGCTCGACCTGTACGCGCCCCACGGTGCGGGCGAGGTTCCCTGACAAGGCGAGACGAGGTGCTTCGCAGTGCCGCAGACCCCGCACATCGTGAGCGATGTGATGACTCAGACGGTCGTGTCTGTCGGACGTGACGCGCCCTTCAAAGAGATGGTCCGAATCATGGAGCAGTGGAAGGTCAGCGCCATGCCCGTCCTTGAGGGCGAAGGCCGCGTGATCGGTGTCGTCTCCGAAGCCGACCTGCTGCCCAAGGAGGAGTTCCGTGACAGCGACCCGAGCCTCGTCGAACAACGTCGGCGTCTGTCCGACGTCGCCAAGGCTGGGTCAGCAACGGCAGAAGAACTCATGAGCGCCCCCGCCATCACGGTCCACCCTGACGCCACCCTGGCCCAGGCAGCCAGGATCATGGCCGTCCGGCACGTCAAACGTCTGCCCGTGGTCGACGACATCGGCATGCTGCAGGGCATCGTCAGCCGTGCAGACCTGCTGAAGGTCTTCCTTCGGCCGGACGAGGACATCGAGGAGGAGGTCCGCCGCACCGTGGTGTCGTACCTCTTCCCGGCCTTTAGCCACGCCATCCACGTGAACGTGCACGAGGGAGTCGTCACCCTCCGCGGACACATCCGCGACACCTCGCTCATCTCGGTCGCCGTGCGCCTCGTGCGCGCCGTGGAGGGCGTCGTGGACGTCGAGCCCCAACTCACCGGCGAGTCCGCAACTCCGGCCGGGCCACGGGACGCGCGCTGAGTCGGCAGTGCGGCCCAGCGACAAGGGTCGAACGGGGGTCTGCGTCGGCGCGAGTCACTGCACGGTCGAGCAGGTTCTCACTCGCCTCTCGACCGAAGTAATGCGGTGCCCCGTACAGGTTCGTGCCCTTGGGCGGGTGCTCTTCGGTGCGGCTGAGAGGGCCGGGCGTGTGCGGCGAATCCTGTGCGCTCATGGTCTGGCCTTCAGCCGTTGCGTGGTGCGTCCCCCACCACGGCTGCTTCCCTCGCCACGTTCCCATGGCGGCCGATCTCGGTCCACAGGGCCAAAGGCCCTCGCCGACAGACCACCGGCCCCTCAGGGCTCCGCCTGGTCATATCTGCGGAACGACCGCGATCGGACACGGCGCGTGGTGCAGCACCGCATGGTTGACCAGGCCCAGCTGAAGACCGACGTGCCCCTGTCGTCTGCGGGCTCCGACAACCAGCAGATCAGCAGCGGACGCGGCATCCAGGAGCGCCCGTCGTGCCGGGCCCTCGACCACTTCGCTGCTCACCGGCACGTCCGGATACCGTTGTTCGGAGCGGTGCAGGGCGTCGGCCAGAACCTGGGCAGGCGGGCGGTCGAGGGCTTTGAGAGCGTAGCCGGACAGGGCCGGAGGCCCGGGGTTCCCCACGGGGACGCTCCAGGCGTGCACCGCCAGGAGCCGACAGCGCCGCAAGTGTGCCTCACGGAACGCGAACTCCACGGCCGTACCGCTGCCTTCCCCGGCCTCGACTCCGACGACGACGCACCCGAACCGGCTGTGGCGGTGCTCGACCCCGCCACGTACGACGACGACCGGGCAGTCGGCACGGGCCGCCACAGCCAGGCCGACCGATCCGAGGAGCAGCCCGGTGAGACCTCCGAGCCCTCTGGACCCGACCACCAGAGCGAGGGCGTTGCGTCCTTCGCCGACCAGCGCAGACGCCGCGTCCTCGGAGAGCACCACACTCGACAGCTGTACCGCAGGAGCACTCTTGCCGGCGCGCTCCGAGGCTGCGGCGACCAGGTCTGACGCGTCGTCGTCCGCAGGGGCCGCGTGCAGGAGACGGAGCGGCACCTCGTGCCGGGCCGCCTCGTCCGCGGCCCAGTCCACCGCCTCCAGACTCGCCTCGGACCCGTCGATGCCGACCACCAGGGGAACCGCCATTGCTTCCGCCTCCTCATGCCGGACTTCATGTCCGTCCCTTCACCGCGTCCCGGGGCCACATGCGCTGCGAGGCGATCTGGGGTACTCCTCAAGGGAGAAGCGCCGTGCTCGACGCGCCGACACAGATGCTCATGCGCTGCTCCGGTTACGTCCCACAGCCCGCTCTCGCACGGCCAAAGACTCACCGAGACCGCAGCAGTCCGGACAGCGGCCACACTCACCGTCCTTCCAGCTTCGTACGAGACGGAGACAGTCGCCATGGAACGAGTCCTCACCGTGGGCCTCGACGGCTCACCCGAGAGCCTCGCCGCTGCCCACTGGGCCGCCGACGAAGCCCAGCGGCGCAAGCTCACCCTGCGCCTGCTGCACGCGTGGCCCCTGCTGGCACCGGAACCGACCGCCGTCCCCTCGGAAATCGACCAGAACTACTGGGCGAAGCGGCTCATGCACAACGCCCAGACGGAACTCCAGGCGCACCACCCGGGCCTCACCGTCGTCGGCAACCTCGTCGCCGACGACGCGCAGGACGCACTGATCCAAGCGGCGTCCGAGTCGGAGATACTCGTGCTCGGCTCGCGCGGCCTGACTTCTGTGGAGAGCTACTTCCTCGGTGACATCGGCATGTCCGTCGTGGCAAGCGCCGAGGGGCCCGTGGTCCTCGTACGAGCAGACAAGCGTGCAGAACGGCCCTCGACGCCTCAGTCAGGTGCAGCAGGCGAAGTGGTGATGGGGCTGAAACTGCACGGCCCGTGCGACGACCTGCTCGAATTCGCCTTCACCACCGCAGCAGCTGGGGGCGTACCCCTCCGCGCCGTCCACGGCCGCGGCGTCCCGATCCACGCGTACGCCCCGTGGGGCGTGGACCACACCATGACCCAGGAGATCATCCAGGACTCGCAGAAGCATCTGAGCCAGGCACTCCGCCCCTGGCGCGAGAAGTTTCCGGGCGTGGCCGTGACGGAGGACATCCGCCTCGAAAGCCCCGCCAGGGTCGTCGTAGCAGCCGCCGAGCGCGCCGAACTCCTGATCGTGGGCCGACGCAGCCACCACGCCCCGGCGTGCACGCGACAGAGCTGCGGCCGGTGTCGACGCGCGGCCCTTGGGTGGTGCAGGGTGACCGGGGTCAGTCGATGTTGGTGTCCGTCTCCGGACCCTTTCGGGAGTTGTTTCTGAGGTTGGCGAAGGGCAGAGCTCCTCCGTGGAGTTCTTTGAACTCGTCGATCAAGTCCTGCTCAGCCTCACCCGCGTCGTCCTCGGTCATCAGTCGCCAGGCGACCAGCAGTGCGTCCGAGTCGACCAGCTGCCAGATGTAGCGGCCGCCCCAGTGTCCGGCCGGCAGACCGGTGCCGTGGCGGCGGTAGTCGGCAAGCCGCTGATTCAATCCGTCCTGGCCCGCGGCCTTGCCGATGTACACGACCGTTGCCCCGTCTACCCAGGCATTGCCGAGCTTATCGACCGTCACGGACGGGTCGCGGCCCTTGAGGTGCCCGGCAGGGCTGGTGGGGAGGAACAACGGGGGCGAGGTGTCCGTGCGGAGCACCACGTAGATTCCGTCCCCGGTGGGGACGTTGCTGTCGGGCAGTTCACGGAACGGCATGAAGCCGCGGAAGCCGCGTTCGGTCAGGGTCTTCTGCGTCATCTCTGGTGTCGGGCTCATGGCCCGGCATCCTGCCAGGCGCATCCGACAGTCCTCGGTCGGAGCGTGCGGAGATCGCGGTCACGGAGTCGGCAGCCTTCTACACCGACACCGCCGACCGTGCGGTGGAGTTGGGCAGGTGCACCTGGTCGACGTCGTCACCGGATCCGCGGCTTCACTTCGGGTGGTGGCCGCCGTCTATGCCGCGGATTGGTCTCTGCGCCGCGAGTACGCCGTCAGCGAGGCCGCTGATTGGATCGTCGGCCTTCGGCTCCTCGACAACCGGCGTACGCCATGCGCATAGACATGACGGAGCTGGCGTACGGGCCCTCACTCCGGCCCAATCCCTTCGTTGAGCCGTCGGTGCACCACGGGCTGATCGCACTTGGCGGCTGGCTTTGACGACGACTTGATTTCCGATCGACGAATTGACGGGCTGTAATGACCGGGCCGTACCGTCGTGCCGAGGGCGAGGGACGCCAGCGGAGAGACGGCCGGCACGCCGAAAATCTGAGGTATCCGCTCATAAGCATCGTGGGTGCAGTTTCGGCGCACAGTGCCAGTGCGGCGGCCGTAGCGGGACTGGCGAGGGGGTCAGGCAGCTGGCCACAAAGGCAAACGAAGGCCCGCCCGATTTCGGTCGGACCTTCGTCAACTACGGTGTTCCCGCCCCTCCACGCCTGACGGAGCCGTCCGTCAGACCCATGAGCGTGGAGTGTGAGGTCGCTGAACTCATAGCGGCTGAAAGGTGGTTGAGAGGCTCTCTCGATCACCGTGACCGCCGCCTTGAATAGTGTGGTCTGGGCGGCTGTGATCCGTACCAGGGTCGGTACGAACACATTCGGGAGTGGTCGCAGCCCTGCCCGCGTCAGCTGTTGCGCAGGCGGGCCAGCGTCGCGTCGAGGTCGGCCTTGCGGGGCCGGTTGTGGGGAAGCTTGGCGAGCATTGCGGCCATGCCACAGCTGTTGGTCACGGCGGAGAAGACCAGGCCGCCGGCGATGCCGGCTGACAGCAGCCGGAAGGCCGGGTGGACGAACTCGCCCAGGGCCAGGCCGAGCAGGACGACGGAGCCGGCGGTGAGGCGGACCTGGCGCTCCATGCCCCAGGTCGCCTTCTGGTTGCCCTCGGGGCGGTGCAGGTCGTGGCCCTGGGCGGCCCAGGCGCCGGTGCCGCCGGTGAGCGTGGCAGTGTGGATGCCGTTCTCCGCGAGCATCCGGCAGGCGTTCTCGGAGCGGGCGCCGGAGGCGCAGACGACGAGGACTTCACCGGTCTGGGCGGCGGTGCGGAGGTCGGGAAGCGCGCGGTCGAGTTGGTCCAGGGGGACGTTCAGGGCGCCGGAGATGTGGCCGCCGGCGTACTCGCCGGGGGTGCGGACGTCGATGATGGTGAGTTCGTGCAGGCGGGCGCGGGCCTGGCGGGGGTCGAGGGTGGTGGGGGTGGTCATGGTTGTTGTCATCCTTGTGCGTTGGGGTGTCTTGGACGGAGGACTTCTCGTGCCGATGGGGTGTGGGTGAGGACGCGGTGGTCGTGGAACCCGGTCACCCGGTGGGGAGTGCTGTCGATCGGTGCCGAGGGGCTGCACCGGGCGCGGCGGCGGGTCTTCGGGGTGTTTGGGGCCTGTGACCGTGGGCGGGTCAGACGAGCACATCGACCAGCATGAAGAGGGCGACCGCGAGGAGCACGTAGGCGAAGACCCGCTGAAGTGTCTGGCCCTTGAGCTTTTTCGAAAGGCGTTTGCCGTCCCAGGCGCCCAGGATCGCTGCCGCGGTGAACGGTGCGATGACGGCCCAGTCCAGGTGCGTGCCGGAGCCGGCCCGTGCGGTGAGGGCTGCCATTGAGTTGATCGTGATGACCAGGAGGCTGGTGCCGACCGCCCGGCGCATGGTCAGTCGGAGCACGCCGACCAGCGCCGGTACTGCCAGGAAGCCGCCGCCCACGCCCAGGAATCCGGTGACCGCGCCGAGCCCGGCGCCGGCTGCCGCGGCCTTGCGGGGGTTCACCGGGCCGGATGGCTCGTTATGCGCGGGGCGCAGCATGCGCAGGGCGGCGAGTGCCGCGATGAGGGCGAAGGCGACGGTCAGCATGGCGTTGGGCAGGTGGCCGGCGGCGGCTCCGGCGATCACCGCGGGCACGATGCCGGCCGCGGCGAAGAGCAGCCCCGTGCGCCAGGCCACGTTGCCGTCCCGGGCGTGCCCGGCGAGTGCTGTGACGGACGTGAGGGTGACGATGATGAGGCTGGCCGTCGTCGCCTGCGCCGGGGTGAAGTCGAGCAGGTAGATCAGGGCGGGGACGGCGAGGACGCTGCCGCCTCCGCCGAGTCCGCCCAGGGCCAGGCCGATGACGCCGCCGGCGACGAGCGCGAGGATCAGGGCGGTCATGCTATCGAGCCGTCGTTCCCGTGCTTGTCGATGACGGCGTGTCCGGCGGCGGCCCACGCCTGCATACCGCCCTTGACGTCGACGGCGTCGGAGCCGCGCTGAGCCAGTAGTTCGGCGGCCTGCTGTGAGCGCCGCCCACTGCGGCAGATCACCACCAGCGGCCTCGCCTGGGCCACGCTCGGCAGGTCCGCCCCCGCAGCCAGCCGGGACAGCGGCGCGTGGATGGCGCCGGGTGCGTGTCCGACGTTCCACTCGGTCTGCTCGCGCACGTCCAGCAGGACAGCCGGGGCGTTGGCACCCTGGGTGCGCCGGTGGGCCTCGTCCACGGTGACGCGGTTCGCGCCGCGACGGAAAAGGAACATCACACAACCTCTCGAAGAGTTCTCGGGTACGGGCCAGTCGGCTGCGGTCAGCCGGTGCCGATGGCCAGTCCGGCGGCCTCGGCGTTGTCGAAGCCGTCGTCGACCGCCACCACGGCACGGCCGGACGCGTCCAGCAGCGAGGCGGCGATACCAGCGCGCATGCCGCCGGCGCAGTGCACCCAGACGGTGCCGGCCGGTACCTCGCCGAGCCTCTTGTGCAGCTGGTGGATCGGAATGTGCACAGAGCCCTCAATGTGACTGGCGGCCCGTTCGGATTCGCGCCGCACGTCCAGGACGACGATGCCGTCCGTGCCCCGCTCGGCCAGACCGGCGAACGTGGAGCGGGGGAAGGATGCGAGCGCGTCGCCCTCGGCTGTCCACTGCTGCGGCGTGCCGGTGGCGGCGGCCGCGGGGCGGTCGATACCGACCCGGACCAGTTCCCGCTGCGCGGCGGCCAGTTGTTCCGGAGACTCGGCGAGGAGCGTCACCGGCTTGCCCCACGGGATCATCCAGGCCAGATACGTTGCGATCTTGCCGTCTGCCTCGAAGTTGAACGACCCGGCGACGTGGCCCTCCGCGAACGCGACCCGGTTGCGCAGGTCGACGACCCACTCACCGGCCGCGAGTCGCACGGCGATCTCGTCGGCGTCCGCGACAGCCGGAGGGGTCAGGTCCACGGGCGCGGGACCGGCGGCGTTGGCCGGCCCCATGTACGTGTAGTAGGCGGGGACGGCGTCAAGGTCCGCGAGGAGCTGCGCGACGAACGAGTCCACGTCCGTCGTCAGAGCCGCGTTGACCGCCTTCTCCTTGCCGATCGTGGTGGCGTCCCCCTCGGCCTGCGCCGAGGAACAGAAGCTGCCGAAGCCGTGCGTGGGCAGCACGGACGTCTCGTCCGGCAGTTCGGCCGCCAGGCGATGTGCGGAGGCATGCTGAGCGCGAGCCAGCCCTTCGGTCAGACGTGGCTCGACCAGGTCAGGACGGCCCACCGTGCCGATGAGCAGGGAGCCGCCGGTGAAGGCGGCCACCGGCTGCCCCTGGTCCTGCAGGACGTAGGAGGTGTGGTGGGGAGTGTGGCCCGGGGTGGCGACCGCCCGAAGCTCCAGCTCGCCATCGACGGTGACGGTGTCGCCGTCGGTCACCGGGACCCGCGTGAACGACACGCGCGCCCCGGCGGGCACCAGGTAGGAGGCGCCCGTGACCCGCGCCAGTTCCAGACCGCCGGTGACGTAGTCGTTGTGGATGTGCGTCTCCACCACGTGCGAGATCCGTACCCCCCGGCGCGCGGCGGCCGCCAGTACCTGGTCGACATCGCGCGGCGGGTCCACCGCCACGGCCGTCTGCGTGCCGCCGGCCAGGTAGCTGCGGTTGCCCAGGCCCTCGAGCTCAATGGTGTCGATGAAGAACACGGAGATGCTTCCTTCCCGCTGAATGTACCCCCCGGGGTATATGCACTCTAACATTGGTACCCCCGGGGGTATATTCCGGTCCGGGTTTCGGCCTCGGTCCGGCCGTCGACTGCGGGCCGCTTCGCCTGCGCGGCAAGGTCTCGCAATTCCAGCAATGGCCGCTCAGGAGGCCGATGCCGCCGCGGTCACCGGGCTGTCAGGCCGTGACGCCCGCCCCGACCTGTGGGCCGGCCGGACGGCCGTGGCCGAGCTGTGGGCCCATGGAGACGCTGGGTCAAGGCTTGGCCGACCGTTCAGGCATGCCGGAGCGGCGCAGGGCAGACGGGGAGTCCAGTGAGCAGCACCTGGACGAAGAAGCCGACCGCCAGGCTGCCGATCCCCGCGACGGCATCGGCGACGAAGTGGTTCGCGGTGGCCGGGATGACGGCGAAGGCCGCGATCGGATACCAGACGCTCAGCACCCACGCCCAGGTGCGGCGGGCCAAGAATGCCAAAGCCAAGACGGCCTGAAGTGCACGCAGCGGAGGGCGGCGGCGCGGTGGGCGGGCGCTGCGTTGCGGGTGGGGGTGTCGGCCCACTCAGCGGGCCGGTGCAGGCCGGCTCTGCCCACGGCCGGGGCCTGTCCAGGGGCGCCGCGGGGAGGCGGCAGCGGGGGTCGAGGCGCCGGTTTCGGGAAGAGGCGCTGGCTGGAGCGTGGATATGTCGGTCCCCGGAGCCGCGGTCAGGCTCTCTCGCGGCCAGAAACGCCGGTCGCGACCGGCGGCATGGCTTCGTCGCCCCCCCACCGCGCCGGGGTACGGAGCGTTGTCGCTCGGGCGAGGGCGGCGGGTGGCGATCAGGTACTCCAGCGCCCCGGTGAACGGCGCGAGGGAGACGTAGTCGTTCAGGCGCAGACCCAGGAAGTGGTTGGCGTGGTCGATGCGCAGCGCCTCGATCCAGGCCCTGCCGGCGGTGTAGGCCAGTACGTGTGATCAAGCCCTTCTGCCGCGGAGAAGAGCCGACCCGTCGTGTACGCCGCTGGCGCCCGGGACAGGCGCTGAGGCGTGATTCGGGTGGTGAGGGGCGTTTCTGCGGCTGTCGGTCACCGCTGCCGCGTCGATGACTTCAGCTGATGCCCCCGGCCGCCGCGCCCAAATCGCCTGGTGCTGCTCACAGGTGTCTTGTGGCACCTGGTCACCCACGCTGTCAGGTGGACCGGGACGTTCAAGGTGCGTCAGGTTCATCGACGATTCGCCCGGTGGCCGAGGTGGCAGCGAAAAGCAGGGTCTCTACTCGTCCAGGGATCTCAGCTGTCGGTATCGGCTGCGGTAAGTGACGCGAGGGCGGCATCGAGGCGACGGGCGGCCTCCTCGGCGACGGGGCGCAGAGCCTCGAGTTCGCTGAGAGCGACCATGGTGTTCGGGTCGAGGGCCTGGACGGCCGTACGGTCGCCGTCCCTGCGGACGACCACATTGCACGGGAGCAGCAGGCCGATCGAGCGGTCGGGCTCCAGGGCGCGATGCGCGAGGGGTGGGTTGCAGGCGCCGAGGATGACGTAGTCCTCCATGTCCTGGTCGAGCTTCGCCTTGAGGGTCGCGGTGACGTCGATCTCTGTGAGGATCCCGAACCCCTGCTCCGCGAGGGCGTCGCGGGTGCGGGCGACGGTAGTGGCGAAGTCGGTGTCGAGGTGCACTGTGCGGTCGTAGCGCATGGCGTCGGTCCTTCTCTTCGGCTCGCAGGGCGCGGGACGAGACGCCCTTCATCAGCAGGTGCTCGGCAGGTGCTTTCAGGTCGTTCCGGCCCGATGTGGATTTCTCCGGGAGTCCGTGGATCGGTGTCACGGCCATTGGCCCCGAGGAAGTTCTTCACGGGGAGCCAATGTCGTGAGGCGTGCGCCCGGTGGCGGAGTCGGCACGGTCGTGATCGTCGGCCGGTGGAACGTCCGGCGTGCGTCCTCGAAGACCTCCAGGTCTACGCGTCGCCGGATCTTCGCGCTGTGGCTGCCGGCGGTCGCCGGGTTCATGCTGGTCGCCGCTGGCCTGTTGCGGCCTCAGCGGAATGAACTCTTACGCCAGCGACAGGAACAGCTTCTCCAGCCGGGCGCGCATGACGACCGAGTCCTCACCGTTCTGCCGACCGGAGTCGATGTCCGCCACGCACTGCTGCAGGCCGGTAGCGATGATCGCGAATCCCGCCCGATCGAGTGCGCGTGAGGCGGCGGCGAGCTGCGTGACGACTTCCTCGCAGTCGCGCCCCTCTTCGATCATCCGGATCACGCCGGAGATCTGACCCTGCGCGCGGCGCAGCCGGTTCAGTACGGCCTTAAGGTCCGCACCCGCGAGTTCCAGTTCCACGATCACTCCTCGAAAATACCCCTAGGGGTACTGTACGTCCCGTTTCGGGACGGCGTCGACCGTGAATAACCACACGGGCCGAGGCCGGCTCAGTCACCTGCCGCCATTGATGCCTTGCAGGGCACGCACTCGCTCCGTGAACTCGGCGCCATGGACGTGGGTGCTCCCGCCGCGCCCTGCCCGAGTCGCGACAGACTCGCGAGCGCCGCGTCCTCGTCACCGACGCCTGGGGCGCCGCATTTCGCCGCTCTGCGCAACGGCTGAACCCCGGGCTTCGGGGCGCCCATGGAAGTGGCACCGAGGGAACGGCCGGAGGCGGTGTAGTCGGCGTAGACGAGACGACGCGGCCCGTAGGGGCCCTCCAGTACTTCGTCATCGCCGATCAGGCCGCGGCGGATGCGGTCCACGAGCGGTGTCACAGGTGCGGCGATCGGCGTGCTCATGACGCGAGCTTGATGTCGATCTCGGGTGGCTGGTGCAGGGTGTTGTGGACCGTGCAGCGCGAGGCCACGGCGAGCAGGGCCGCGCGGCGCTGCTCGGTCAGCCCGGGCGGCGGAATGATCGTGACGTGCAAGGAGCCCACCCGGGCAGGGCGGTCGGTGGCCATAGTGAATTCCGTACGGACGCGCAGTCCGGCCTGGTCCAGGCTGTGGCGGTGGAGGAAACGGCCCGCGTAGAAGGCGACGCAGGTGGCCAGGGAGGCGGCGAACAACTCGGTGGGAGTGGGCGCGATGTCCGAGCCGCCGGCTTCGAGAGGCTGGTCGACCTGGAAGTGATGGCCGCGGATGTCCACGGTGTAGATGTCGCGGTCGACGTGAGTGACCTCGAAGCGGTGCGCCTCCGCCTGCGGCGGTTGGTTCGGGGTGATGGCCTGGGGTGCGGTGCCGGTCATGGCCGGGCCCTTTCTCTTCGGCGTCGACTGCTGCCAGTTCCAGTCGACCGCGAACCGCACCACTGATCGAGAGGCCGACGGGGTGAGACGGGGCCCGTTCGGCCCTCGCACCGACCACCTAGAAGGTATACCCTAGTGGGTATTTTTTCGGTGCATACGTGGCAGGCGTGCAGCGTGCGGGGCCGGAGAGGCGGAGCGAAGATATACCCGGGTGGGTACCGGCGTGGGACCAGTGGCCCATGCCCGGGCCTCATCTCCCCTACGACAGTGGGGACATGGGCACACACATCGTGATACTCGGAGGCGGCACCGCGGGCACGCTGGCCGCCAACCGGCTGCGCCGCATGTACGACGAGCGCGCATGCCGGATCACCGTCGTGGACCAGGACGACGACCACGTCTACCAGCCCGGCCTGCTGTTCGTCCCCTTCGGCATGGCTGAGCCGCACCACCTCGTCCGGTCCCGCCCGCGCCAGCTGAACACCGCCGTCGACTACAAGCGGGCGAAGATCGAGCGGGTCGACCTGGACGCGCGGACGGTGTACCTCGGCGGCGGCATACGGCTGACCTACGACGTCCTCGTGGTAGCCACAGGAGCCGCACTCCTCCCGGAGGAGACCGAGGGGCTGATCGGCCCCGGCTGGGGCGAGAAGGTCTTCACCTTCTACGACCTGCCCGGAGCCGTCGGACTGCACCACGCCCTTGAGCGCTTCGAGCGCGGGCGCGTCGTGGTGAACGTGGCCGATCTGCCGGTCAAATGCCCCGTGGCGCCACTGGAGTTCGCCTTCCTGGCCGACTGGTACTTCCGGCGGCGCGGCATCCGTGACCGGGTCGAGCTGACCTATGTCACCCCACTGGACGGCGCCTTCACCAAGCCGGTCGCGGCGAAGGCGCTCGGCGGGCTGCTGGAGCAGAAGGGCATCGAACTGGTCACCGAGTTCACGCTCGGAGAGGTCGACGGCCAAGGCGGCCGACTGGTCTCGTACGACGCGCGCGAAGTCCCGTTCGACCTGGCAGTGGTCGTGCCGCTGCACGGCGGCGCATCGTACGTCGGCCGCTCCCCGGGCCTCGGTGACGAACTGGGCTTCATCCCCGTCGACCAGCACACCCTCCAACACCCCAAGCGTCCGGAGGTGTTCGCGATCGGCGACGCGGCCGGACTGCCGGCGTCCAAGGCCGGCTCGGTGGCGCACTTCGCCGGGGAGACGCTCACCCACAACATCGGCCGCTTCCTGGCCGGACAGCCGCTGGACGCCACCTTCGACGGACACACCAACTGTTTCGTCGAGACCGGCTTCCACAAGGCGCTGCTGATCGACTTCAACTACGACACCGAACCGCTGCCGGGTCACTTCCCGGCCGCCGTCGGACTGCCGCTGCTGAAGGAGTCGCACGCCAACCACCTCGGCAAGCTCGCCTTCGAGTGGCTGTACTGGCACAGCCTCCTGCCCGGCCGGGAACTGCCCGGCATCGACTCGGCGATGCCCGATCGCGGCAAGCACCACGTCCACGCCTGAACGTCTGAACGTCTGAACGTCTGAACGTCTGAATGAAGGAGAACGCAGCCATGCCCACCGCCACCTACGGCGAGACAGCCGTCCCCGTCGACGACGACGGCTTCTTCACCGACCCCGCGCAGTGGACCGAACCCATGGCCGAGCAGATCGCCCGCGAGGCAGGCATCGAGACGCTGACCGACCAGCACTGGACGGTCATCCGCTTCATGCGCGCCCAATACGCGGAAAAGGGCACCGGCCCCACCGTTCGCGTCCTCGGCAAGACCTCCGGCGTGAGCGTCAAGGAGCTCTACCAGCTCTTCCCCAAGGGCCCGGCGAAGACCGCCGCGAAGATCGCCGGCATCCCCAAGCCGCGCGGCTGCATCTGACATCCCAGCCATCGTCCCTGCCATCGAGGAGCGTGCCGTCATGGCCGTAACCGCCACGATCGAGAAGGTCTCGATCATCGTCTCCAAGGGATCCCTGGAAGGGATCTACCCGGCCCTGATCATGGCCAACGGCGCCCGCGCCGAAGGCATCGATGCCGACCTGTTCTTCACCTTCTTCGGCCTCGACGCCATCACGAAGAAGCGCTGGGAGCACATCAAGCTGGCCACCGTCGGCAACCCCGGCCTGCACCTGCCCACCCTGCTGGGCGGCATGCCGGGAGTGCCCGACCTGATCACCCGCTACATGGAACGCAAGATGGACAAGCTCGACATCCCGCCGATCCCCGAGTTCATCGAGATGATCTCGGACACCGGCGCGGGCATCTACGCCTGCAAGGCGTCGGTGGACCTCTTCGAACTCGACAAGGACGACCTCGTCGAGCAGGTCCAGGGCATCATCACGGTCGGCGAGTTCTACGAGCGCGCGGCCGGCGGCCAGATCATCTACACCTGAGATGGCCGGCACCCTCCCCGGCCTGCCGGACGGAGTACGGCGCGTGCTGGCGGTGGACGCCCATCCCGACGACGAGTCGTTCGGGCTGGGCGGCCTCCTCACCCTGCTGTCCGACGGCGGCGTACCCACAGCGGTGCTCTGCTTCACCCACGGCAAGGCGTCCACCCTGCACGGCAGACCCGGCGACCTGCATAAAGTCCGCTCGGACGAACTCGCCTGCATCGCAAGGGAATTGGGCGTCCAGCCCGTGGAAACTGGCCGAGCACCCGGACGGCGGTCTGGACGACGTCCCGCCGCACCGACTCATCGAGCAGGTGATTCGCCTGATCCGTGAGGAGCATCCGAGCCACCTACTCGTGTGCGACACGGGGGGGCGTCACGGGACACCGGGACGAACGGCGAGCCACCGACGCCGCCCTGCTCGCCGCCCGCCCGTCCGGTATCACTGCCCTGGCCTGGCCCCTGCCGCAGGACGTGGCGGACCGGCTGAACACCGAGTTCGGCACATCCTTCACCGGGCGGGAGCCGACCGAGTGCCGGGTCGTCGAGCATCCTCTTCTGGGCGCTGATCATCACAGTCGCCGTGCTTCTCTTCCGCAACCTCAACCGGCCCCAAGAGCACACCCACGCTCCGGCCATGGCCTCCGCCGAGGACATCCTTCGTGAGCGGCTGGCCCGCGGCGAGATCGACGAGGACGACTACCAGCGCCGCCTGAACGCACTGCGCGCCGAACCTCTCACCAAACCCTGAAGCCCGCTGACCGCGCCGGTTGCGGCCGATGCCCTCGGCCGAAGGAGGCCGATGATGGACCAGCGCAATTGCGGCATGTAGGCCCTCGCCGCCGCGATCGACGTCGTCGGCGTCCGGGTCCTCGATCATCGCTTGGATCCCCATGGCTCGACCTCGCCGCCACCTGGCCACTGATGGTGTTCCTCACGATGCGCAGCGTCCTTGGCCAAGACATGTACGGCAGCCACGATCAGCACCGCGCCGACAGGAACGAGGACCCGCTGCACAAGCACGACCACCACACCGGACCGAGCTGGCCCTGACCGCCCAAGCGCAGGCGAGAGGTGAGCGCCGCGGCCGCCGTGATCGCCACGCTGATCACACTGATCGGGCTGCTCCTTCGTCTACGACATCACCCGGCTGTTCGGCAGAAAGGTGTGACGTCCGGGTGCACCGTGTGGGCGGCGGGGCAGCGCCTACTGCACACCAGCAGAGACCACCGCCGATCCCGCACCCGCATTCGCGGAAGCCGAGGCGGCATCAAGCTGCAGGCTGCCAGGACTGATTCAGTGCCTTCACGGCCGCAGCGTGCGATCGGCCACGGCACGCGGTCGTGCAGCCCACAACCCTGCGGTGCGGGTCAGGACGGGGTGCCCAAGGTGAGTTGGTCGCGGTGGAAGTCAAAGTGCTGAGTGGGATAGCGGTACACGTCTTCGAGGGTCATCAGGTCCTTGACCAAATAGACGCACCAGGAGCAGCAGCGCCTACACGACGATGTAGCCGAACAGCATGTGGTAGAGCAACTGCTCATTGGTCCAACGGCTTCCGCTGCTCCGGCAGGCAAGTCGTCAGCGTCAGCCGAGTCCAAAAGCTGGTTGAACGTCGCACCGGCCTGCTGCAACTCTCGCGCCGGGTCGGAGTCACGGGGTGTCGCCTCCGCGGGGATCACACCAGTGGAGCGACGGGGCAACGTTACATGCACTTGCTGCAAGAACTTGCAGGGGTGCTGAGCGCGGGCTAGCCTCGACGGTCGTGTCAGTTTCCTCCCCCGTGGTGCCGACAGGACCGTGGCGGATACGGGCGAGAGGGTGTGCGGGCATGTCGGAAATCCGTTGGGGCGCGGTGGTGCCGCAGGGCTGGCGGCTGGATCTCGGCCATCTCGCCGACCCGGTCGAGCAGTTCGAGGCGTTGGTCGCTGTCGCCCGTGAGGCGGAGGAGCTCGGCTTCGACTCGGTCTGGCTGTACGACCACCTCCAGCCGGTCCAAGCGGAAGAGGAGACCGTGTTCGAGTGCTGGACCAGCCTTGCCGCACTCGCCCGCGAGACCCGCCGGGTCCGCCTCGGACAACTGGTGACCTGCAACAGCTACCGAAACCCGGCCCTGCTGGCCAAGATGGCGGCGACCCTGGACGCCGCCAGCGGCGGCCGTGCCCTGCTCGGCCTCGGTGCCGGTTGGGACCAGCGCGAGTACGAGGCCTACGGCTATCCCGCGCCCTACCCCACCACCGGCGAGCGGCTGCGCCGCCTCGGCGAGGCCGCCCAGGTGGTCACCTCCATGCTGCGGTCCCCGCGCAGCACCCTGGAAGGCCGCTACTACCAGGTCCGCGACGCCGTCAACGTGCCCACCGGCGTGCAGCAGCCGCACATCCCGCTGCTGATCGGCGGCAGCGGCGAGAAGGTCACCCTGCGCCTGGTCGCGCAGTACGCGGACGCCTGCAACCTGACCGACCACACCGATCCGCAGTTCTACCGCCACAAGCTCGACGTGCTCGCGCGCCACTGCGCCGACGTCGGCCGCGCCTACGACGACATCCTGCGCACGGCCACGCTGTCCGTGTTCGTCGCCCCCGACGAGGCCGGGATCACGAGGATGACCGCCCCCCACCTGAAAGGGCAAACCCGCGCAGAGCTCGCGGAACACAATGCCGTGGGCACACCCAAGCAGTTGGTGGAGACCTTCGGCGCCCTCGTGGACGCGGGAATCGAGTACTTCGTCCTCTACTTCCACGAGGCCACCCAGCTGGACTCGATGCGGCTCTTCGCCACCGAAGTCATGCCGCATCTGACCTGACGTCCATTCACCCAGCCTCCCCTGCTTTCGAGACGGTGCCCCGCACTGGCCAGGGCAGACCACGGACCCGGCCCCTGCCGTTCTGGCCGTATTCCTCGCGTGCCATCCGCGGCCACCTGCGGCGTCAAGTACTGGCACCGCTGATGCCTCGCCCGGCCTGACGCCCGCGGCTTCCAGGAGATCGACCACACGACGCCACGGTCAACGCCGTGGTGGCCGCCAGGGCGCCAACAGTATTGGCGAGGACAGCGTCCCCGGGCCGCACCCCGTTCACCTATGAGGACGCGGCGCTCGCGACGCTGCTCGCCGCTGGTCCGGCTGTCGAGGCGGTGGCCGGGTCAGTCAGGAGCACGCGTAGCTGAAGGTCCCTTCCGCCTCGGTCGGCTTGCTCTGGTGCGCGATCCGCAGGCGGGCGGTTCCCCGGAAGCTGCCGGGGCCGCGGACCGTCCAGCGGAGGTGCACGGTGACCATGCGGTCGCCCCGGCGGGCCATGTGGACCAGCTCGCCGGAGTCGTGGCCGTCGCTGCGCAGCCAGTGGTACGTCACCGGGCCGCCGCGGCCGTCGGTGGTCACGACGCCGACCAGATCGGCGGTCTGTCCGCAGTGCAACCGCCCTGCGGGCGCCCGGACTTCGACAGCGGTGACCGTCGGGGCGGGGGACGGGCGCAACAGCAGCCAGAGGAGAACGGCCGCGGCGGTCAGGAAGGCGGTCGTGGCGATCCAGGCACGCCATCTTCGACGGTGGGGGCGGCGGTGAGGTGGTACGGGTGCGGTGCGCCACTGGGCGCGGAGGACGTCCTGGGCCTCGACGGGGACGCCGGGGCCGAAGCGCAGGAGGATCTCGCCGTCGTCTTCGCCGGCCGGGGGTGGCGTCGTTGCCTCGGTGGGGGTCGCTGTCAGAGGTCCGGCGGGGGTGCGGTTGCGTTTGCCGAGAAGGGTGGCCTGGTCATCCGAGGCCGTGGCCTTGTCGTCCGAGGCAGTGCGGTGGGGCTGGTTCGGGGCGGAGCGGGACTGGTGCGGGACGAAGCGAGGCTGGTGCGGGGCGGAGCGGGTGCGGCTGGGCATGGTGAGCTGCTCGTCCGGCACGGCGTGCCTGGGCCTGTCCACTTCCGGGACCACGTCCCCGGGGCCTGCGCCTTCGGAACCCGTGTCCACGGCACCCGCGCCCTCGGAACCCGTGTCCACGGCACCCGCGCCCTCGGACTCCGCGCCCTCGGACTCTGCGGCTTCAAAACCAGCGACGTCGCAACCGGAGGCTTCGAAACCAGCGGCTTCAAAACCATCGGCTTCGAAACCAGCGGCTTCGAAACCGTCGGCCTCGGAACCGGCGGTCTCGAAACCGGCGGCTTCGCATCCCCCCTCCTGGGGGCGCACGCGCTGGGCGTCCGCCCCCGTCTCGTCCGCCGTCGGTGTCGTGGTGATCGCCGGGTTCGCCGCGGCCACCGCCGCGCGGAGTTCCGTACGGCGCAGGAAGCCCGCCGGTAGCGCCGCGCGCCCGGCGACCAGTGCTGCTCGGGCCGCCGCGAGTCCCTCGGAACCGGCGGTGGCGGAACAGTGCGCGAACAGGGCGGCCGCGGGGGTGCCGGTGGCCGCCCAGGCCTCGCCGAGGGTGCGGGACAGGCCGGCCCAGGCCGCGATGTCGGCCTCGCGGCGCGCGGAGTCCGGCGTGTCGCCCAGCACCGTGCCCAGCGCGGCCTCGGCGAGCAGGGCGACGCCGTCCGGGGCGAGGACGACGGTGTCCGCGTCCAGCCCCCCGTGGGCGAGGCCGGCCGCGTGCAGGGCGAGCAGGCTCTGCGCGGTCTCGTTCAGGACACTGGCCGCGCTGCCCGCGTCGGGGCCCCTGCCCCCGCGGGCCAGCAGGTCCGTGAGGGTGGGAGCCGGTGGCCGGGCGGTGATCAGCCACACCTCCCCGGCCTCCGCGACGAGGTCGACCGTGCCGAGCACCCCGGGCAGCCGGAGCTTCGCGACGGCCAGCACGGCCGCCGCGAGCCGCTCACGCGTGCCCTCCGGTGCGAGCAGGGCACGGTCGATGCGCAGCGCGCCGAGCTCGGACTCGCCGGACCGGCCCGGGAGCAGCGCGTGCCAGGTGCCGTGGCGTGCGTCCCGCGTCCAGCCCGACAGGGGGCGCCCGGCGACCGTGGTGGTTGTCGTCATGTCGATCCGTTCTCGCCGTCGCTCGTCGCCGCTCAGCACGGCGGAGCGTCCAGGGAGGCTGTCTGCGGTCCGTTCGCGGCGGCCGGAGTGGTGGTGAGCGTGACCATCCAGGTGCCCCGGCACGGGTGGTTGGAGAAGTCCGCCTCGAAGGTCACGGGGTAATGCGTGCCGCCGGACAGCACCTTGGTCCGGTTTCCATAGGAATCGGCGGGCGTGTCGACGTAGTAGTCCGCCGTGACGGTCACGGGCCCGGTCCCGGTGGTGTCGACGGTGACGTCGGCGATCAGCGTCCCCGGGGTCTGCCCTCGCTGCCAGGAACCGATGGTGATCGTGACCGTGCCGGGTGTGGGCGAGGCCGGGGGCGCGGTCGTCGGTGTGGGCGGCTCCGCCGGCGGGGCCGTACTCCCGGAGGTCGTGGGCGAGGCCGACGGGCTCTCCGGGGTGGCCGAGGGGGTGGCCGAGGGCGTGCCGTCGGCCGTGCTCGGGACGGCAGTCGGCGAATCGGAGGACGAAGTGGCGGGTGGCGTGGTCAAGTTGGTCCCCGACGGCACCGAACTGGCCACCGTGGTCGCCGTGTCGTGCGGACGGGCCGCCACGGATGTCGCCCCGCCCGCCACGACCGCCAGCGCGGCCGCCCCGGCGGCGGCCTTCCATCCGCTGCGCTTCACCCGCCCCAGCAGGGTCAGGGCGCGGGCCGGCGCGTCGAGCGTCAGCGTCGCGGTGAACGGGAACAACAAGGCCAACAGCGCGGTGAGTTCGGCGAGTCTGCGGCGGCCGCGCTCCTCCCAGTCGGCGCCGTACCCGTCGGTGGCGGATCGTTCCAGCTCGGCTAGGAACGCCTCGATGCCCGGCCGGTCCGCCGGGTCCTTGGCCAGTCCCCTGCGCAGCAGCCCGCGTACCGGGTCGGGTACGTCGTCCAGGGGGACGGGGGCCCGCAGGTGCTGCAGGCGCAGCGCGGTCACGTCGTCGCCGGTGAACGGGCGGCGCCCGGTCAGGCACTCGTGGAACACGACCGCAGCGGCGTACACGTCGCCCGCCGGTCCCGCCGGCTCGCCCTGCCACTGCTCGGGCGCCATGTATGCGGGCGTGCCGGCGGCCTCGGTCTCGCGTCCGGTGCGTACGGCGATGCCGAAGTCGGCGAGCGCGCTCGTGCCGTCGGCGCGGACCAGCACGTTCTCCGGCTTGTAGTCGCGGTGCACCACCCCGGCCGCGTGGGCCGCGCCAAGACCCAGCAGCGAGCCCTTGAGCAGGACCAGGGCGGCCTCGGGGCCGGTCGTCCCGTGCCTGCGCAGCAGCCGGCGGAGGCTGACGCCGTCCACCGCCTCCATCACGATGGCGGCACCGCCGCGCGCCTCGACGTACTCGTACAGCCGCACCACGCACGGGTGCCGCAGCCCACCCAGCAGCCTGGCCTCCGCGCGGAATCCGGTGAGGAACTCCCGGTCGCCGCGCAGGCGTTCGCTCAGATACTTGATCGCGACGGGCACGCCGGTCGGGGTGTGCCGTGCCAGTACGACCCGTCCGCCGGCGCCCTCGCCGAGCATGCGTACAGGTTCGTAGCCGGGGACGGCCCACTCGCCGCCCTCGGCCCTTCCCGGACCCTGCGTCATGCCGCCCCCTCCACGGCCGCGCCCACCGTCGGCACCGGCGCCGCACCCTTCGCGTCACGGCGGCGGCGCACACGGCGCGTCAGCCACCGCACCGGCGCGGACCACACGGGGAAGGCCACCAGGCCGACCACGACCGCCTCGATCACCGTGGTCCACGGCGGGGACAGCCACCCGTCCAGCAGGTCGCCGATCCGGGAGCGCCAGGCCAGCAGGGCGAGAACGAGGAAGCCGTACGTACCGGCGACGACCGCGAGGCCGTACGCGGCCATGCCAGCCTGCCGTGGGCCGGGCCGGCTGCCCGCGCGCAGGTCCTGCCAGAGCCCCTTGCGGAAGTACGCGCTCGCCTCCTCGCGCAGCCGCGGCACGCGCAGTGCGTCGGTCAGGGCCTGGTAACCGTCCAGCGGCATCAGGGGGTTGAAGTTGTAGAGCGTGTTCAGGTAGAGGCCGAAGGCCAGGTGGAAGAGGACGGCCGAGGCCGGTCCGGCGGGCAGGAAGGCCGCGCCGGCCGCGCACCAGCCGGCCAGTGCCGCCGTCGACAGCGGCCCGGACAGCGCGACGACGACGCGTGACCAGCGGGTGCCGAACCACATGTCGCTGGTGTCCACGAACGCGAACGGCATGCCCATCATGAGCAGGAACCCGCCGCGCCTGACCTTGCGGCCGTACGACTTCACAGCCAGCGCGTGCGTCAGCTCGTGGACGACCAGGGCGGACACGTATCCGGCGGCGAGGAGCACCGGGCCCCAGACGCCCGCCCCGCCGAAGTCCAGCAGGTGCTGCCGGCCCTGCGCGGCGAAGAACGCGGCGAGGCCGCCGATCACCGACAGCCAGACCAGGGTCACGCCCGTCCGGGTGAAGAAGCGCCAGCCGAAGGCGTGGTAGAGGCGAGTCACGACCCGGTCGAGGCCGGGGACCGAGATCTCCAGCTTCAGCAGTGCCCGGTACACGGCCCGTCCCGCGCGGCGCCAGCCCTTCCGTTCCGTCTCCTCGGTGCGGCCGGGCAGGCCGCGCAGCAGCCCCGCGTTCGCGAACGCGGCGAGCGCCGCCTCGATACGCGGGAGGGCGAGCTCGCCGAAGCGGTCGGCGTACGCGAACAGCAGGTCCCGTACGGTGTTCTCGCCGTCGACGGCGTGCCAGAGGAAGACCTCGCGCTCGTCCAGCTCCAGATACACGCCGGTGCGGGTGTTGTTCAGCACCCAGCGGGGTTCGCCGCGGTCGGTGGGCACCTGCTTGAGCGCCCAGCCGGAGCGGCGGCGGGGACGTGCGGTGAGCGGGCCGTTCGCCTCCGGTGCCACCTCCGGCCCTGCGGTGGGGAGTTGGGTGAGCTGGGTGCCCACGACCTGGGTGCGCTGGCCGATGTGGGCGTCGCGGGGCTGTTCGAACACCAGGCGTACGTCGCCGACGGACAACTCGGTGCCGTCGGCGAGGTGGGCGGCGCCGCCGTGCAGGTCGACGCCTGCGACGGCCGTGCCATTGAACGAGTCCAGGTCCTCGATCCGGAAGCCCGATTCAGTGCGGACGATCCGGGCGTGGCGGCGCGACACGCTGCCGTCGGGCAGGACGACGTCGCTGTCCGCGCCCCGGCCCAGTGTGGTGACCGGGCCGGTGAGCGGGACCAGCAGGGTGGGGTCGTCGACGCCGCGCAGGTGCGGCGCGGCGTACGACGTCGGTGCCGCGCCGCGGCGGAGTGTGCCGCAGTACAGGCAGTACGGGAAGTCGCGCCGCACGTGGACGCGGCAGGCGTGGCAGAGCATGCGTCGGCTCAGCCCGCGCCGGAGCCGCTGAGGAACGTTCCGCCGGAGAAGCCGCCGTCAGTGTCGGTGCCGGGCGCGGAGGGCGAGAGGTGGGTGGCGATGCCGCCGAGGCCAGGGGTGCTCACACCGCCGCGTACGCTCTCGGCGCCGCCGAGGATGCCCGCGCGGCCACCACCGCCACCTTCGCCACCGCCGCCGTCGCCACCGCCGGGTTCTCCGCCGCCGCCGGGCCGACGTCCGGTGTTCTCCTGGCTGCCGCCACCGCTGCCGTCGTCGCCGCCACCGGGTTCACCACCACCGCCGGGGCGTCGGCCGGTGTTCTCCTGGTCGCCACCGCCACCGCCACCGCCGCTGCCGCCTTCGCCCCCGCCGCCGGAGCCGCCGTCGTGACCGTGGCCGCCACCCTCCTCGCCGCCCCCGCCATCCCCGCCGCCGTCGCCGCCGCCGGATCCGCCGTGGCCACCGCCCTCGCCGCCGGAGGAGCCACCGCCGCCGCTGTCTCCGCCGCCGCCCTCACCGCCGCCACCGCCGCCTTCGCCGCCGCCACCGCCGCCCTCACCGCCGCCGGGCCGGCGTCCGGTGTTCTCCTGGTCGCCGCCACCGCCGCTGCCACCGCTGTCTCCGCCGCCACCCTCACCGCCACCGCTGTCCCCGCCGCCGTCACCGCCCTCGCCGCGGTCGTAGATGCCGCCGTGCCCGAAGTGACCGGCGTCGCCGCCGCCCTCGCCACCGAAGCCACCGCCGTGACCCCCGAGGTCGCCGAACCCGCCGAGGTCGCCACCGGATCCGGCACCGCCGTCACCGAACCCGCCATCACCGAGACCGCCGCCGACACCGCCGGTACCGGAGCCACCGTCGCCGAACCCGCCCAGACCGCCATCGGCGCCGCCGATACCGAAGCCACCGTCGCCGAACCCGCCGCCGGCACCGCCAGCACCGAACCCGCCGTCGGAGCCACCGTCACCGAACCCGCCGAAGCCGCCCAAGCCGCCGTCCGAGGCGCCCTCGGCACCCCCACCTACATGCCCCCCGAGCCCGCCGAGGTCCATTCCGTCCTCGTTCCCGAACCCCCCGAAGTCGCCGAACTCACCGAGTCCGCCACTCACGTCGACCGGCGACTCCTGGACCAGCCCGCCGCCGAGCAGGCTCTGGGCGCCGGTGGCGGAGACGTCGAAGCCGCCCGCACCCTCGTGGCCGTCAGCGGGGAAAGCCACGTCGGGCGCGTGGCCGACGGAGGCGTGGTCACCGGACACGTGGTCGGCCGGGACATCCGGAACGTCATGGTGCGCCAGCGCGTGCGCCGCGCCCCCGAAGAACAGGGACGACTTGGACAGCCGCGGGTCGAGTGCGGCCGGTCCCCCGGCGGTGCCGGACTCGACGCGGAGGGCACGGAGCTCGCCGACCTGCGCGGGTGTCAGGCCGAGTCTTCGGGCCACCTCCTCGGTGTCACCGTCGAGTTCGGCCCTGAAGGCGGGGTCGACGGCAAGGCGGGTCATGGCATCGCGAAAGGCGTTGTCGGTCATGTCCTCGGGTCTCCGTGGGTCTGCGTGGGTCTGCGTACGCTGCTGTCTGATCCCGGCGGAGCTGAGGATCCCCCTGGCCGGCGGCAACTGCCATTTCCGGCCATCCCCACCGATGCCTGCACGGACGGTTATAAGGGGCATGGCATGACGCGCGCAAGGCCGGAGCAGCGCACCCTGGGCGAATATGCCTCCGGAGGGTCGGCCATCTCGACCGCGCACCGATCGGATACGGCCACTGGCGAGGCCGTCCAGGCGGCCCGCTGCACCGGCCGAGGGGACGCCGCGGCCGATGATGCCACGCACGTCGCCGACGCCGAGGGCCTGAGCGACGCCTGAGCACCTGCGCACGTGCTCATCCCGGCACCAGCGCGGCAGCGTCGAATGATTCTGCGCGCTGGACCACGTCGCCGACGACGCCGAGCCCGGCCGTACTGCGGGTCTGGCACGTAGTACTGGATCGTCCAGAGCGCCTGCCGACTGCCCGCCGGGCCTCAGCCGAGGTTGGCCGTCGCCGACTTGTAGTCCCCGGCTTGCTTCGGCGTCAGGTGGTGCGACACACGCACCAGCACGGCGCCATGGACGTAGTCGTATTCCGACAGGGCAGGCATCGACTTCGTCACCGTCTGGATGTATTGGGCGCGAGCCTTGGCGTCTACGGCATTGCCGAACACCTCGATCGAGCCGCCGCGGTCGGCGTCGCCCTTCTCGGTGCCGCTCACGTCGTCGGCGGAGATACGGCTGTCGGTGAAGGTGACTTTCGACGTGTACTGGTTGGGTCGGCCGAGCAGGTCGTTCGGGTCGTTCTCGGCAGTGACGGTGCCGGTGAGCTTCGCAGTGGTGACGTCGGCGGAGAGCTTGTCGAATGCGGTGCGGGCGGTCAGCGGCTTGCTCTTCTCGGCGGCCTTGCTCGCGGTGGAGCTGGGCTTCGCGGCCTCGGGTCTCGCAGACGATCCGCTGGCGTCTGTCTTGGTACTGCCGCAGGCCGCGAGGCCGGCGAGGAGGAGGGCGGCGGCTGCGACGGTGAGGGTGCGTTTCATGAGCGCGATCATGACCCCCATGTGTTCATCATGGAGATTATGTGGCTGAGTTGTGATGAGCGTTAGGAGCTTCGCCCTGCCTCGCGAGGCCGCGAGCGAGGCGGAGCCGTTGGTGGCCTGCCCGCAACCCGACGACAGCGGCCGGGAGTTGTATATACGCCTGCCTGTTACATGCCCTTCCGAATCCCCTTCGACCACGGGGCCCAATAACGGATCCCGGGCCTTCGCCGGCCTTTGCGACCAGTTCGGGGTCACACGGTCGACGGGCGCGGTCGGCACCAGTGCCGACAACGCGGCCTGCGAAAGCTTCCACGCGTCCCTGAAACGCGAGACCCTCCAGGGCGCCCACGACTACGGTGACGCCGACACCTGCCGCAGGACCGTCTTCGCCTGGCTGACCCGCTACAACACCCGTCGCCGAACACTCCGCCAACGGGCACCTCAGCCCCGACGAATACGAACGCCGACACCACACCGCTGCTCTGAAGCGGTCATTGTCATCGAGGGCGTCACAGAACTCGGCGTAGTCCAGGCAGCGTCGACGGCCCGGCTCGCTGTCCGGGTGGATCATGACGCTGCCGATGGCGCGCTGCTGGATGCGGAACAGCCGCAGTTCGTCGCGGCGCCGGGTGGACCGGTTGAAGGTCTCAGCGACCTGGGACAGCTGCGTCATGACCCGGCGGTTGGGGCCGCTGCTGCCGAGGTCTAGAAACTGCACTTCACGCCGGAGGATTTCGACCCAGCCCAGGTACTCGGATGACGAACACCGTGCTGCGCCGGGCGAGTTCCGCGTCTTCCTCCGTTCCCTGCGTGAGGAAGAGGGCTCAGTATCTGCCATACAGGATGTTGTACAGGCGGCTTTGCAAATCGAATGCCGCCCAGGCGAGCGGTGCGCCGTACTGGTTCATGTAGTTGAGCCGCTCTACAGCGACTATCCGCCGCTACTGCCGTACCCCAAGAACGCCGTCGTTGCGGCACTGGCCAACGCCACGGCCGCCGAGATCCAGGTGAGCGCGTCCATGGGGCAAACGTACGGCGTACCCGCCCGTGCGCGCAGCCGTTCACAACGTCGTCCAGGGCCACTCCGAACGGCAGCGCACTGCTCAATCCTCCGCCGAAGTCCGGTCACTGGTCCGGTTCGCGGGCGGCGTCCCAAGAAGGCATGTCACAGAGCCGGTTACCGCTTGACTGAGGTCGGCGCGGCATTCCGGGCGATGTCGGCGGTCGTCCGGCGGGGCGAACTCGGGTCGTTTCCGGGCCGGGGCCGGTGACCGGCCCCACCCACCCCTTGAGGGGCGGGTGTCCGTGCCCTCAGGCATAGGCGACGGCGTCCTCGACGGGCACGCGGGGCAGCCGCGGGAACCACGGGTCGGCACCGGGGTGACCTATGTTGACCACCAGTTGCGAGCGCCAGCTGGTACCGGCGAAGAACTCCCCGTCCACGCCGGCCTTGTCGAAGCCCGCCATGGGACCGGCCGCGAGCCCCGCCGCGCGGACCGCGAGCAGGAAGACCCCGGTCTGTAGCGCCGAGTTGTAGCCCGCGATGCCCTCGCGCGTGTCGATCTGGTCGGCGAACGCCGCTCGCAGCATGTCGCCGCGAGCCGGGAAGACTGTCGGCATCTGCTCGTGGAAGTCGACGTCATACGCCAGGATCGCCACGACCGGCGCACTGAGCGTTGGCCCTGTTGCCCTCGTCGAGATGCCGGACAAGTCGCTCCTTGCCCTCGCGGGTGCGCACGAAGAGCACGCGCAGAGGCTGGCCGTTGGCGGCGCTCGGCGACCAGCGGGCGAGTTCCCAGATCATGGCGAGTTCGTCGTCGGCAACGGCCACCTCGGCAAAGGTGTTCGCGGTGCGGGCCTCGGTGAACAGCACCTTTCGTCCGGCGTCGTCGAGGACATCGAGGGCCTGCGGTTCGCGGTCGGTCATGCTCACGGATTCTCTCTTGCTTCGGTTGTGCGGATGGTGTGGTGGCGGGGGGGGGTGTGAGCCCCGGCCCCACACAGTGGGGTCGGGGGTTTGGGTGACCCGGGGGCCCCCGGGCGCGAGGGGTAAAC
>NZ_JBVHQB010000026.1:0-59683 GCF_055567635.1 Streptomyces sp. NPDC026500 | reverse complement strand
GTCTCTACCCCCTCATTGCGGGCGGGGGCGGCGTCCCGCCGGGGGCGGGGTGGTCGGGGGTCCGCTGCCTTATCTTTTTGTTGTTGGGTGTGGGGGGGGGGGGGGGGGGGGGGGGGGCGCCCCCCCCCCCCCCCCCACCACACTGTGGGGACGGGGTTTGCGGAGCCGGCGGGCCACAGGGACTCGTGCTGTCACGTGGGCCTGTGGTTCCGTGGCCGACTCATGTGTGGTCTGCTGAGCGCTTGTTCCGCTCCGTGCCCAGGCGGGCGAAATAGGCGAGCAGGTCGGGGTTGTCGACCGCCGCGGGGTTCAGGACCTGCTCGGCGGGGACACCCTGGAGCAGGCGCTTGACGGGAACCTCGAGCTTCTTGCCGGTCTTGGTGTGTGGGAGAGCGGGTACGGCGATGATCTCGTCGGGGACGTGGCGGGGTGAGGCGCCGGCGCGGATTGTTTCGCGGATCTTCTCGCGCAGGGAATCGTCCAGGCGGACCCCGTCGGCGAGGACGACGAAGAGCGGCATCCAGTAGCCGCCGTCGGGTTCCTCCGCGCCGATGACAAGGGCCTCGGTGATCTCGGGGAGGCGTTCGACGACGTCATGGATGTCGGCACTGCCCAGGCGCACGCCGTTGCGGTTGAGGGTGGCGTCGGAGCGGCCGTGGACGATCACCGAGCCGTGCGAGGTGCAAGTGATCCAGTCGCCGTGCCGCCACACGCCCGGGTAGGCGCCGAAGTAGGCGTCGCGATAGCGGCTGCCGTCGGCGTCGTTCCAGAAGTGCAGCGGCATGGACGGCATGGGGCGGGTGACGACCAGTTCGCCGACCTGGTCGAGCACAGGGGTGCCGTCGGCGCCGTACGCGGCCAGGGCCACGCCCAGGTTGGGGGCGGACAGCTCCCCCGCCCAGACGGGGATCGTGGAGGCGCTGCCGGCGAAGCCGGAGACAACGTCCGTGCCGCCGCTGGTGGAGGCCAGTTGGATGCCTGCGCCCACGTGGTCGCGGACCCAGGGGTAGGCGGAGGCGGGCAGGGCGGAGCCGGTGCAGCCGATGACGCGGACGGCCGACAGGTCGTGTGCGGAGGGTTCGATGCCCAGTTTGGCCATGGCCAGCAGGTATTGCGGGCTGGTGCCGAAGACGGTGACCTTGTGGCGGGCCGCCAGCTCCCACAGGACGTCCGGACGCGCGTGCGGTGCCGGGCTGCCGTCGTAGGTGCAGGTGGTGGCACCGGTCAGCAAGGTGGAGACGACCAGGTTCCACATCATCCAGTGGGTGGTGGTGTACCACAGCAGGCGGTCCCCGGTGCCCAGATCGGTGTGCAGGCCGAGGGCCTTGAGGTGTTCGAGCAGGACCCCGCCGTGCCCGTGGACGATGCCCTTGGGCAGTCCGGTGGTGCCGGAGGAGAAGACAACCCACAGAGGGTGGTCGAACGGCACCGGGGCGATGGTGAGGTACGCGACGCGGGTGACCGCGTCCTCCCAGGGCAAGGTCCGCCTGGTGTGCCTGTCTTCACCCCAGACAAGGCCCACGTGGTCCACGAGCACCGTGGCCTTCAGCGTCGGCAGGGCGGCGGCGAGTTCGAGCGAGGCGGCGCGGCGGTCGTGGGTGGTGCCGTTGAAGAGGTAACCGTCCGCGGTGATCAGAACCGTGGGCTCGAGCTGCGCAAAGCGATCGGCGGCGGCCTTGGGTGCGTAGTCCTGCCCGCACACCGACCACACCGCACCCAGGCTTGCGGTGGCGAGGAAGGCGATGACGGCGTGCGGGATGTTGGGCAGATAGCCCACCACCCGGTCGCCCTGTCCGACGCCCAGGTCGCGCAGGCTGGCAGCTACGGAGGCGACCCGGGCGCGCAGCTCCCGGCCCGTGATCTCATAGCCCGCTCCGGTCTCGTCCAGGGCGGTGATCGCGGGAGCGTCGGGCTGCAGGTAGCGCAGCGCGTGATGGGCGTAGTTGAGGGTGGCGCCGGGGAACCAGCGAGCGCCGGGCATGGTCTCCTCGGCCAGCACCTCCTCGTACGGAGTGGTCGCGTCGATGTCGTAGTAGTCCCACACCGCGGCCCAGAACCCTTCGAGGTCGGTGATGGACCACTGGTACAGGGCTCGGTAGTCCGTGGGGTCCTGGATCCCTTCTGCGCCCCGGTGCTGGGCCGCCCATCGGGCGAAGTCCGCGATGCGGCTGTGGGCGGCCGACTTCGGGTCGGGAGTGAAGAAGGGTTCTGGATACGGCGCGGGTTGCGGGGTGGTCATGGGGTGGTGCTCCTCGTCAGGCGGGCCGGGCGTCGGTGGTACGGCGGGCCGTGTGCAGCAGGGGGGCCCAGGTGACGGTGCCCGTGAAGTCGCCGGTGCCGGCCGGGACGGTGTCCATCACGACGCGGTCGGGGCGCAGCAGGACGGCGTCCAACCGGCCGCGTGCCAGCCAGGCGGCCAGGGTGCCGTCGTCGCTCAGGTCGTCGACGTGGATCGTCGGGGCGTCCAGTGCCGTGGCCACGGCCGTCATCTGCGACGTGGCCGGCACAGCTGTCAGGACGGCGAAGGAGTCCCCGAGGACCTCATCGAGGCGCACTCGCCTGCCGTCGTGCCGTACCCAGGGCTGCGGGCAGAAGGTGCCGGCCAGCACGCGGCCGGTCAGCCTGGGGCGGCGTCGTACGAGTGGACCGGCGGTCAGGGCGGGGCTGAGGTCACGGCTCACCGCCGCGGTCACGCCGGGGATGCGACAGGCCGTGCCCACGACGGCCCGGCGGAGCGCCGCACCGCGGTCCTGTCCGCCGGTCATGGCCCAGCCGACGGCGACCGCGACGCGGATCACGTGGCGGGCGTGCGGCTTGCGCTCGCGTTCGTAGGTGTCCAGTAGCCCCTCGTGTGCGCCCTGTTGGAGCACACGGGCGAGTTTCCAGGTGAGGTTCTGGGCGTCGCGCAAGCCCGCACACAGGCCCTGCCCGACGAAGGGCGGGGTGAGGTGGGCGGCGTCGCCCAGCAGGAAGACGCGCCCCTGACTCCACCGGTCGGCGAGGCGGGCCCGGAAGGTGTATTGGGCCTGCCGGATCACCTCGAAGTCGTCGGGCGGCGAGGCGGCGTCGGGCGGCAGGTCCACCCAGGGGGCGACCAGCTCGCGCAGGCGCTCCTGCCCGTCCGGGCCGTCCAGGTCTTCGTCCTCGGGCAGCCGGAACTCCCAGCGGTAGCGGTCCTCGCCGACGCGCATGAAGGTGGCTGGCCGGTTGGGGCAGCAGATCTGCTCGGCGCCTTCCCAGCTGCGCACCTGGCGGGTGGTGCGCACGTCGATGACTCTCCAGCTCTCCTGGAAGTGCAGGTCCTCCAGCACGGCGCCGATGGAGTCACGGGTGAGGCTGCCCGCGCCGTCGCAGCCGAGGACGGCATCGGCCCACACGTGCTCCTCCTCGTCGCTGCCGTCGCGGCGGAAGGTGACCCGGACCGGACCCGTCGGATCGTTCGGCCCGTCGGTGGCCTGGGTGACGGACACGACCTCCACCCCGCCCTGCAGCTCGCACTCCGGGCGGCGCGCCAGGGCGTCGCGCAGCAGGCGTTCCAGCTCGGGCTGGTCGAACATGCTGGTCTCCGGGAAGCCGTGGTGTCCGTGCGAGGAGCGCGGGAACTCGGCGATCACGCGGTGTTCGGCATCGAGCAGCCGTAGCCCGCGCGCCGGGCGGGCGAGGGCGGCGAACTCCTCGTGGACGCCGACACTCTGCAGGATTCGGCGGATTTCGTCATCCACGACGACGGCACGCGGCAGGTGGTAGATGCCATGGTGGCGTTCCAGGACGAGGCTGGGCACGCCGCGCTGGGCGAGCATGAGGGCGGCCATGACCCCGACGGGTCCCGCACCGATGATCACCACTGGTCTCCGGGATGCGGCCTTCATGATGCGTCCGCAACGGGGGTCTGCTGCTCGCCGAGGTCGATCCGCCCGTCCGCGGTGGCGATCGTGGCCGTGATGAGATCACCGTTGCGCAGGTAACGCGGGTTCTTGGCCTGGCCCTTGAAGAACGCCTTCCACTTCAGTGAAGGCGGCAGCAGCGCACCGATCTTCTCGGCCGGCTTGGGCGGGGCCTTCAGGGCCGTTCCGCCGGGAGTGCCGGTCAGCAGCAGGTCGCCCGGGTCGAGGGTCTGAAAGCGGGCGAGCAGGGTGAGCGCCTGTGCGGGCCGCACGATCATGTCGGCAAGCGTGCGGTCCTGGCGTGACACGCCGTTGACCGACAGCCGCAGCCTCAGGTCGAGCAGACGGTCGAAGTCCTCGGGCTCCAGCAGGGCCAGGTACGGCCCCGTCGGTGTGAAGGTCGGGTAGGACTTGCTCTCGTAGAACTGGGTCTTGGTCAGCTGGACGTCGCGGGCGCTGACGTCGTTGGTGAGGACCAGCCCGGCGACGTATGACGGCAGGTCCCGCTCCTCCACGACGGTGCCCACCGGCAAGGGGGCACCCATGACGAGGCCGAGTTCCACCTCGTAGTCGAGGAACTTCACGTGTGCGGGGCGGATGATCGTGTCATGAGGGCCGCTGACCGAGCCGGAGGCTTTGCGGAAGAAGGTGGGCGGTATGTCGCCGGTGAAGCCCGAATCCTTGGCGTGGCTCCGGTAGTTGACCATCTGGGCGACCACCCGGCATGGGGTGGTGACCGGAGGCAACGCCACCAGGTCGACGACGGGCGTGCCGGTCTCGGCGGAGGCGGCGGCCTTGCGGACCGCGTCCCGGTCGGCGAGCAGTTCGGCGGTGGTGACGGCCTTGGTCTCGATGCGGACGGCGCGTTCGTCCCGGACGACCCACCAACCTCCCCTACTCTCGGCTTCTCCCCCACTCTCGGCTTCGCTGGAGCGGGGGGACCCCCATGAGCGGGAGGTGCCCCCAGTGGCGCGCAGAACGTTGGTGCTCATGAGCTCATCGCTTTCATCAGGCCCAGCAGGCGTGCGGGGTCGAGTTCGTTGTCGCCGCGCAGGGCCGTCATGACCTCGCGCAGCTTGGCGGGGGACGGGTTGGCGCCCAGGAAGTCGCGGGTGACCGGCGGGCCCCACTGGGCCAGGCCGCTCGCCGACATCGGCGCCCAGCCGGGCTCCAGATCGCAGGAGAACAGGTCGCCGTCGGCGAAGTGCTCCAGCATGAAGTGGTCGGGGTCGCGCCAGTAGTCGAAGAGCTGACTGCCCTGGATGTGCCGGCCGATGCCCCAGCTGCGCTTGTAGCCGCGCTCGGCGAGATACTCCGCACCGGCGGCGATCGTGTCGAGGTCGGTGACCTGGTAGGCCGAGTGGACGTAGCCGGTTCCGGGCCCGAGATGCAGGGCCAGCGTGTGGTGATCGACGGCCACGCTCCCCTGGTCGCACCGGATGAATGCCATCGTTGGGCCGCGCCCGCGCTGCCCGTCGAGGAACAGGAAGTCGGACACGATCATCCCGAGGGTGTCCAGGTACCAGTCCAGGGTGCGGGCGAACACCCGTGTCTCCAGCACCACATGGCCCAGCCGCTGGATGCGGGACGGCTCACGGGGTGGACGCTGGGTGGCGTTCGTACGCCGGTGATCGGTACCGAAGTTGAGGATCAGCGGCTCCTGCTCGGGCAGGGCGGGCAGCTGCTCGGCGCAGTGCACGACCCGGACCGGCAGGCCCGAGGGATCCAGCAGGGCGACCGACTGACCACCGCCCGGTACGCCGATGCCCCGGACGGTACTGCCGGTGGCACCGGCCAGCCGGTCCAGGTCGGCCCGCTCGGCCGCTCGGAACGCCGGCCCGATGAACCGGGACGCACGCCCCCGCCGGATGACCATGCAGGGTGAGCCCGCGAAGGTGCCTCGCAGCCACAGCTCCTCCTCGGTGCGGGCGGCGATCGCGAACCCGAAGTCCAGGGCGAACGTCTCGGCCCGCTCCAGGTCCGGCTTCTCGAACTCCAACCAGGCCAGATCCGCCACCTTGATCACGGGATTCCCGGAACGTCCGGGGTGATCTCCGCGCAGGGCGCCCTGCTGACTGTGGAGGTCTTGGTGGGGCGTCTGGGGAGCGGCCCTGTTAACGGGGGTGTGGGACATGGTGCCCTCCAAGCAACACTGCTGTAATGAGGAAATCATCAACTTTGCCGATACCCATCGTCAATAGAGTGGACACAAATAATTGATAATTTCATCAGTAATGGCAGACTCATCGTGGCGGTTGTTACACTCGCCGTATGCCGACGTCAGCCCCGCCCAGGAACCGCTTCGAACGGCGCCGCGCCGAGACCCGTCAGGCGCTCGTCCGTGCGGCCCGGCAGATCCTCGCGGAGAGCGGGGACACCAGCGCCAGCATCCAGACGATCGCCGAGCGTGCGGACGTCGGCTTCGGCTCCTTCTACAACCACTTCGAGTCCAAGACGGAGCTGTTCGACGCCGCGGTGGCGGACGCGCTGGAGGAGTTCGGCCAAGTCATCGACGAGCATGTGGAAGGGGTCGAGGACCCCGCCGAGCTCGTCGCGGCAGGGTTCCGGCTCGCCGGCCGGATGGCCGACTCCCACCCCGAACTCATGCGGATCCTGCGCGATCGCGGTCTGGCCCACATCCACTCCGAGAGCGGCTTGTCCGCGCGAGCGCGCCGCGACGTGGAACGCGGCATCGCCTCGGGCCGCTTCACCAGCACCGATCCGACCATGGCCCTGTCCGCTTTGGGCGGAACCCTGCTGTCCCTGGTGGCGCTGAGGCTGGCCCGTCCCGACCTCGACGGCGACGAGGCCGCCTCCGACCTGGCCGAGATGGTCCTGCGCATGCTGGGCCTTCCCCCGGACGACGCGCACGAGGTCACCCGGCGCCCGCTGCCCGACCTCGCCGAACCGTCAACGCCCCGCTGACTCAGGCAAAACGGCTCGAACCCGGAGCTCAGCTGTCTGAGGTGCTACGCCGGCCGCAATGAGGAACGCGGTCACCGCAGCCTCACCCATGGGGTCCTCCCAGGTGGACGTCTCGTCCTGCTGGGCGAGGGCCGGCATCAGTGCTTCCGGCGCTGGGGCGAGAACCGGCGCAGGGACGTGCTCCGCGAACACGCCTGCACACTGACCACGTCGTAGGGTCGCGATGGCCTCTTCGCGGACTGGCGCCACAGTGGGCGCGGATCGCCACCTCTCCCAGATGCCGGCGGCCGAAGGAGATGAGCATGCGGTACTAGTCGCCCGCCGCCCATGCCGCCAGGGCCATCCGCGCCATGGCCTCCAGCGGATCGGCGCCCGGGATACGGGTTGCGGCGAACGCCTGTTTGATGCGGTCGGGCTGCTTCCTGCGTCAGATCGGCGACCAGCGCCTGCCTGCTGGAAAAGTGTCCGTACAGGGGACGCCGCGCGACACCGGCCGCCAGAGCGACGCTGTCGAGACTCGCGTCGGGGTCGTCCCGCAGTTTCTGCCGAGCGATCGCGAGCAGGCGTCGGCGGTTCGAACGACCATCCCTGCGCTGCGGGGTGCGGCCCAGGGAATCGGTCGTCTGCATGGCTCCCTCTCCACGAGTTCTGGCTGCCGGAGAGCCGTGGGCGCCGGCGCTCCCTCAAAACACCGGCGCCCTCACACCCCTGCCCAGGGTGGCTTGATGTCCTGCTGACAGGTGTCAGGGGACGAGGATGAGGCGAATCGGGTCGCCGATCTTGTTCTCCAGACGGTTGACCGCGTCGGCCGCGTCGACGAGCGGAATGTGGTCCGTGATGGAGGGGGCCAGGTCGAGGCGTCCGGCTGCGCTCAGCCGTACCAGCTCGGAGACGGACTCGGGGAAGCCGCCGTAGTGGCCGCGCACCTGCTTGCTCAGGTAGTTGAAGGTCAGGCCCTCGCTGATGGTGAGCGGGTGCGGCGTGATGCCCACCAGGATCAGGGAACCGCCCAGGCCGAGCACGGAGGCGGCCTGCTCGCGGACGGCGGGCACGCCGGCGCAGTCGAAGGCGAAGTCCAGGCCTCGTCCGTCGGTGGCCGCGCGGACCTGGTCGGCGAAGTCGGGAGCGGCCGGGTCCAGGGCCAGGTCCGCGCCGAAGGCCAGGGCGCGCTCCCGGGCGCTGGGCAGCGGGTCGACGGCGATGATCGGGGCGGCGCCGACCAGGCGGGCGAGGCGCACGTTGTGCGCGCCCACTCCGCCCACGCCCCAGACGCCGACGGACTGTGCGGGACGGACACCCGCGGTGGCGACGACGGCTGCGTAGGGGGTGGACACCGCGTCGGGGATGATCGCGGCCTGGTCGAAGGGGAGGCTGTCGGGGATGGGGATGAGCGTGTCTTCGCGGGCGATCACGTACTCGGCCCAGCCGCCGTCGTAGTCGATGCCGGCGGTGAGCATCTGGGTGCAGGGTCGGCGACGCACGCAGCCGGCGCACTGGCCGCAGGTCTTGCCGGCCTCCAGGGTGACGCGGGTGCCGGGGGTGAGACCGCGCTTGAGGTCGGGGCCGAGGGTGTGGATCACGCCGGAGACCTCGTGGCCGACGGTGATCGTGTCGGAGGTGGCGAACAGCGGAATGAGGGAGCCGTCGAGGAGGTGGGCGTCGGAGAGACAGACGCCTGCGGCCTTGACCTCGACGAGCACCTCGCCCGGGCCGGGCACGGGGATGGGGACCTCTTCCACGGCGAACTTCCTGCTGTCCAGGTGGAAGCGGCCTGCGAGCATGGTGTCCATGGTGGTCTGCCTTCTTTGAGCGGCACCGCCCGGTGGTTCGGGCCTCTGGGTGCCATGTGCGATCTGGTGGGCTTGTGGTGGCCGGGAGGCGTGCGGAGTGTCAGGACGGGGCCGCACGCCTCCCGGCGTCGGGGGCACACGCCTTGCGGCGTGCGACGGTCAGGCGAAGACGTCCTGCTGGTAGCGCTCGTCGGCCTCGAGTTGGGCGAGCCACTGCTGGGCGCTCTCGTCGTCGCTGCCGGTCCCCCGGCGGTAGATGGCAGCGAGGGCCTCGCGGACGGCGGGTGCCATACGGCGGCCGTCACCACAGACGTAGATGTACGCGCCGTCCTCGATGGCCTGCCACACCGTGTCGGCGGCGTTGGCTATGGCGTTCTGTACGAACCGGGCCGGGTGGCCGGTCACCGCGGAGAAGGCGGTGTGGATCTGTGCGATGCCGGCCTGCTCCCAGTCCTGCATCTCCTGCTTGTAGAAGTAGTCATGCTCGGGGTGGCGGCAGCCGACGAAGACCTGCGACAGGCCGACCTGCGTGCCGTTTGCGTGCTGACGTGCCCGCTCCTCCAGGAAGCCGCGGAGCGGCGCGATGCCGGTTCCCGGGCCGATGAGGATCAGCGGCGTGGCAGGGTCGGCCGGCGGGGCGAACGTCGGGGAGGGCACACGGACGTAGCCGTAGATGACATCACCGGGCTCGAGGCCTGCCATGTAGGAGGAGCAGGTGCCGCGGTACTGGCCGTCGCCGGACAGGGCCGGCCCCTCCAGCAGGCCGACGGTCAGGCGCACGTGGTGCGGGTTGCCCAGCGGGGCCGAGGAGATGGAGTAGAAGCGGGGTCGGATCGGGCCCATCATCTCGAGGAAGACCGCCAGCGGCAGCTCGACCGCGGGGAAGCGCTCCAGCAGGCCCAGCACCGAGATGCGCGTGCCGAGGATCTCCTTCTGGTAGCGCTCTTCGGCCTCCTCGGTGTCGGCTGTGTACGCCTGCAGCTGCGGCCGGGTCCACGGGCACTGGGTGTACTCGGCGAGCGTCTGGATCTGGGAGCGGGTGGCCACATCCTGCAGCTCCAGGAACTCGCTGAGCAGCAGGGCGGCGGTGACGGGGGTGCCCACCGGCAGGTGGGTGCGGCCACCGGCCGGCTGGTTCAGGCGCAGAACCTGGTCGCGGTCGACGCCGAGGCGGGCGAGGGCGCGGTCGACCAGCGCGGGCTCGTTCTTGGCGAAGACGGCCAGGTGGTTGCCGGTGTCGTAGGTGACACCCCCGGGGAGTTCGATGGTGATGGACTTCGCTGACGGGCGCGGCGGCTCGATGCTGAAGTCCCACAGGCCTGTCGCGTCGGCCACGAGTTCCTCGTTGGCCACCACCGCGAGGGGGTAGGCCTGCTCGGAGACGATGGCGGGGCGCACGTCCGCCTCGGTGAGCAGCTGGACCTGGTAGCGCGGGCCGCTCGCCTGGGAGGTGTCGGCGGCGTACTCCTCGGCCAGTGTGGTCCACAGGGTGTTCATCCAGCGGGTGGCCATACCGTCGAAGTCACCGGCGGCGTCAGCGATGCCGCGTTCGATGACGGGGGTGGCGCCGGCTGCCAGCAGGCCTTCCTCGATCCGCTGGGGGAAGGCCTGGTAGGTGGCCACCCACTGGGTGTTGCCGGCGCCCAGCAGGGCGAACCGCACATTGGACAGGGAGCCCTCGGGCAGTCCGGCGGCAAGCAGGTCGTCGAAGCGCTGGGCGTTGTCGGGAGCCTTGCCGTTGTAGCTGGCGGCGGCGACGACGAGCAGGCCCTCGGTGGGTAGGTTGTCACCCAGCTCGTCCAGGCTCATCAGCGTGGTGCCGAAGCCGGAGCGCTCACCGCGGTCGGCGATGGTACGCGCCAGGTCCTCGCACGAACCCAGGCTCGAGCCGTAGGCGACGGTGAGGTTCACCCCGACGCCGCTGACCGAGGCCTGCGCCTGTGTGTCGTCGGTGTGCAGGTCCGCGGCGCCGAACACGGTCCGCTCGTGCTCCTGACGACGACGGACGATCAGTTCGAAGTTGCCGGGCTTACGCGTCAGCGCCTCTCGCACGTCCATCTTGTAGTCGCTGGTGTCGGAGAGCTTGAACTTCTGCAGAACCAGCGCCAGCGCCAGGCGGGCCTCGGTGAGCGCGAACTGCCGGCCGATGCAGGCACGCACGCCGTTGCCGAACGGCTTGTAAGCGTGCGGGTGCTGCTTGGCACGGTTCTCCGGCAGCCACCGGTCGATGTCGAACTCGTCCGGCCGCTCCCACGCCTTGGGATGGGTATGCAGCGGGCCCTCGAGGATGTTGACCCGCGTGCCCTTCTTCAGCTGGTAGCGGCCGCCGAGGACGGTGTCCTCCAGCGGAGCCTTGCCGAACGCCGGGATGGGAGCCCACAGGCGCAGCGTCTCGTCCAGGATCCGCGGGATGACGTCCAGCTGCATGATCGTGTCGTAGTCCGGGACGGTGTCACCGGGCAGCAGGCGGTCCACCTCGGCGTAGGCCTGGGCGAGGACGTGCGGGTTGCGCATCAGCGAGTAGGTGGCGAACGACAGCAGGCCGCTGGTGGTCTCGTGGCCGGCGATCAGGAACGTCAGCACCTGGTCGCGGACGTTGTCGTCGGCCAGAAGCTTGCCGGTGTCCGGGTCGGTGGCCTCCAGCATCAGACCCAGCAGGTCCTCCTCACCGGTGCTCTTCCCCCCGCGGCGCTCCTTGATCACGCTCTCGACCAGGTCCTGCATCAGCCGGACGTTGTCGCGGTACTTCCTGTCGTCCGCCTTGCGGAGCCTGGTCATCATCGGCAGTTCCTGCGAGCGCCGCAGCGACTCCACCAGTGCGCCCAGCAGCGCGTTGAGGAAGGGGTGCAGCTCCTCCTTGTCGAAGGACCGGAACCGGTAGCCGAACCCCGACAGGGCGATGGTGTCCAGGGTCAGGCGGGTGTAGTCATCGGTGATGTTGACCGGCTGACCCTCCCGGCGCTCCCACTTGCCCGCCAGATTCTGGGCGATCTCCAGCATCTGCCCGTAGTAGGCCTTCATGGCCCGCTGGCTGAACGCCGGCAACAGGACACGGTGCGCCATGCCCCATTCCTCTTCGTCCTGGTGGGCCGTAAAAAGGCCCGCGCCGGCGAAGTCCCGGACGTGGTGCAGCGGCGTCTTCTCGATCTGCTTGAAGAACCGGGTCTCGTCGCAGACCTCGGCCACCAGGTCCGGGTCGTAGACGAAGACCTGCTCGATACCGGCGATGTGCATGCCGTATATGCCCTCGGGGAACTGCTTGGACAGCTCACCGAAGTACTCCACCGGGTTGGTGTCGGGGATCTGCGGAGTGTGGCCGAGGAGGGGGATCCCCCGCGGTGACCGGATGGGACGCAGGTCGGTCACGGGTTGCGTGGCCATGGCTTGCTCCTTCGTGCGGAGAGTGTCGGACGGGGCAAGGGCGCCGGGCTTGCCGGGGAAGCCGTTGACGGGCAGCGGGATCGCCGTTTTCCATACACCGTATGGAACTGCTTCCAGTGATACCATACGCCGTATGGAAACTCCAAAGAAGGCTCCTCGGGGGACGAGGAAGAGGGACGTACCACTCACCAAGGACGGCATCTGCACCAAGGCACTGGAACTCATCGACGCCGACGGGGTCGATGCACTGACCATGCGTAGACTCGCGGCGGCGCTGGACGCGAACCCGATGTCGCTGTACCACCACGTGCCGAACAAGGACGCCGTGCTGCGCGGCGTGACCGAACGCGTCGGCTCGCAGTTCCGTACGCCGGAGCGGGAGGATGCCCCCTGGCAGGACCGGCTACGTCAACTGGCGCTGGACTTCCGCACGCTGGCGCACCGTCACCCCAACCTGATGGGGTATTCCTTCGGGCGCGCCGACTTCATCCAGCCGGACGACCCGTTCTGGCGTGGACTCACCGACGCACTCGCCGCCGCCGAACTGCCCACCCCGGAAATCCCGCGCGTCGCCGCCACCCTGCGTGCCGTGTTCACGGGTCTGCTGGCCAGCGAACTGACAGGAGCGCTGCAACGGTGGAGCACCTTCCCGCCAGCAGCAGTCGACCCTGGCGGGGATGAGGCACCCGCACCCTCGAACGATGTGATCGACACAATGTTCAGCCGTGCGCTGGACGCCGTGATCGCGGGCGTGGAAGCCCACCCAGCGCGAACCCGCGCAAAGGGATGACAGAGGAGAGGCAGCCGCGTGGCTTCGAAATCAGCCTCCCCCTCGTGGCCCCGCAGTACCGGGCGACTCGAAGCAGTGGCAACGACCGCCGTCAGAACCATCGTCGGAGCGCGGACTGGGCGCTGCTCGCGGCCAGGACGCCAATCACGACGGCACTCGCTCGCTTCTCCGGCACCCCGGCAATCAGGGCGGCAATGACGATGGGGACGGCGTCACCCCCGTCCTTGACACTCTCGGACAGGGCGACCGTCAGCACTTCCAGACCCCTGCTGAGCGGAAGACCGCTGCCAGACCGTGGGAGATCGACGACGAGTTGTGGGCGCGGATCGAGCCGCTGCTGCCGGTCGTCCCGTGTAATCCGCGGCGTCCGGGTCGTAGGCGTCTGGATAGTCGCAAGTGCTGTGCGGGATCCTGTTCGTGCTGTGCACCGGGATCCGCTGGGAGTTTCTGGCCCAGGAGCTGGGCTTCGGCTCGGGAATGACCTGTTGGCGGTGGCTGCGGGACTGGAACGAGGCCGTGGCAGCGCCTGCACGAGCTGCTGCTGTCCGAGCAGCGGGCCGCAGACCTGCTGGACTCCTCCCGCGCAGCGGTCGACTCCAGCCACATCCGCGCGATTTAGGGCGGGCCTGCCACCGGTCCGTCCCCGGTGGTCCGGGGCAAGGCCGACAGCAAGCACCACCCGATCGTCGAGGCTCACGCAACCCCACCCGCGGCAATCACCACCGGCGCCAACCGCAACGACGTCACCCAACTGATCCCGCTGATCCAGGCCGTCCCGCCGATCCGCGGCAAGCGCGGACAGCCACTGCGCCGCCCCAGGTATCTGTACGCCGACCGCGGCTGTGACCACGAGGTCTACCGGGACAAGGTCCGCCGGAAGTGGCAGTGCTCCGCCAGACCGATGGATACGGAGCATCAGTCCGCACCGGCTGAAATCTGTGACACCTCTGCCCGCCCATCGCCTGCCGACGGGCGGGCAGAGGCCTGCCACGCCCCTTGAACCGTTGATCCAACCGAAGGCAGTCCCCCGGGCGCGGCTCTTCCGACAGGCCGAGGACGGCCCCACCGCGAATGCCTGGTGAACCGGCGAGCCCCGCTTACTTCCACGACCGGCTCCACTCAGTCGATCTCGACGATCAAATGCCCATCGTCATCCACGTGGGCTGGATACACGTAGCCGTCCACGATCGCCCGGTCCACCACCGCCGGCACCTCCGTGAGAACCCGACCGTCCTCATCGAACGTCGCCCGCCACGAAAAATCACCTGTATCCATCACCGCGTCGACCACCACCGGATCCGGACCGCTGGACCAGCCCACTGGTCACTTCCCCTCCGCCGCGCGCTCCCACGCTCCAGGGTGACCTACCTCAGCCGGTCCTGACAGCCCCTCACTCCCACACCGCGCCCCGCCGGCCCTCACTTCCGGCGGGGCGCGGTGCTGTTCACCGACGACCTTGAGGAGACCGCATGTGCTCATCCCCCGACCCGCGCCGCCGGATCGGCCAAGCCGCCCCCCAGCATCCCGGCCCCCGTCACCCGCACCGAGTTCATACACTCGCGGTGTGCCCCGGTTCGTTCAGCTCAGGCGCCACTGCTGGTTGGCGCCCCCGTTGCAGTCCCACAGCTCCAGCTGCGTGCCGTCGACGTTGCCGGCCGGCTGGTCGCCGCCGGTGACGTCGAGGCACAGGCCGGACTGGACGCCGGTGATCGTGCCGTCGGCGTTCAGGCGCCACTGCTGGTTCGTGCCGCTGCCGCAGGTCCACAGTTCGACCTTGGCGCCCGCGGTGGTCGCGGCGCCGGTGGCGTCCAGGCACTGCGTGCCTCCGTACAGCCGCAGTTGGCCGGCTGCGGTCAGGGTGACCTTCTGGTTGGCGCCGCCGTTGCAGTCCCAGATCTCGATCTTCGTGCCGGGCGCGGTCTGGTTGTCGAACGCGTCGAGACAGCGGCCGGAGGAGGCGCCGACGAGGGCGTGCGTGGTGCCGGTGCTGGTGGCCGAGCCGGTGGACACCCGGAACAGGACCGTGCCGTGGCCGGGCACGGTGGCCGAGATCGCACCGCTGGTGGTGGTCTTCACATGCGACCACAGGTTGTCCAGGCTGTAGCCGGCGGGCGAGGCGGGCAGGCCGACCGCCGACGCGGTCGTGGAGATGGTGGCCGCGCCGGAGTTCTCGTTGAACAGCGCCACCGACACGTCGCCGCCGGCCAGCGGTTTGGCCAGTACGTTCAGGCCTCCGG
Organism: Streptomyces sp. NPDC026500; assembly: GCF_055567635.1. NCBI lineage: Bacteria > Bacillati > Actinomycetota > Actinomycetes > Kitasatosporales > Streptomycetaceae > Streptomyces > Streptomyces sp. NPDC026500. Next base: position 44,676 of record NZ_JBVHQB010000026.1, on the reverse strand, counting down.
CGGAGGAAACCTGCACCCCCTGCTTGCCGAGCGCGTCCTGGTCGACCGCGACGACGTCCCGGTCCCCGAGGATGGACGCTGTGGCGGCAGTGGAGTTGGGCAGGTCGTTGCCCGTGATCAGCGGGGCCGCCATCTCGGCCCAGAGACTGAACTCGCTGCGGTCCTCGGTGAACGACATGCCGCCGTTGCCGACCTCGAGCATGTCGGGATCATTCCAGCCACCGGGGCCGGCGTACTGCGCCAGCTTGACGTTGGCGTGAAAGATCGACACCAGGGAGCCGTAGCTGTCGTTGATGTCGCCGGTGGTGCGCCACATGTTGCCCACGCCCGCGCCCCACGTCCACACGTTGTCCACGCCCCACTCGCACAGGCTGAACAAAATGGCGCGGCCGCTGCCGGCCAGGGCGTCGCGCATGGTGGTGTCGCGCTGCTGGGCCGAGGTCCCGTCGTCGTTGCAGTTGTCGTACTTGAGCAGGTCCACGCCCCAGGAGGCGAAGCTGTTTGCGTCGGTCTGCTCGTGGCCGAGGCTGCCGGGGTAGCCGGCGCAGGTCTTCGTGCCCGCGCTCTCGTAGATGCCCAGCTTCAGGCCCTTGCCGTGCACGTACGCAGCGGTGCCGCTGATGCCGTCCGGGAACTTGACGGGGTCCGGCACGAGACGGCCGGCGGAGTCGCGGCTGCCGGCCATCCAGCAGTCGTCGATGTCGACGTAGGTGTAGCCGGCCGCGGCCAGCCCGGAGGAGACCAGGTAGTCGGCGACGGCCTCGACCTTCTGCTCGGTGACATTGCATCCGAACTTGTTCCAGCTGTTCCAGCCCATCGGCGGGGTCAGGGCCAGCCCATTGGGCAGCGCGTCGGCCTGTGGTGCGGCGCCCATGACCCAGGCGGCTGACGCCGCGAGCAGGGCCAGGACGGTGCCGACCGCGGTACCGGTGCGTCTGCGGGCGGGGTTGTGGCGGCTGCCGGTGCGGGCCGAGACGTGCTCAGGGTGGAATGCGCGGCGTGTCCGGAGTGTGCGGGCCATGTGGAGCGTGCGGGGCATGTGGAGGCGCACGTTGTCCTTCTTTCGGATGCGGGCTACCCAATGGGCACTCAGGCTCGCGAACAGGCTTGAGTGACCCCGCGTCAGGTGTGAGAACAGCCGAGGGGATGACAAAGACGCATGATGGGTAAGGGTGGAAAGTTTTGGATTCTGTGCGAATGTCGGGCCATACCGTCGCAGTCCACACAGGCTCCGTCAAGGGTGTACACAGCAACCGGAGCGAAACTCTGGTGCCGGTGCTCATCGGCGTCGTCGTCGACCAGGCCGTGAGCAGCGGCGACAGCGGTCGGCTGCTGCTGTGACCGGCCGTCCTCACCGTCCTCCACATCTGCCTGTCATGGAGTTTCCGGCTGGGCGCCCGGGCCGGCGAACGCGGCGCGCCGCATGGCGAACACTGCGCGCCGCGGAGACCGCCCACGACTGCGCCTCGGCCGTCGGCCGGGAACTCGATTCTCCGGCCGGAGCGGAGCAGGGACGGCTGCGCGGCGCGCTCGCGTACGTCCTCCCCCACCGGCTCGTCAGGGCGCCGATCGTGCTGGTCTGGGACCGGCTGAACACCCACGCCAGCGGCTGCTGGAGGATCACCGGCGACACCTCGCCGAGCAAGGCCCGCTCTGGGGTCTTCTTCTCGGCCGTGGGGCGCTGGGACAGCTCCGCCCAGTGGTGAGCGTCAGCGGGGATGCCGGCCGACGTGATTCTGGTGGCGGTGATCGGCCGGCTCCGGCCAGCCGCCGACCTCGCAAGGTCCGGCTGGTCGGGGTGACGCGTCGAGTTACACGCATGGACTGCGCTGGAATGCCTGCATGGGAACGGCGTGACAGGCTCGGAGCCGCGCCGCTCGCATCAGGTGGCGGGGCGTTCCAGGTTCGCTGTAACCAGCCGGTGAGACCACGAACAAGGTCCGCATCGCGAGGAGGCAATGCGCATGCCGGTTGCCAAGACCGGGTCCGAGGCCGCGTCGCCCCCGGATCCGCTGGCCCTTCTTCGGAGCCGCTCGTACTTGGTGCTTCTGGTGATGGCTGCGCTGATCGGTGTGCCGGTTTCCGCGGCGGCGTTCGGATTCCTCGCGCTGGTCGGCGAACTCCAGCCGTTGATCTACACGGATCTGCCGAAGTCGCTGGGGTTCCATGGAACGCCACCGTGGTGGCCGCTGCCGCTGCTCGCCGTGGGGGGACTGCTGGCGGGACTGACGGTTCAGTACCTGCCGGGGCACGGCGGCCATGAGCCGACAGCCGGGTTCAAGACTGCCGGCCCGCCCACACCCATCGAGCTGCCCGGGATCTTTTTCGCCGCTCTGGCGACGCTCTGCTTCGCTGCTGTGCTGGGACCCGAGTCGCCTCTCCTGGCGCTCGGTGGCGGGCTCGCTGCCGGCGTCGTGCGGATGGTCAAGCGGGACCCTCCGAAGCAGGCGAGCGCGGTGTTGGGTGCGGCGGGCAGTTTCGCGGCTGTCAGCTCGCTGCTGGGGTCACCCCTGCTGGGGGCGTTCCTTCTGATGGAAGCCTCAGGGTTGGGCGGGCCGATGATGACGCTGGTGTTGGTGCCGGGCCTGCTCGCTTCGGGCATCGGCGCCCTCATCTTCGTCGGACTGGGAAACTGGACCGGGCTGGGCACCTACTCGCTGGCGCTGCACGACGTGCCCGAGGCCACACACCCGACAGCGGCGGAATTCGGCTGGGCTCTGGCCATCGGTCTGTCAGCCGCAATCGTGGGCGTGGGAATCCGATGGCTCGCGGTCCGGCTCAAGACGCATGTCGAGAAGCGACGGGTGCCCGCCACGGTGATCATGGGCCTGGTCGTGGCGGGGCTGGCGATCGGCTACGCGGAGGGCGCCGGCAAAGCAGCGACCGACGTGTTGTATTCGGGTCAGGCGGCGCTGGATCCACTCCTCACGCACAGCGCCGCGTACTCGGTGGGAGCGTTGTCGCTGCTGGTGTTGTGCAAGAGCCTGGCCTATTGCACATCGCTCAGCAGTTTCAGGGGAGGTCCGATCTTTCCCGCGATGTTCGTGGGGGCGGCGGGCGGCATCCTGTTCTCCCACCTGCCAGGGCTGTCCCTGGTCGCGGGGTTCGCGATGGGGATCGGAGCGATGAGCGCCTCAATGCTGAGGCTTCCGCTGGTCTCCGTCCTGCTCGCCACCCTGCTGATCGGCGCGCAGGGGCTCACGGTCATGCCGCTGGTGATCGTCGCGGTCGTGGTCTCGTACGTCGCGACGGCGAAGCTCACGCCTCCTGCTGCCCCGGAGCCGGGGCAGCAGGAGGCGTGAGCTCGCTGCGGGACCCCTGCCCGTCCTCTTGCCGCGGGCGCCGGACCATGGACGGCGCGATCCATCCCGCCGGCGGGCTGTGGGCCACCCCCCGGGCCGCCGCCCGCCTCCTCACCGACCTGCTTGTCGACCGCAGGCTGGGTGAGCCTGCACCGGCCTGGCAGAAGGCGGGGCCCCGAGCTTGATGCCGGGGGCGGCAAGGAGCACTCCCGGCCCCGGCGCTACGGCGTGATCAGGCCCGGCACCTTCCGCCCCCTGCGCTCCGTGGTCCAGTAGAGGAGGGGAAGAAGCGGCAGCGCGGCATCGAGCAGGGGCCATCGGAGCGACATGGAGCTTGGGGCGGCAACCCGACAGCCCACACCGAGAAAGTGCCCTCCGCCTGGAGTTCCGGGCCAGGAAGGCACTTTCACGCTTCTGTGTCGGCGACGGCCGCGCCCCGAACGAGACAGTGAGGCTATGGGCGCTGCTTCATCCGGTCGACGATCGCCCAGTCCACCACGTGTGACAGCTGGATGTACGTCTTGTCGCCGGACGCCGAAGTCCGTTCGTCGTGGAAGCCCAGGAATTCATAGGATTCCGGGTCGAAGATGAGGTACTTGCCCTCCGCGAACGGACTCTTGGGACAGGAAATCCCCACCCCGGTGCGCCCGGCGGAGTCCTTCACTCCCGAAATCGCCTCGACACCGGGCACCAGGGCCAGTGCCTTGTACGCGGCGGGGCGCAGCCCCTGGGGCAGCACCGGCCACTTCAGGAGCTCACCGAGCATGAAATAGGCGTTGAACCAATCCTGTGCGGTGAAGTCGCTCGTCGACCTGCTGGACGGTCCGCTGTCGACGATGTCCGGGATGAGTTTCTTAGGGTCGGTGGGCAGCTTCTTCAGCTTGCTCCACTCCCGAGGCGGCCACACGCTCTCGCCCTTCTTCAAGGGCTCCTCCCAGATCACCCGGCCGAGTTCCATGGTCAAGGAGCGCTTGGAGCCGTCCACCGAGTCCCAGTTCACGTCCTCGTAGGTCTTGACCGCGCCGGTCTTGCGTTCCGTCTCCTTGATGATCCGCTTCGAGTAGATGAACTGGTCGTCGCGCGGCGCCACCGGCTTCTCGTGCCTGCCCGTCTGCGCTGCCGCCCCGTTCAGCACGGTCGCGGCGCTGACGTTTTCCATCCTCGGGGTCGCCGTGCCCGGTACGCGGTCGGGGTGGTCGCCCCCGTCGGCGCCGCCCTCGGTGATCAGTACCGCTGTTCCCGTAACCGCCACGGCGACCACCACAGCTGTCGCGAGGCGGAGCGCGTGGCGTCGGCTGGGGGCCGCGTCGGGGGGCTGTTGTGCGCGCGCGATCGTGTTGAGCAGTCGGTGGCGCGCCTTCGCCCGGGCCGGGTCGGTGAGCGGGGCAGCGTCCGTGTCCCAGTCCCACAGGAGTTCGAGTTCGTCAGTCATGGCCGGGTACCTCTCGCAGTGTCGTGGGATCGGATCCGCCCAACGCTTCGCGTAGCTTGCCGCGAGCCCGGTGCAGCCGTGATCTGACCGTGCCGATGGGGACGCCGAGGGCTTGGGCCACCTCCTCGTAGCCGAGACCGCCCCACGCCACCAGCAGCAACACGTCCCGGTGCCGTGCGGGCAGTGCGGCCAGTGCCGCTGCCAGTTCACGGCGTACGGCCTGTGCCCCCACCCGGGCCGCGGCACGGTCGGCCAGCGGCTCCTCGTGATCGGCCGGAGCCGGGATGCGGGCCATGGCTTTGAAGCGGCGGCCCTCGGCCCGCCGGTGCCGGCCGACCAGGTTGGTCGCTATGCCGAACAGCCAGGGCCGGGCGCCGTCGCCCGTGGCCCGCGAGGGGTCGTACCGGTGCCGCTGCTGGAAAGCGGTGGTGAAGGTCTCCGCCATGAGGTCGTCGGCCGGCTCGCCACCGAGCCTACGGGCCAGATAGCGATGCACCTCATCCGCGTATCGGTCGAAGAGCGCGGCGAATGCTTCGGGCTCATCCCGGGACCGTGCAATCACCGAGGCATCGCTCTCCGCCCCCGTGCGGACGCCTGGTTCGACGGTCATCGGGGCTCCTCTCGTTCAAGGCAACGTGCTTCGAAGGCTTGGGCTTTCATCTCTCCTTCGCCGCTCGCCCCCGGCGAGTTCCCTCGGGCCCCTCGTGTATCGAAAGCAGACCTCCTGCGCTGCCGCGTGGTCGGAGGCCTGCTCATTGTGTGCGCTTCGCCGATCTGCTTCGTGCCCGGCACTACGCGCCGGAGGCGGCCGCGACGAGGCCACCTGCCCATCTCCTTCCCGGTCCCGAACTGCCCTGCTCGGCACAGGAGGAGAGGCGCTGCCCCGGCCGGGATGACAGGAGGTTTCTGGCCTGTCCATGAGTACGGAGGTCCGCACCCCGATTGTTCGGAGTGCGGACCTCGATGGGCGCTGCGGGGCAGCTGACCGCTAGCTCCCGGACGGGGTGCCGAAGGTGCGGGAGCCGGAGTTGCCCGGCTTCGACGGGGCCCATGTGGGCTTGGCCGTTGCCTCGGCCGGGTCGGGCTCGGCGAGGGTGAGTCCCCAGGCGTCGTCGTCCTCTCCCATGCGGGCCTCGATCTCCTTGATCTGGCCACTCCTGGCGAAGTAGAGGACCACGACCTGCCGTACGGAACCCTCGTCGTAGAAGTCCGCTGTCACGTCTCCCTTGGCGGCGGCGCCGAGGGCTTTGACCCAGTTGCGGGCCGTGGCGTCGGCGTGCGTGTCGTCGACGGCGAGCGCGGCCAATGCGTCGACGTCGCCGTCGGCGAGCCGCCACACGGCCTTCTGCACCGTCTCGAGACTTCCCGTGGAGGGGTAGCCGACGACCCGCAGCGGTCGGTGATTGCTGTAGTCCGTCTGATACGTCAGGGACTCGTCGTCCGACGTGCAGCCTGTCAGGAGTCCGCCCGCGACGGCGGCGGCCAGTGCGAAGCGGGTGAGCGTTGTCTTCCGTGCCATGGTCAGGACCTCGCCTTCGGGCGGAGGATGATGACCCGCTCGACGTAGTTGGGCTTGCCGCGGTACCGCAGGATCGCAGCCGCGAGGCTGGTCCTGTTCGCACTGCCGTGCTGGATCAGCCGGAGCCCGTGCCGCCTGCGCTCGACGATGGCCACGTGGTTGTAGCCCCGTTCCTTCTTCCACTTGAAGAGCACGAGATCTCCCGGCTTGGCGGAGTGGGCCGTGACGTATAAGGCCCCGCGGTAGCGGATCATGTTCCGGCGGAAGTTCTCGGCGGCGGCCCACCGTTGCGAGGTTTTGGCGGGTGTGCGGCAGCCGACCTTCCCGCCCCGCACCGCCCGGACCCGCCCGGCCGACGTCCTTCCGGGGCGGAACCCCTGATCTCGGATGTCCGTCACAGCGGATCAAGCCCAGGTCGAGCCTCGCCCGTGTGAGGAGACACGCCCTGACCGTGCTCCCGGCGCGTGGAGAGGAGGGTCTTGCGCGTCTCCTCCGCGCGGGGCGAGCCCAGCGCGGTGTACAGGGACAGCGCCTGGTGAAGGTGGTCGATGGCCTGCGTCCGCTCTCCGGTGTCCCGTCGGATGAGGGCCGTACCGATGTGGGCGCGGGCCTGTTCTTCCTGTTCTCCGATTCCACGGGCCACTTCCAGCGCTGCCGCGTGGGCTTCGAGGGCTTCGGTGTGCTGTCCGGTGCCGTGCAGGGCCTCGCCCAGGCCGTTGAGCGCGCCCGCCTCTCCGTAGGGTTCTTTCGTCCGGCGGAAGTGGGCCAGGGCCTGGTGCTGGTGCTCGGCGGCTTCCTTGTACCGGCCCTGATGGCAGCGCGCGTCCCCCAGGTTGGACAGCGCGTGGGCTTCTCCGCCGGTGTGTCCGAGCCGCCGGAAGAGGGCGAGGGCCCGCTCGAAGCGCTCGGCTGCGGCCGAATGGTCGCCCAGTCGCGCCAGGACGATCCCCATGTTCCCGAGGGTGCTGGCCTCTCCGAACGCGTGGTTCGTCCGCCGGTACAGCGCCAGCGCCTGCCGGTATCGCTCGACCGAGGCCTGGTAGTCCTCGAGTAGCTCCTGGACGATGCCGAGGTTGTTCAGTACGTCGGCTTCGCCGTGGGCGTCGTCGGCCGTGCGGAAGAGGCCGACCGCTCTCTCGTGGTGCTCGGCGGCCTCGCGGTACCGGCCCTGCAGCTCGTGCAGTACGCCCACGTTGGTGAGGTGCCGCGCCTCTCCCGCCGGATATCCGGCGCTGCGGCACAGCGCCAGCGCGTCCATGTGGTGCTGGTGGGCGCTCTCGTAGTCTCCGAGCCGGCGGTGGACCGCGCCGACACAGGCAAGGACGTCGACCTCACCACGGGTGTCTCCCACCTCGCGGGCCGCCCGCAGGGCGTGCGTGTGAAGGGTCAGCGCGTCGGCGAAGTGCCCCGAACGCTCGTAGTGGCGGTGGAGCGTGGTGGCGATCCGTACGGTGTGCCGGGACGGCCCGGGCTCCTCGGTCCGGGAGCACAGTGCCACCAGTGTGGGCTGCGCGGTGCGCAGCCACGCGCGGCACTCGTCGGCCGTACGCAGGGGCGGCAGACCGGTGTCGGGTATTTCGACGGCGGGACGCAGATGCCGTTCGGCGGGATACAGCATATTCATGGCCGCTGCCGACGCCGCCAGGCAGTGGTCCAGCAGGCGGTTCAGTGCGGCGTCACGCTCCCCCGGCCCGTCGTGCCGGCTCACGAGTTCCGCGGCGTAGGCACGGAGCAGGTCGTGCATGCCATGGCGGTCGGGTCCGATCCGGTGCACCAGGTGCGCGCGGGACAGGGCGTCCAGGGACCGTCGCGTGCGTTCCACGCTGTCGCCGGCCAGGGCGGCGGCCGCGTGGACGTCCGTATCGGGTCCCGGGTGCAGGCCAAGGAGCCTGAACAGACGTGCCTCGTGCTCGGGGAGGCGGTCGTAGGACCAGGAGAAGACGGCCCGAACGGCGGCCCGGGGATCTCCGTCGCCGGAGTCGAGCAGGTCCAGGCGCCGCCGGTGATCGCGCAGTTCCTCCGTCAGGTGGGCCAGGGGGTCCTGGGGACGTGACAGGGCCAGTTCGGCTGCCACCCGCAGGGCCAGGGGCAGGCGCCCGCATTGTTCGGCCAGAGCGGTGGCAGAGGCGTGGTCGGTGTCGACGCGTGCTCCGATCAGGTCACGCAGCAGGGTGTGCGCCTCGTGCGGGGAGAGGACGTCGAGGAGCACTCGGTGCGCGCCGTGCAGCGACACCAGGGAGGACAGCGAGTCCCGGCTGGTGATCACGACTTTGCATGTCGGGCTACCGGGCAGCAACGGGCGTACGTGCGCGGCGGAGGCGGCGTTGTCGAGGAGGATGAGCAGCCGGCGTCCGTCGACCGCTGTGCGGTAGCGCGCCGCCCGGTCGTTGAGCCGCGGCGGTATCTCCTGGGCGGGTACTCCCAGGGCGGTGAGGAACCCGGCGAGGGCCTGTGCGGCGGAGACCGGTTCGTCCGGATCGTAGCCGCGGAGATCGACGTAGAGCTGTCCGTCGGGGAATTCCTCCCGCATGTGGTGTGCCCAGCGCACGGCCAGCGCGGTCTTGCCGACGCCCGCGATGCCGGAGACGACCGCTGCCGCCGCGCACTGCTCCTCGTCCGTACCGTCTGCGGAGATCAGGCGCCGTGTGAGCTCGGCCAGTTGCTCCTCTCTCCCGTTGAAGTGGCTTACGTTCATCGGGAGTTGAGCGGGGATCGGGGCGAGGATCTGGGCGCGCGTACGGACAGCGGCCGGGTCGGATCCCACGCCCGGCGGCTCCTGCCGTCCGGTGGAGCGCAGCATCTCCTCGTAGGCCGCCTGCAGTTCACGGCCCGGGGCCACGCCGAGTTCGAGGGAGAGCTGACGGCGGATCCCGGTGTAGGTGTCCACCGCTTCGGCGGTTCTTCCGGCGGTCGCCAGGCTCTGGATCAGCGCCACGGCGAGCGGCTCGCACAGCGGGTGCTCCGCCAGTAAGGGCTGCAGGACAGCGGGTACTTCCTTGTGCCTTTCCTGTCGCGGCAGGGCGTGGGCCCAGGCGAGCGCCGCCTGCAGGCGTTCCTGTGTCCAGGCGGTCCGTGTGCGCTCCGCCCACTCCCCTGCCAGCCCTGCCAACGGCGCACCGCGCCACAGGCGCAGCGCCTCCTCCAGGATGTGTGCGCGGCGGCCGTCGGACAGGTGCGGCTCGCGGCCCTGCAGGACGAGCGAGCGGAAACGGAGCAGGTCGACGGTGTGCTCGTCCGCCTCCAGAATGTATCCACCGGAGGATCGCCGGATGCAAAGGGGTGTCCGGGGCGGCTGCGCCTCGCCCTCGCCCGTCGCGGGTGACGCACCGTCAAAGAGCTGCCGCAGACGGCTGATGTGCGAATAGAGGACCGACCGCGCGCCGTCGGGCGCGGCGGTGCCCCAGACACGTTCCACCAACGTGCTCACGGGGACCGGCCAGCCGGTGTCGGCCGCCAGCGCTGCGAGGACCGCTCGACGACGTGGCTGCCCGACGTCGACCACGTGCCCCGCGACGTGCAGTTCCACAGGTCCGAGTAGGCGCAGGTTCATCGTGCCTCAGATGGGATGGGCGATGGAATGGCCGTCCTGCGGCGGGGACTTGGTCCACCCGAGCGGGAGCCGGGATTCCAAACGGCCCTCCGTCATTGGTTCCGGGGCGGTCGCAGGACAGCCGTCACAAGGTTTTCGCAAGGTTCACCGTTGATCCTCAACCTACATGCCTTCGGGCGGATCACGGCAAGCGCCGCGGCCGCGGGGAACGCCAGCACCGGCTCACGCAGGGCTCCCAGGGAGAACCTGGCAGCCGCCCTGCCAAAGGTCGGGCGAGGCGCGGCCGAGCCGGCGCAACAAGAGAACGGACCATTTATGCGCAAGATGATTTCCCGAGCAAACCGCACGGCTGTCACTGTCGTTGCCGCCGCCTTCATGGCGTCCGCAGTAGTTGTCGCGGGGGCGACGACCGCCTCCGCGGAAGGCTGCAGGGGCTCCCTGTGCGGCGCGGTGAAGAACAGGACCGGCGAGACGATGCACTACACGATGAGTCTCGGCGAGGGCCCCCACTACTGCGACGTGTGGAACTGGGGCGGCGGCACCGACAGCGAGTTCAAGCACGCCAAGTGCAAGCAGGAGTCGTTCGGCAACGGAACGCGGGGCGGCAACGGGACCGGCAATGACGTCGACGCCTTCACGTTCGTCGGCCACGGCTACCACGAGCGGTTCTCGCGGGTCGGTACCTGGCACTGGCGGGCGAAGGGGGTCTGGACGAAGGTCCGGACCGGAGAGATCGGCGACTGCGGTATCGGCGACAACAACGAGGTCTGGTGCACCGTGCTCGTGCAGGCCTGAGCGGGCCCCGCAAGGCGGCGGGCACGTGTGCCCGCCGCCTTGCGGCGTGACCGTCGAGTGATCCGCCCGGCGCGGATCTCCGTGCCACACGCGCGTCCGCTCGCGTCGAGCGTGGCGTGAGCATCCGGCCACGACTGCCACGACCGGTGGTCAGAGGCCGGCAGCGCGTCGAGGAGGCCGGGGCCGGCTGCGTTCCTCTCGGCTGAGGGGACGGTCAAAGGCCAGGAACTCGTAGTACTGATACTCGCTCACCCGACCTGCCCTCCGGGGACACGGAACGACAACTCCCCGCGAGCGGCTCGTTTTCCGTCCCGTCGGGGGTACACGGGCGCCGAACCCCACTGGAGAACGGCGTCAGGAGTGCCATGCGCGTCAAGGTCGGATACTTCAGGACCAGGTCACTCAGGAGACGCCTGCGCCGCTGTGCCCGCGAGGTGTTCGGCTGGGAGAGTCTGCGCCCGCCCCAACTCGCCGCCATGACAGCCGTGATGGAGGGGCGCGACACGATCGTGGTGATGCCGACGGGTGCGGGGAAGTCCGCTGTCTACCAGGTGCCGGGTGTGCTGCTCAAGGGGCCGACCGTCGTGGTGTCGCCCCTGATAGCGCTCCAGCGGGACCAGGTCGCCCATCTCGCCCGTATCGAGGGATCCGGCGCCTCGGCCGTCAACTCCGCGCAGCGCGCACGGGACAACGAAGCCGTGTGGGAGCGCGTACGCCAAGGCAGCCTGGACTTTCTGTTCGTCTCGCCCGAGCAGCTCGCGAAGGACGAGGTGGTGGAGCAGATCGCCGCGGCCGCTCCCGCGCTGATGGTGGTCGACGAGGCGCACTGTGTGTCCTCGTGGGGATACGACTTCCGGCCCGACTACCTGTCCCTGTGCCATGTGCGTGAACGCATCGGGCGGCCTCCGCTGCTCGCCCTCACCGCCAGCGCGGCGGCCCCCGTGCGGGCGGACATCGTGGAGCGACTCGGCATGCACGAGGCGCACGAGGTGGTCGCGGGGTTCGACCGCCCCAACATCACTCTGGAGGTCGTACGGCACCGGGAGAACGCGGGGAAGCGCCGGTGGGTCGTGGAACGGACCGCGGCCGAGGCAAAACCCGGCATCGTCTACGCGGGAACGCGGCGGGAGGCCGAACAGTACGCGCAGGAACTGTCGGCGCTCGGATTCGACAGCGCCGCCTACCACGCGGGGTTGTCGGCGGCTGAGCGCTCCCGGACGCACGACCGCTTCCGGGACGGCGAACTCGACGTGGTCGTCGCCACCTCCGCGTTCGGGATGGGCATCGACAAGCCGAACATCCGCTTCGTGCTGCACGCATCGGTGCCGGGTTCCCTCGACACCTACTACCAGGAGATCGGCCGGGCGGGCCGCGACGGACAACCGTCGACGGCGATCCTGGCGTACCGGCCCGAGGACCTCGGCGTGCAGCGGTTCCGGACGGGCGCCCACCCCGACCCGCAGACGCTGGGCGGGCTGATCGACGCGGTGCGCGAGAGCCGGGGACCGGTCACGGCGACTGGCCTGCGCGAGCGCACCGGTCTGTCCCAGACGCCGCTGACGTCGATGCTGCACCTGCTGGAGGAGGCAGGCGCCGTGACGACGGAGAAGCGCGGCGGTATACGGGCCGTGCCCGGTGCACGGCGGGACATCTGCGTCCGCGAGGCGGTGCGGATCGCTTCCGCCCGTGTCGATCTGGAGCGTTCCCGGGTGGAGATGATGCGGGCGTACGCGGAGACGAATGGCTGTCGCCGGCGCCACATGCTCGGATACTTCGGTGAGAGTCTGGCAGAAGGCGACTGCGCGGGCTGCGACATATGCACCCGCGCACAGGAGTTGAAGCAAACCCCCGTCCGGACCGGGGATGTCCTGTCCGGTACAGGCCCTGACCTGCTGGAACCCATGGCGGCCGACGGCGCCTTCCCGCCAGGGATGCGGGTGGGGCACAGCACGTGGGGCGAGGGCGAGGTCATGAGCGAAGAGGGGAACAGGATCACGGTCCTGTTCGAGAGCGTGGGCTATCGCACGCTGTCCCTCCCCGCCGTCCGGGCGCGAGGCCTGCTGACGCCGGTGTCGTCCGCCGCGACGAGGGGCTGACGCCACCTCGGCCTCGTCGGCCGCGTGGTCGGGCGACCATACCCGGCCCGGCCCGCAGAGGACCGCACCCTGGCAGCCGACACCGCGTCACCGGCCGGAGTGACGCCGGGCGTCGGCCCGCGCCCCGTGCAGGTGCCGTTCGGGCCGTCAGCTGTTCTGCAGGGTCCGGAGCGGTGGAACGGGACTCCTGACAGGCGGGGGATGACGGGCGGCGGGGACGCGCCCCTTTGGTCCTCCGGCTCGCACGCACCTTTCCCCTCGTGTCCCCGTGTGCTTGTCTGGGGGCCGTTTTCCATGCCGGGGACGGGAGTTGCCGTATGCGCAGACCGTGTACGGCCGTGGTGGCGATGTGTTTCCTCGTGCTCGGTGCGTGCGGTGATCCGTCCTCCGTGCCCGATGCCGCAGCGCCGTTGCCCGAGGCGTCGTCCACCACGCATTGGCGCCCCGGCGGGCCGCGCGACGGGTCCTCCCTCTCGTCTCCGGGAGCAACCGCGTCCCCCGGAGGAACCGCGTCAGCGGCCGGAACGAGGCCCGCGTCCGCGACCGGCGGCCGGACGCCCGCGAGGCGTCCCACCGTCCTCTACCTCGGTGACTCCCTCGCGATGGAGAGCCAGAAGGTGCTGGGCGGGCTCCTGCGCGGCGAACTGGGCGCGCGTTACACCAGTGCCCCGTATTCGGGCACGACGCTCTGCGACTACCTGGAGGGTACGCACGAGGATTCCCTCGTCCCGCCGAAGGACAAGGCGGCGGCGCTGGTGCGCTCGCTGCGGCCCGACTTCGTGGTGCTCCAGTTCTGGGGCAACGCGTGGGGCTACACACCGTGCATGGGCGGCATCACGTACGACAAGGCGCGCGACACCTACCTGGCCCGCTACGCAGCCGACGCGGACAGGCTGGCGAACCAGATCGCGGGAGCCGGCGGGGCGAGGGTCGTATGGGTGCTCCAGGGCCCGGATCCGTTCACCCCCGAACGGGTCAGGCGCGTCAACACGGTCTACGAGCGGCAGGCACGGGCGTCCGGGGCGCTGCTCGCCGATGCCGGGAAAGCGGTGAGCCCCGCCTCGGGCCGCTACGCCTGGGCCCAGTACCTGCCCTGCACGACGTACGAACGCGAGCACACCCCCTACTGCACCCAGCCCGCCGGCGGCCGTACCGCGCTCCACCGCGACGACGACCCCCTCCACTTCTGCCTGGCACCCACCACCTCGATGCCGAGGCCCTGTCCGGTCCGCTCCCCCGGAATCCTGCGCATCGCGCGCGCCATCACCCGCACGGTCGCCTCGGCGTCGTTCTGACCTCGCGGCCAAGCCCCAAGGCCCTGCTCGATGCCGCCACGACCCCTTCTCCTTCATTGCCGACGTCTTCTCAAGGACCGATCGGTGCGCGCCCCGGAGTGACCGCGTGGACCGTCCACCTGCCTGACAGTTCCAGCCCGTCATCCGCAAGAAGGCGGGCGTGCAGGTCGGGAAGTCTCACGCGGCCGCCGGCCCCTGGAGCGTGACGCCCCGGACTGTCGGGCCACGCCCTCCAGCGTGGGGCTGTGTCCTTGGGGTCCTCCAGCGTGGGGCGGTGTCCCTGGGGCCGTGTGGTCCACATCCTGGCGATCGGCTCCCCGTACCCCCTGGTGATCACCGGCGACCCTGGGCTCCCTCCCCGGCGCCCGCGGGGGTGCCGGCTCTCCCTCCGGTACATCCCCCGGACGCGAGAGCCGTGTGCCGTGGCACGGGGTGCACCTCGGAGCATGGGCATTGCCGGTAGCGTGATCGCCTGCCGCATGGAATGTCCATGTGTCCGGCCGGCCCGTGCGAGGGATTCCGGTGGCGAGCGATGGGACCGCGATGAGCGAACTGACGAAGCCCGGAATCGAGGTTCCCGAGGGTGACGCGCCCACCGAGCTGACGATCCGGGACCTCGTGGTTGGGGACGGACCCGAGGCGCAGCCGGGCAGGGTCGTCCAGGTTCACTATGTAGGGGTCACGTTCGCGTCCGGAAGAGAGTTCGACTCCTCCTGGGAGCGGGGCAGCCCGTTCAAGTTCGCCGTGGGCGGTGGCAGGGTCATCAAGGGCTGGGACCGGGGAGTAAGGGGAATGAAGGTCGGCGGCCGGCGCGAGATCATCGTTCCCCCGCGTCTCGGTTACGGCAAGCAGTCCCCCTCTCCGTTGATCCCGGCGGGCTCGACGCTGATCTTCGTCGTGGACCTGCTCACGGTCGTGGGCGGGCCCGCCGGAGCGAGGCCCGGCTCGACCGGCTCGGCCTGAGCCCGGCGCTCCTGAGGGGCCGGAGACACCCTGGAAACCCCTGTCGCTGCCACGTAACGACCACTGCACTCCTCGACAGACACCTCCTCAACCCGTGGCGGGCGCAATGACGGCCCGTCACGGGCGCCAGGCACCTTGGTCACCACCGGCCTCAAACGACCACCAAACGGAGAGCTGACCCCGACCCAGCACACCGTCAACCGCGCCCTTGCCCAAGCCAGGGCGCCGGTCGAGCGCGCCATGGCACGGCTGAAGTCCTGGCAGGTCTTCCGCAGATCCCACATCAACCCCAACCGCATGACCGTCATCGCCAAAGCCGTCCTCACCCTGGAGAGGCAACGCTGAAAACGCTCACTGGACCGCTTTCGGCGGACATCCCCTTACCGTGCCGAAGCGTCGGTGTCGCCTCCGGTACTCGGCCATCGCATGGGAGAAGTGGCTGCCGCGGAAGTCGGGCCACAGGATGTCCGTGAAGAACAGCTCGGCGTACCACAGGGACCAGAGCATGAAGTTGGAAATGCGGTGCTCGCCCGACGTTCGGATGAGCAGGTCGACATCGGGCAGGTGGGCGCTCCACATGTATTGGTGGAAGCCCTCCGTTTCGCCGCTCTTCGAACTCGCCGCGCAAGCGCGCACGGCCTCGACGATCTCCTGTCGTCCGCCGTAGTTGAAGGCCACGGTCACACGGAGTCGGGGGGTCTGCGACTGGGTGCGCTGTTCCACGACGTGCAGCCACTTTGAGCAGGTGGCGGGGATGCGCGGATCGGCGAGATCGCCCAGGAAGGAGACCTGGATGTTCCGTTGTCGGTAGCTCTCCAGTTCTTCGCCGGTCAGAAGCCAGCATTCGGGCTGCATGAGGAGCGCCACTTCGTCATCCGGACGGTTCCAGTTTTCGCTGGAGAAGGCGAAGAGGGACAGGTGGGTCACGCCGCATTCGAGAGCGGCGGTGATCGTGGACTCGACCGACAGGTGCGCGCGTTCGTGGCCGGCAGAGCGCGGCAGGCCGAGAGCGCGGGCCCACCGCCCGTTGCCGTCCATGATCACTGCTACGTGCAGTGTGCCGTCAGCCACTGAGATCCCCGCCCTTGTAATTGATCATGTACAGCAGGCCGATGATGGCGTTGGCGTCCGTGACACGGCCTTCGGCCAGCAGCCGCGGGATTTCGACGAGCGGGACGTGCCGAGTGCGAAGAGGAAGACCTTCGAGGTCGGCGCCGGGTGCGCGACTCAAGCCGAATGCTGCGAACAGCCGGGTCACGCCGTCGCAGAAGGACGGCGCGTTGTGGAAGGCGAGGAGTGGAACCAACGTCTCAGCCGCGTAGCCGGTCTCCTCGAGCAGCTCACGTGCAGCGGTGTCCTCGGGGGTTTCTCCCGGTTCGGTACGACCCGCGGGGAGCTCCAGGAGCACGTCGTCCACGGCAGGCCGGTACTGCTCGACGAGCAGTACGTGGTCGTCGAACACGGCAATGACGGCGGATCCGCCCGGGTGCCTCACCACATGGTGGAGGTGCTCTTGCAGCATGGTGGGATGCGTGGTGCGCGTCTCCTCTACGGAGAAGAACGCCGGGCCTTCGAGGGGCCGGGAGCTGGTGCGGTACTCGTGATCCACTATTTCTCCACTTCACTGGTCGAGGCGTCCGCAGAGGTGTTGTGCAGTCCGCTGCTTCCCGAAGCACCGCTCGTCGGCGCCGGCCGGGGTTCACACAGGGCATCGCAGTGCCGATGCATGTCCGGACAGCCCTGGTGCGCCCACTCGGAGAGGGCAGAGAGCAGGCAGGTGAGCCCCAGCAGCGCCAGACGCACCGGCCACGCGGGATCCTGGATCGCTGCCTCGCACAGAATGCCCAGCACCGGTGCGTGCGCTGCGAGCCTGGACATTCTGTTCTTGCGACGTCGGCGCGTCATCGCTCGGCCGTTGTTGCCCATCGGACTGCCTCCCCGGACCGTGGCGGTCACTTCGGTTCCGATGGTGCGCCGAACCCCCTGACACCAAAGACTTCCTGCGTGGGCGGCTCATCGTTACGCAGGAATGCGGCTTCAAGGGGTTCATCGAGGCCATTTCCATCACACTGTCCCTACAGGTGAGGGGAGTTGGCCGTATGCCATCCGGTCGCAAGCCGTTGCCCATGGAACAGCCGCGTCTGCCGTTGCAGAAGTTCGCTTGGCTTGTACGGGCGATACGCGCGTTTCACCAGGATCCAAAGATCAAAGAAACAAACAGCTTCACAGCGGCTCTCAATCATCATTTGGAGAACGAGGAACTGAAGCCCGCCACCATCAACCGCCTTGAGAGCGGCAGCGCGGACTTCACCATCGAACGCTGCACGGCATACGAAAAGACCCTCGGCATGGATCCCCTGGATCTCGTCGACTGCTACCTGTATGCCAGCCGCGCGGAGAATCGCACCCCGAAGACGTCGGCAGCGCGCGTGGCCGAGGCCACAGGCGCGGAGATCGAGTTGATCTGGCGCCTCGCGGAGGGTGAGCACTTGACGACGGCGGAGTGGCTCAGGCTTGCCTACCTCTACCGAAACCGCCCCGATCTGTTGGCCAACTCCCGTATACGCGAGTGCTTCCTTCACCGACTCCTGGACAACGCCGGTCAGAGTTTCGAGAAGGAGGAACGTCTGGTGCGCGAGGTGCTCATCACCACAGGCACAGACGTCTTGCCAGTCCTGCGGGAGCGGTTGCGCACAGACCCGATGCGCTACTTCACCACGTGTGAGGCGGCCGGATTCATGACCGGTACGCAGAGCCGCGAGTTCCTTGCAGACCTCGCACTGGGGATGCGGGACGGTGCCGTGACAGCGACGCTCCTGGAGCCCCTGCGCCGCAGCCTCCACTCGCACAGGCTGGGGCCGGCGGGTCTGGAACACCGGGCACCCGCATTCAAGGAGTACGCGCTCAAGGTTCTGGACAACACCGACGAGTTCTTCACCGCAAGGGAAGAGGCATTTTCCTTCCTCCGCTGGGGCCGTTTCGATCTCACGCCGCGAGAACGAGCGCGTATGCACGCACTGCATGAAGATCTTCAGCAGTTGCGCGTGGTGTCCGGTGAGCCCTATCGCCGGGAACTCGCTACTGAGGTGACGGGGCGCTTCAGCAAAGATCTGTCCGCCTCGGCTCTGGCATCGCCAGGAACGCCGCTCGCTGTCCCTGGACTTCGGACCTTCATCCAGGACGGCCTCTTCTCGGCGGAGAGAATCGACCGGCTCACCGCGTCCGTCCTCATAAGGCCCTGGCAACTGAGTGGATTGCTGGGCAGTTCCCTGGGGACGGTGATCAGCGAGAACGTGGACAAGAAGAACTACGGCGTACAACGTGCCGCCGTACGCTTTCTCACAAAGCTGACACGCCCTGAGGCCTTGGAGCCGATTCGTGCCATTGGATGGTCGCGCGTTCAGGATGACAGCGTTCGGCTCACGGTCTCATGGGCACTGGGCGCAGGTTCCCCGGAACGCGACTCCGCGCTGCTTCGGCACCTTGGTCGATCGGCCACGACCACGGCCACGCGCCGGGTCGTGGCGCTGTCAGCGGCACGGTTGGGGGCGTGGCCCGTACTCGAAGGTCTGGCCAGCGGCTCGGACTCCGTTGCGGCCGCTGAAGCCCAGAAGCTTCTTCGAGGGCAGCGAGGTGCAGCAGCCTTCCAACTGAGCGAGGCGAAATAGGGTTGGGAGCACAGTAGTTACACGGATCCGGCTCGCACCACGCTGACCAATGTGGAGTGGTTCGGAAGCAGAACGCCGATGGCAGAATTCACAGTGACGGCGTTCCTCTCCACGCTCGCGTGGGGTTGGCTCCCCGCCCGATATCCCAGGCCTCGGAAACTGGCCTCATCCCCGCATGCGTGGGGGGCCATCCCTGCCCAGCCGCACGGGGCCCTGCGCGAAGGTTCCCCACACGCGTTGGGGTTTGGCCGACGTCAGCCCAAGCCACTCAACGGTCGACCGACTGCGGCCGACGGGCGAGACCACCCGAAAGGGGCGATGTTCAGGTCGGCGTGACGGCCCGGGTCGGCATCGGCTGGGCTACAGGGGCTGGTTCGCGGAGAAGCCCACAGCCGAGGGGGCAACAACTACCACCGACATGCTCGCCTGTTCGCAGCTCACGCGAGCCTGCTGCACACCCCGGAGCACGTACTGGCCCGCTTGGACGACACACCAAGCCGTCGACACGACTCGGCATCGAAACGCGCCCGTCCGCAGTTGAACTGACGCTAGGGGCCGTCGTTTGGATCATCTGATCGTGAACAAGGCTGCTGACTGGAGAGACGATCGCGGTGTCGATCCCTGGGCCCAGGCTGTTACAGGCTTCGCGTTGCTGCGTGGGGCGAACCCCACCCACCACTCCAGTGGTGTACGTGGTGTCGCGGAGGACTTCAGACATGGCTCACTGGATCAGGTCGGTGTGCGGATGACCCGGGCCGGGGAACTCCGGGCAGACGTAGAGCTGCAGATGGTTTGCATCGGAGACCTGGACCCCGGGCGGGTTCGACACGCTGGCGTTGTCGAGAGCGGCGAGGGCTTGATCCTCGTACGGGGCCCAACCCTTCTTGCTGGCGTTCCATTCGTCCGAGGCGATGGTCAGCAGCGGGCTCATCGCGGCGCCGCAGGCGACGCAGAAGCGGGCGACGGTATCGGTGAGGCCCCACGGGGGCCACCCGCCGACCTTCCAGCCCAGGGCGACGGACAACTCGTCCATGTAGAACTCCTGCGGGGCGCTCTCATAGGAGTCGTCCACGGCGACGCCGGCCGCCTGCCACGTGCCCCAGTCCGCCAGCTGCTGTTGCAACTCCTTGCTCAACTCCAGAAAGTTGGGGTACTCGGTGATCTGCTCCGGCGCGAGCACGCACGGTTCCGGCACGTAGCCGTCGTACTCCACCTCGGACGGCTCGGGAGGCGGGGCGAGGACGTTGGTGACGTCGGCGGCGGTTCGCCAGAACAGTGCGGTCGGAGGCTTGTACTCCGGGCGAGTGCTCGACGGGACGCCACAGCACCTGGAGCAGATCGGCCGTAAGCCTCTTCCAAGCCAGCGGGACTGACCGCGAGTTGGACAGCCCTGCGCAATAATGAAGCTCGTGGAAGACGGGTTCTCGACCAGGATCACCAGTGTCCGCCAGGAGCTTCGCGTGGTGTGCGCCCGTCGTCGATTGATCTGTCCAGCCACACCTGCAGCCGATCCGGCGGCGAGTGGAGCAGCTGCGGTGATCACCGGCTCGATCAGAGCCCAGCGCCCGTCGAAGAGTCGCTCGGACACCGATTGCGCTCGCTCACCCGTTCAGCCCAGCATTCCCGGCGTCGGCGGCCAGCCGAATCCCACCCAACCCACACCATCAAGTGGCGGCAAACAGCCGTGACATGAGGCTGACGAACTGGCGTCGCTGGGCCGCCGTCAAGGGGGCCAACAGCGCCTCTTGGGTCTGGTCGATCACGGCGTCGAGCTCAAGGAGGACGTCCAGGCCCTGAGGCGTCATCGTCACGATGTTCCGACGCTTGTGGTCGGGGTCGACCCTGCGTTCGACGAGGCCACGCGATTCGAGCTCGGTGAGTGCCGCCGTGACGTCGCTTCGGTCGATCCCGGTATCGCGGCCGAGGTCGGCTTGGCTGGCGGGCCCCCACTGTTCGAGTGCCGCGAGCAACCGGTAGTGGTATCCGCGCAGGCCGTTGCCCTTGGCTTCGAATCCGGCGGCGAGCAATGCCGCGGAGCGCGCGTAGGCGCGGCTTATGAGCCAGGTCGGGCGGTCCTTGAGCCGATCCGGCGTACGGCCGGGCTGAACGGGGTGCGCAGGCATGCCTTCAGATTACCAATTGTGGGGACAGCCAACAACGCTTATGTTGGATAAGCCAACATTGGCCGAGTCAACATAGGAGTCGGCACAGCACGCGACGACCCCCTACTCGCCACGTCCCCGTCACCGGCGGCTACGAACAGTCGGCCCACCTGCAACTCGACCAGCCGCAGCTCGTAGCCGGTTTCGAATCCATCCACCAAGGAGACTGACGATGGACACCACGCCCACCAACGAACCCGATCGCATCCTCGTCGTCGGCCGCAGCCCCAGCGTCCTTGTCGCCGCAGTCGACATCCTGCGCACCAAGGGCTACACCGCCGACGCGACCAACCAGTTCGACCAAATTCTCGACGACTACGACGTCACCGACCTCGACGTACTGGTCTTCGGCGGGATGGTCCCGGCCGACACCAAGCAGTACCTGCTCGGGGAAGTCTCCAAGCGCAACCCGCAAGTGAGCTTCGTTCAGGGACTCGCCGGCATCGCCGGCCTCATCGCGGCCCAGGTCGAGGCCGTCACCTCCGACGGGCGACGAGGACCGGACGGTGCCGAGATTGCCTACGACGTCGTCCGCCGGTGCACGCAGCTGACGCTCAAGGAACCCGCGCACGTCACCGTCGAGGCTCTGTGGCACACCTCCTTCACCCCTCCCGAGCCCAAGAGCACCTCGATGCTGGTCTTCGACGGCAATCTCGAGGCCGGGTTCCACGTGATCCCGCTGCCCGACCGGGTGCCGTTCGAAGCCTCCTTCACCACAGTCGCCGTCGACGACCTGGTCCGCGTGTTCACAGTCGGCGCGATGCCCAACGCGGTCACACGGATGGTCCCTGCCTCGGCCAACGACAAGCGGCTCCCCGAAGTCGGCCGGGTCACCACGAGCAGCAATGACCACTGACGCGAGTGCGGGCGGTTCAGGCTCCCGGCCCGAGCCGCGGGCCCGGACGATGCCAGGGCAACGACTGGTGAACCTGCTGGTCCGTGGCCTACTGCGAACGCCAGGCCTGTCCCGGATCATCGGCGCTCGACTGGTCACCCTCTACGTGGTGGGGCGCAAGTCGCGAAAGCGCTATTCGGTCCCAGTCGCCTACATGGCTCAAGATGACGATCTCCTGATCGGCACTTCCTTTGGATGGGGTCGCAACCTGCGCACCGGCGAGCCGGTCGCGATCCGGCTCAGAGGCAAGCGTCACTGGGCCGATGTGCAGACCTATACCAAAGAGTCTGAAGTCGTCTCGGTCTACGCCCACATGGCGCGGGTCAACCCGACCTTCGCCAAGTTCAACAGCATCCGTGTCGGCGAGGACGGCGAGCCAGACCGGGACGACCTCCAGCTGGCATGGGAAAGCGGTGCACGAGCGCTCAGGCTGACCCCGCGATGACAGCCGCCAGGCTCAGTGGCCAGGCTCAGCGGCCAGCCAAAACGGATATCAAAGCTCGGATCGCCCTCTCAGAGCGGTCCAGAGATGCGGTTCGCCCCGGTCTGAAGGCCGTGGCACTCGCGCAAGATCAGAGGCAGACGGCTCGGTGCCGGCCCGTTCCGCTACTGGGCGCCGCTGGACCGGACGTACACCCTGGTCGTGGATGAGCAGACGGATCTGGCGACGGTGGCACCGTTCCGGACCGATGGCACGGTGCCGCTCGCACCGGTCACTTCCGCTCCAGCGCGGCCAGCCGCAGCTCCAGCTGGTCAACCCGGTGCCGAAGCAGGGTGACCTGGGCTTCCAGGCCGACTTCCCGTTCCGCCCTGCGTTGAATGCGCGGTGATGCGGCGGCTCGCTCGATCACCGCGTCCAGCTGGACCAGACGCTGCGGCCCGTTCGGGCCGTCCACCAGCCGGGACTGGATCTCGCCGTTGCGGTACCAGGACCGCAGGGCCGAGCGGGAAACGCCGGTCTCGGCTTCCGCCTTGGCCAGCGTGACCCAGGGGGTCTCGTCCAACTGCTCGAACAGCTCCAACTCGCTCTGCCAGCGCGCGAGCCGGTCCTCCCAGTCCGACGGTGTCTCCATCACACCCTCCCTTCAGCATGGTGACCCTATCAATAGCAGTGTATTGACATGGTTGAGACCATGAAGCATGCCATTTGAACGGTTCACGGTGGAAGCCCGCAAGGTGGTCGTCACGGCTCAGGAGGAGGCGAGGCTGCTCAATCACAACTACATCGGCACGGAGCACATCCTGTTGGGGCTGCTCGACGCGCCCGACAGCACGGCGGCGAAAGTTCTGCACCAGCTCGGGTACGACAAGAAGACGGCGCAGGCCGATATTGCCGCGGTGGTCAAGCCCGGCACGCAGGAGCTGAGCGGTCATATCCCCTTCGCCCCGCGCGCGAAGAAGACGCTGGACCTCGCCCTACGCGAGGCGCTGCACCTGCACCACACCTACATCGGTACGGAACACATCCTGCTCGCCCTTGTCAGGGAAGGCGAGGGCGTCGGCGCGAAGGTACTTGCCGAGCGGATCAATCCGATCAGCAAGATCCGTGCCGCGGTGCTGGCGTCGTCCGAGCGAGCGCAGGACGTCGCGGCCGGTCCATGGCCGGCCGGCACGTCTGCCACCCAGGACACCGTGTCCGCCGCCAGCGCGCTGGCCGGTGGCGCACCGGTCGGTAGCCATCACCTGCTCGAGGCGATGCTGCGGACGGAGAACAGCATGGCGGCCAAGGTGTTGCGCGAACTCGGGGTCGACCCGGACGTGGTCGCCGCCAAGATCGACGAACTCGATCCGGAGACCACCGCGGACGCGAACCCGGAGGAGGCCGCCGCACGGAAGATGGAAATCCGGCTGGTCGACGACGAGGTTCACTTGATCCTGCGGGACCCGGCAACGGTCACGATGGCCAAGAAGGTCACCGAGTTGTCCAACGGCCCGATCCAGGGCGTCGGGCCGGTGGCCGGCATGTTCGTCCCGCTCTGGCGGTCGACCAACCAACTGCTGCTGCAGATCCAGCGTGTGCTGGAACCGGAACCCGGAGAAGAGGACGGATCCGCCGCGAACAATGTCGCCAAGGTCGTACGTACGGTCCTGGCGCCCCGGCTCCGCCGGTGAACCGGCTGATCAGCGGGCCGGAACTTGTCGCTGGGACAGGCGAGGACGGGGGCGTGGTGAGCGACGATGTGCCGGCGCCGTTCTCGGCGGCGACCAGGGCGTCGTTCACCAGCGCGTTCGCCGCGCCCACCGAGGCGCAGCGCGGCGCCTGGCGGCCCGTCGCCGCCG
This sequence comes from Streptomyces sp. NPDC026500, assembly GCF_055567635.1. Taxonomy (NCBI): domain Bacteria; kingdom Bacillati; phylum Actinomycetota; class Actinomycetes; order Kitasatosporales; family Streptomycetaceae; genus Streptomyces; species Streptomyces sp. NPDC026500. Next base: position 20,719 of record NZ_JBVHQB010000026.1, on the reverse strand, counting down.
GCCGGCACGCGTTGGTGGTCGCGCCTCGCCGAGCCGGTCGGGGCCGGCTGACCACGTTCCCCGCCGAGGCGATCAGCGATGCCGCGATCGCGTTCGGCCCCCCTGCCGGTGGTGGCCCACGCACACCCCGGGCCGATGTCCCGCGAGCAGGCAATACGGTGAATCGGAGGCAGCCATGACCATCACCATCGTTGGTGCCGGCTTGGGCGGCCTGGCCCTTGCCCGAGTGCTGCACGTGAACGGCATCGACGCCGTCGTGTACGAACGGGATTCGTCGCGCGGCGCGCGCGGTCAGGGCGGCATGCTCGATCTGCACTCCGGGACCGGGCAGCGGGCGCTGCGCGAGGCCGGCCTGATCGACCAGTTCCACGCGATTGCCCGTCGTGAGGGCCAGGACCTGCGACTTCTCGAGCCGGACGGCACCCTGCTGCTGCAGGAGGAAACGCCCGACGACGCCCCGCTCGAGCGACCTGAGGTCGACCGTGCCGATCTGCGCGATCTGCTGCTGGCCTCTCTCCCCGAACACACGGTGCGCTGGGGGCACGCGCTCGAATCCGCCGACAATGGCCTGCTGTACTTCGCCGACGGCAGCAGTACGACGTACGACCTGCTGGTCGGCGCCGACGGCGCGGACTCCCGGGTCCGCGCGCTGCTCACCGACGCGCGCCCAGCACACACCGGCCAGAACGTCGTTGAGCTCGGCATTCCCGACATCGACCGCACCCACCCCGACCTCGCGGCGATGGTCGGGCGCGGCAACTACTGGGTGCTCGGCAACGGACAGTCCCTGTCGGCGCAGCGCAACGGCGACGGCCGCGTACGCATCTACCTCGGCTTCTACAACAGCGTCGAGGACTGGTTGGCGACCAATGGGATCCCGTTCGGCGACCCAGCCGTCGCCCGGGTGCGGCTGATCGACCTGTTCACCGGCTGGGACTCCCGGTTCACCGCACTGATCGCAGCCTGCGACGACACGGTCGTGCCGCGGTCGATCACCACTCTCCCGGTCGGCCTGACCTGGCCCTCGACGCCAGACGTCACGCTGCTCGGCGATGCCGCGCACCTGATGCCGCCGGTGGGGCAGGGTGCCAACATGGCTCTGCTCGACGGCGCCCTGCTCGGCCTCGCACTGGCCGCGCACCCGGACGACTTTCCCGCCGCCGTCAAAGAATACGAACGTGAGATGTTCGAACGCACCAGCGCCGCCGGTCGGCAGTCCGCGCACGTCCAGGAAATCCTCGCGTCGCCGGACGCCGGCCGGAACATGCTCGCGTTCTTCCAACCGGGCTGAAGGTAACCGGGTACGCCTGGTAATTCTGCCGCACCTCTCTGACCTGGGCTTACAGGGGCTGAATCGGCTGTGACCTGCTAGGACGGGTTGCAGAGGCGATCGGAGGCAGCCAGAGGAAAACGCTCTGATTCGACCGGGGCCGATCGGAGCCGGTCAGAGGCAATTGCCCTCTGCTCCGGCTCTGATCCGGCCCTGGGGCGGCGGTGTCGATCAATGTGTAGTCCCCCTGACTGCCATCGCGATTTACCCGGTCGAGCCGTGATGGGGACGCCTACCTCTACTCGAGCCAGGCATGCGAATGCCTCCAGGACTGCAATCCCGGAGGCGTCGCCGGCACCGATTGGAGGTCGGTTCCCGGACACCACCCGTGGTTTTTGCGGGCCTGGGTGGCGTCCCTGTCTTTGCGAGACGACCCCACCGTGCCACACCACGACCACCATGCAGCACCACAACGACAGCTCTCTCACTCATATGACTCACTCGGGCTTCAGCTACTACCCTCAGCGGCGGCCGATCTCGTCCTGCTTGGCGACCTCACCGGCCGCTACGCGACAGGCAGCTACAGCAGGCTCGGCTCCGACGGGCGAACTGTTGCCCCGCGGGGCGACCGTCAGGGTGCATCCGAGCACGGCCACAGAATCACGGCAGCCATTGCCTGCCACGTCGCCCGCGTCGGCGGGAGCGTCGGCCAGCTGGCCTCCTTGCTGCTGCACCCCGAGCACGAGGCCGGACGGCACGCCCGGCACATCGTCCTGCGCTCCGGACAGGCCCGCGCCCTCGACTACATCGGCCGGGTCTGGGCCAGCGCGACGACCGCCGTCAACAGCACGATCAAAGTGGAGTCCCGCCACCACGCCTACGAGGTTCTCGCCTCGCTGCGCGACCGAATCGAAACGACACCCTGGCACGGTGAGAGGGGCCGGACCGCGCTGCGGGTCCTTCGAGCCCATCTGAACTTCGCCGAAACGGCGGGCGGCCCTTTGCACCATGCCAGCGAGCGGCAGACCGCGGAGGAAGCAGGCATCTCCCGCACGACCCTGCGGGTGGTCTACGAGCTGGTCCTCAAGCCTGGCGGCTGGCTGCGCCGTCTGCGGATCGGCCACGGCCGGAAGGGCTCGACCTGGTACCTCGATGGCGGCAGTGCTCACGGCTGTCTCTCTCCCGCCGCGGCGTCCCGTTTCCGGACCACTCAGTTCCCCCCCGACCTGGAACTTGAAGAGTGGCCCGCTCCTGAGACAGCCACGAAAGCCGACATCGACTCCACGGTCATCGCCCGCCTGATGGGCCACGACGCCTTCGCCCACCACGGCCTCGGCAGCGCCGCCCTCATGATCATCGGGGCACTGTACGTCCGGTCCGCCCAGACGGTCAGTGAGCTCACCGGGACGGCCTCTGTTCCCCGCGCCACCGCCTACCGGACCTTGCGACGCCTGGCCGACCACGGGCTCGTGAGCCACTCCGGTGAGACCTGGACCCTCACTTCCCGAGCGCTGCAGGGCCTCGGCAAGACTCCAGCGGACTCCAATACCAGCCCGGACCCACGGTCGGTACAGGGCTGGGATGAAGTGGCCCGGCTACATGGGACTGCGGGCGTCGCAGCCCGGCGCAAGGCCCTGCACGCTGTCGAACGCACGGCGTATCTGGGGGCGCTGGAACGCCTCGCAGGCCACCGCAGCAAAGCCTTTGTGGTCGTCCGCGATGGGCGCCAGGTCCTGATTCCGGCGCCCCGCCCTGACGAGGTCCCGGCTGCCTGGCAGTGCGCTGCCGGGTCTGTCCGCGATCCGGCCACCGGCCACGCTGCCGCGGACTGGCGCGTCGCCACAGCCGGCCGGCTGATCCTCATCACCCCAGCTGACCAGCGCAGTTACGACGAGCTGGCGGCCGCATATGCCGAAGCCCTCCATGAATGGGAGTCCGCCGCGTGAACCCAAATCCTTCACCGGCCGGTGCCGAGATCGAAGCAGCAACGGCTTCGGATCTGCGTGAGCGGTACGAGTCAGGGGCCACGGTGGCCCAACTCGTCGCCGTCAGCGGCCTCTCGTACGGCACGGTACTGAACCGTCTGCACGAGGCCGGAACTGTCATGCGCACCTCCTGGCAGACACGCAGAATGCGCGATCTCCAGGCCCGCCAGAACCTCGCAGCCCGCCTGCGCCGCCTCTATGAGCAGCATGGCGCGACGCTCACCGAGTTGGCCGCGGCCGGAGCAGGCACACGACGTACGGCGAGGCGGCTGCTGATCGAGGCCGGCGGCTCACCCCGCACCACCCGGGAGACCCTGCGCATCCGCTCGGCGGCAGACAGGGCGGCCTGCGAGGCGCTTTCCGCGTCACTGCGGGCCCGTTACGAGGCCGGCGCCTCGGTGCCGGGGCTTGCCAAGGAGTGCAGCTACTCGGTTGCCACGGTCTACCGGCTCCTGCACCAGGCAGGTACTCGGATGCGGCCGCAACACCGTCATGGGCCCGCTCGCGGCACGCGGAAACGCTCATGATCCCCGTCCCGCCATGCGCCAAGGCTGCCCACCGTCCCGGTCAGAACTACACCCTGCGCCGGCGCCCTTCACCTTCGAGCCCCGCGGCACGGGCACCCCCGTGGCCCGCCCGTCAGTGGCCCTTCCGCAACGGCGCCTTCACGGGCCCGCATTGAGACATCACGCCCCTCAATCTCAGGAGAACAAGCACACGTGAACGAGAACACCCGTCAACAGACGCTTGCAGCAGTCACAGCCGACGGATGGGACGCGTTCGTAGTCGTCGTCGGCATGCTCAAGGGCGGCACCGGCAAGACCACCTCCGCGTGGTTCATCGCCCTGTACTACGCCGTCGTCCTCGGCTTGCCGACCCTGCTGCTGGATGCGGATGCGACGAGCCAGTCCGCCTATGACTGGTTCAAGGTCGCTAAGGCCGAGGGCTTCGAGATTCCCGAGCACCTGGTGGTCGAGCGGTATCCGTTCGACGACATCGCCGAGTACATCCGCCTCAAGCGAGCCGAGTTCGGCGCGATCGTGGTCGACGCCGGCGGTGGCAGCGCCAAGCTGTTCCACGAAGCCGTCACAGAGGCGAACCGGCTGATCGTGCCCGTCGCCCCCACCAAGATCGAACGCCGCAAGCTCGTGGCCACCTTCGACGAAGCGGAGCGCGCAGCTACCTGCAACGCACGCGACATCACAGCCCACGTGGTGCTGGTGAAGGCCGACGACCGCACCAGCCTGCCCCGCACGGCGAAGGCGAGGCTGCTTCAGCCCGCCGCGGGCGAAGGCATCGGCCCCGACCGCGACGAGCCGTTCCCCCTCGCTGACACCGTCATCCACGCGTGGGTGCACTACATGGAGGCCTTCGGTGAGATCCCGACCGAGCTGAGCGAGTACGGCAGCCTGATGAAGGAGCTGAACGCGGCATGACCGAGCGTATGAAGCCCCCGTCCCGCCCCAAAGGCCGCGTCCTCGGTGGCGCGGCCAAGAAGGCGGCGACCTCACCTCCCCCGCCAGCCGAGCTCACCCGCGAACAACTCGCTGCCGAACAAGGCCCCGCCGCACAGGCCCAGACACCTGTCACTGCCGAGACCAGCACGCAGCGCGCGACAGCCCGCGCTCCACAGGTGCCGCCCTCGACGCCCCAGAGCACCGCGTCACCCAGCCCTCAGCAATCCGCGAGGAGCGTCGCCCCTTCTACTCCTCCAGAGCAGGAGACCCGGCGCTTCTCCGAAGGGCCGACGCCCTCGGTCGTCGAGGCCTCGACGCTGTCTGCACGGCAGGCTGAGCCAATCCTGCCTAGCGCCCCAGCACCGGACTCCGGTGGGCCCGAGCCTCATCCCGTCGCAGCCGAAGTGGCGGTTCGGCAGACAGCCAGCGCGCCGAAGCTGAGTACCGGACCGGAAGACGGAGTGGCTGGTCCAAAGCGCGTCAGGCTGCGGCCGTCGGGTTCGCTGATTCGGCGGCGCGGCGGTGTGCGGCGTTGATGCGCTGTGCTTCTTCGAGCTGGTCTTCGAGGATGACGATGCGGCAGGCGGCCTCGATCGGTGTGCCCTGGTCGACGAGTTCGCGGGCGCGAGCGGCGATGCGCAGCTGGTAGCGGGAGTAGCGGCGGTGTCCGCCCGCGGAGCGGAGCGGGGTGATGAGGCGGGCTTCGCCGATGGCGCGCAGGAAGCCCTGGGTGGTGCCGAGCATCTCGGCGGCCCGCCCCATGGTGTAGGCGGGGTAGTCGTCGTCATCGAGCCGGCCGTACGAGTCGTCTGCTGTCATTGCACCTCTCTGTGGAACGCGTGGAGGGGCCCTGGCGCTATTGCCGCCAGGGCCCCGAAGGAACTGCTACACCATCTACCGGCCCTGATACTGCGCCGGCCTTCTGTTTCCGCTGAACCGACCGAGATGCTGTCGGGGATGCGGGGATCGCGGTTGCTCGACCGGAGACCACCTCACTATCGATGTCCTGCGGTACCCGGACTCAACACTCACGCCCGGGCGATCCTGATGGCGCTCGGCCCCTCCGTTCTTTCCCTCTTGCCATCACTTACTGAACGAGGACTGCGTACTGCTGGTACTGCGTACTGCTCAGTGGCCTGTGACAGCGCCACTCTCCGGCAGCCAGCCCCGTCGCCCGTCCTGCGACTGCTCTGGCTTGGAACCCCACTGCCGAACCTCCCGATGCGCGCGCCCGCAGCCGACGCCTTCACCGAGGTACCGCTCACTGACTCCACTGCTGGGTACTGCGTACTGCACTTACCGGTACTGCCACCGCATTACCTGCGGTCCTACCCATGGTGGCCCCTGATCACTGCGGGCCACCCGGTCCGGTCGTCAGTCCCGTCGCCGTCCTGCAACAACCCTGGCTTCGGAACTCCACCACCGCACCGTCCTGCGCTCTGCAACTACGTACTGCTACCTGGCAGTTCGTGTCTGCCGGGTCCTGCTGTCTTCCTGGCTACGAGAGAAACCATAACCAAGCCACCACCCAATGTCTACTCCGGCCAACATAGATTTCCGCATGGCCCGTGAGAAGGTAGTCGAGCTCGAACAACACGGCCGCTCCCCCGGCGCCGCCGAGGCGCAGCCCAGGGAGCGGTGCGAGCCGCGCCGAGTTCAGGTCGCTACCCTCACCAGCCGCCGTACCCGGCGGACGCGTGCCGGTACGGGCTGCCGCGCGCCTGCTGCGCCGGACGCCGATCCGGCCCGGCAGGATCTACGGCGACGTCACCGTCCAATCCCGACAGTGGAGAGAGAGTTCCGTGGCTTGCGAAACCAGTCCCCAGATGTCAGCTGAGCTGTCGAGGCGGGCGGGCCACTATGCCGCTGCTGTCGCCGAGCGCCTCCTGGAAGCGGGTCTGCCGGTGACGGGGATTCAGAGTTGCGGTCCCTGGCTCGACACGGACGGCGAGTACCTGGACGTCGAGGCCGGCATCTCGTTCACGCAGGCATTTGCGGATCAGCATGGCGGGGGCGACTGCGGGCTCCACTGGGCGGCCATGTCCGGCTGGTGTCTCTACACCACCGGCAAGGAGGACCGGTACCTGTCCGGTGTCCGGTGGCCCGGGGCCGGCCTGCTTCCCGAGCCCCGGCTCGTCGCGGCCTTCGTCGACGCTTTCAGGCTCGACCCGGCCATGTCAGGCAGCAGCGAACAGCCGTCCTACCGTCAGGAGGTCCACGACTTCCCCACGCTGCTGGACAGCCTGGCCCCCTACCTTCCCGCCCAGCCCTGCCTGTTCGAGGAACCCCAGATCCGCTTCGCCGACCTGCACAGACGCGCCTACGAAAACCGCGTGCGCCGGGCACTGGTCTCCCGCGCCTCCGACCCCCTGACCCACCTGTACCTCCGCCAGGGCGAGCTCACAGCCCTCCTGCACCTGCTCGAGTACGCCGAAAGCACCAACCCCAGCGCCCTCAACAGGCTGCTGGCGGCCGACCTCGGCGCCCGCGCGGGCCGACCCCCCGAAGCCGCGGAGACACACAAGGGCGCCCTCCAGGAAGCGAACCACCGGCGGCAAGCGCCTTGACAGAGGCGGAGCGCAGCGGCAGAACGTGCCGGCCAGCCGCCCGCTCACGGCCCCGCCCCGGCAGCTTCCCGCTCCACGCAATCCCGCTCGGCGCGACGGCGCGGGCGGAGCGTGTCAGATGCCAGGCCCGCGCGGGCCCCGCCCCGAGGGCGCTCGGGAAATACCCCGGGGCGGGAGTGCATCCCAGAACACCCAACGACCAGACAGGCCAACCGGTTTCCGGCCGGGCGGCCCAACGGTGTGCGCACCTCGCCGAGGGAGGACAGTGGCCGAGGTCGTCCCAGCGCACCAGAAACGGTGTCCAAGAGGGCAGACGGATCGTTTTGACGAACGTGACGGATGATCATTGGATGAGCTCCAGCCACGGCGCGCAGGCAGGCAGCGGTAGACGCAGAGCCGATGCCCGTCTTCCTGAACAAACGCGCCGAAGGCACCCCGCGCACGCCCGTGGCCAGACCCCTGGAGAAGCCCCGGACCAGGGCACACCCGTGTACACACAGCTCGCCGCGGAATGGGCCGCCCGCGGCGCCACCGTCCCCTGCCGCCCCGACCCGCTGTGGCAGCGTCTGGCCTCTCCCGAACACCTCAGGCACGAGACAGAAAGCACCTTGCGCCAGCTTCACCTGGAAGGGAACACCCACCCCGCTGACCGCACACCCCAACTGGCTCAACCGGAGGCACCCCGCCGTGCGGGGCGATGAGCTTCGATGCGTGGCACGCTGCCCCGCGCCAGCCCCATCCTCGCGGTACGCCGCTCTCCACACGGATCAGGGCCGCACAGCCGCTGCGCGGCCCTGATCCGTGCATCTCAGATCCCGCCGACGCGCCGGACAAGTCCAGGCGTCCGTTGTTCGGGTCGGGCGGTACGGCCGAATGGGGCAGCCGTGCACGCCGAGCGCGGGCGGGGGGTGGGGAAGGTCAGGCCAGGTTGATGTTCTCGGCCTGCGGGCCCTTCTGGCCCTGGGTGACGTCGAACGTCACGATCTGGCCCTCCTGAAGCTCACGGAAGCCCGAGGAGTTGATCGCGGAATAGTGGGCGAAGACATCCGGGCCGCCGCCGTCCTGGGCGATGAAGCCGAAGCCCTTCTCCGCGTTGAACCACTTCACAGTTCCCGTAGCCATAGCCATGCCTTCCAGTCGATGAACGCCTCCCACTCCATGTGGAAGGCGGAGGTGATCGCCCTGGTCCCTGCGGCACAGCACAGCAAAACGCCCACACCAAAGGCGTGGGCAAAGGGGAACTCCGAACCACGACAGCTGACGCAGACGCTACACGCCCACACCCCCCGTCACCAGAGGAAACGAGCCCGCGGCACGCCTCAGACACGCGCGGATGCGCGGCCCGGGACACCGGCGGGCACGCCCACCTCAGGCCGCCGTCCGTGGCCGTTGTACCGCGTTGCGATCACCGACGTCGGCGCCTGGACCATGGACGACTTCAGCTATTCCGACCGCTGAACACCACAGCGGCAAGAACCCGCTGGCAGCAGTCCCAGGGAGTGGATCGAGCATGATGAGGTCGAGGGCCGCCGGACGGGCGAACGCACCAACGCGTTCCCGCCTTCCAGGCGGAGGCATGCAGGGTGGGTCCGTTTCCTGACGCTTCATCAGAACAAGCGTCAAAAGAGCGTCGCGGCAACTTCGCTCTCGTCCACGCACAGACGGGGCACTCCATCCGTCATTCCCACGGCGCCCCAGTGGACAGCAGGTCAACAGCACTGCCCGGCCCTTCGGTACAGTCCACGTCGTGCACGTCGGGAAACACGTCGACTCGTTCTGACCAGGATCGGCAGAAGCCGGAAAACAGCAGGTCAGGCACCCTTCGTGACCGGTTCAAGAATCGCCACACACTCCACGTGCGAGGTCATCGGGAACACGTGGAGACAACGCCGAGCGGAGCAGGGTAGGCGTCAATGGCCAGCTACCGAAACCGGTGATCCCTCGGATTGTTGGCAGTCCACCGCGTCTCCCCGCTTCCCCTCTGCCCCGGAAGCAACCAAACCCGAAAGGCAGTGCTAACGGGAATGCCCAGCCAGAGCAGCGAATTGCAGCACGAACCGTTCAGCCCCGAGCGCATCCGTGCCACCTGGAGTGGTATCGCGAGCGTCGAGGACGCCGCCCAGGCGTTCGGCATGTCGAGATCGAAGGGCTACGACCCTGTGCGTCGTGGGGAGTTCTTTCGCCGCGTGCTGCTGATCGGCCCCGCAGCCCGCGTCGTCACCGCCTCGCTCCTCCGCGTACTCGAAAGCGGTGAGCCCGAGTACAACGGAGCCGCCAGCACGAGCACCAATCCATCCTGACCAGCCGCACGACGAAGGTGTCACACAGCCCCTATGAGCGGGGTCCTGGCTGTAGCCATCTGACCAGGTGGAAGACTTCTCGGGCCGCATAGCGTTTGAGGCAACGGACGATTTCGCGTCGGGCCTTGCCCTCCTTGATGCGGCGCTCGTAGTAGTCCTGGGTGCGCGGGTCGACCCGCAGACGGGTGAACACGATGCGATGCAGTGCAGCATTGGCCTGCCGGTCGCCGCCGCGGTTAAGGCGACGGTACTGCCGGCGTCCCGAGGAACGCTCGACCGGGCTGACCCCGCACAGAGCGGCGAAGGACGCCTCACTGTCCAGCCGTTCCGGGTTGTCCCCCACCGTGATCAGCAAAGCGACGGCCGTGTCCGGACCGATCCCCACCAGCAGACCCAGCGTGATCCGAGTGGCCTGCAGCACCGACTCCTCGCCGACCTCCTCGAGACTGCTCACGTCGGTGAACCGTGCGCAGGTACGGAAGAGTTCGGCATTACCCAGTCCGGCCAGTTCTTCCCGCAAGGCGGGGTCGGCAGTGATGAGGACGGCTTTGAGCTGGTTGATGGCCTGCGTGCGGGCTTTGACGGCCGACGCCTTCGTGAGTTTGAACATTCTCGCGATCTGCACCGGTCCGTCGCCCGATTTGGCCCGGGCGCGGGCCCGCCCGCTCAGCACGGCTCGCGCCGCGTTCTGGGCATCGAGCGGATCCGATTTGCCGCGCCGACGGCGATCTGCCCGGTCCATCCGGTTCACGTCAAACACGTCTATGTCCTGGGTCAGCAGATAGCGCGACAGGGACGCCCCGTAGGAGCCGGTCCCCTCCACTCCGGCCCGCCTCACGGCTCCCGACTTCCTGGCCCACTTCGGCAGATCGCGGTATCCAGCCGCGGTGGCCGGGAACTGGTCGGTGGCGAGGACTGTCCCCATCACGGAGAGCACCGCAGCCACATGCACATCCCGGTGCGTGTCCACTCCCAAAACCACCTCCCCCGCGGATCACTCACCTCCCGCGATCGGCGCTCAGGATCTGCTTGATTCTGTTGCGCCGTCGAAGCCGGGCTTGCGCGACAGGCACTACCCACACGTCAGCATGGGGAGCCCCCAGTCACCATGATCGCTGCCGTTGCCGTCGCCGCCGTCGCCGACCTTGAGGTCGATCACCTGGGCGCCACTGACGTCCACGTCGATCGGCACGGCAGCTTGTTTGCCGTGGATCGTCGGCGTGGTCACCAATGTCTTGCCGTCGGCCGTCATGGAGAACGTCACTGTTCCCGCGCCGCTGGTCTCGTCGTCCACACCGACCTCGGCCGTCAACCGCGAGCAGTTCCCCGCGAGATAGAGCTCGATGTCGCTGTCCGCGTTGGTGCCCAGGCCCTTGGCGTAGCTCGCACCGGCGATGCTGATCGGACGGCCGTCGCCGGCTGCCTGCTCGCCGACGCTAGTGTCACGCTCGACCGGACCCCACCCGTTGGTGGACGAGAAGAACGGCAGGTCGCTCACTGCGTTCTTCCCGGCCGGTGGAGCAGGCGGTATCGCGCCGACGATGCGCTCGTCCGTGCCGGTGGCCTGCCGTCCGTTCTGCAGGTAGTGGACTGTCGCGGTGAGTGCCGAGGCGGACGGCAGCTTCCCCGTCTGCGGTTGGACCTTCCAGGTGAAGGTGGCCGACTGGCCGGGTTGCAGGCGCTCGACCGACGCGGGGCTCGCGGCGCTCACGTCCCAGCCGTCGGGCGCGGAGAGCGAGGCCGTCAGCCGGGCGGCGGACGGTTTGTCCTTCGGCACCCGCACCGTCGCCTCGGCCGTGAAAGCCCGTCCCGACTGGGCGGTGTCGGGCACGTCCAGGGTGACGTCCGCCCCCGGCCGCTTCGGCATCGCGTACGTGTGGGCGTCGTAGCGGGGGCTGTCGTTCTGCGCGACGTGCAGGGACGAGGCGTAGCTGCCGTAGTTGGTGAGCGACACCTTGCCGAGGCCGCCGGTGCTGCCGTCCAGGTTCCATACAGCAATGGCGATGCTGTTGCGGCCGTTCGGGTTCAGGATCCCGTTCGGCACCGGGAACGTGTGCTGCGGCCCGAGGTAGTTGACGTAGGTGCCGACCTGCCAGCCGTTCACGAAGATCGTGGCCCGGTACTTGCGTGACGGGTCGTCGGTGAACGTCAGCCCGAGCGACGTGTCCTGGCCGTGCGGCAGGTCCAGGGCGACGTCGGAGCGGTACCAGGAGACCCCGGGACGGGTGTCGGTCGTCGGAAGGGACGTCTTCTTCCACGTGCCGTCCGGGTAACCGGGCAGGGACCAGCCGGCCCGCTCGCCGTACAGGCCGCCCGTCGAGAGCGGCCCGCGCACCGTGTCCTGCAGGTCCTCGCCGCCGCGTACGCCCTGCAGCCGCCAGGTGACGGCGGTCAGCGGTGCCCCGGCGAGGGAGGCGCTCGTCAGTCCTCGGGCTGTCTTGTTGCCGTTGGTCGAGTTGTAGTCCTCCTCGTGACCCATGTTCACGGTGAGCACGGAAATGACGTTGTCACCCTTGGACTTGAGCACATCGGCCGGGAAGGTGAAGTCGGCCCTGCCCGTGGTGGAGCTGCCCAGGAAGGTGCCGTTGAGCCAGGCGGAGAACGCCTGCGCCCCCCCGCCGGAGTCCGAGACCAGGCGGACGCCGGTCTCCTTGCCGGTGGCGTGGAAGCGGCCGCGGTACCACGTGTTGCCGGTGTGGAAGCCGTAGTCATCCGCGTAGAGCACCGGCGGCGCGTTGACGCCGGAGACGCTGTTGGTGGTCGTCTTGTCGGCCACCTGCCAGCTGGTGTCGTCGAAACCGGGGGCCGCTTCGGGTGACTCCTCGCTGTGCTTCCAGTTGGTGAGTGCCGGCAGGTGTACTGGGGCTGCCGTCGGGATCTTCCCGGTGAGGCTCCCTGTGCCGCCGGCCCGGGTGTCGACGGTCCTACCGTTCCAGGTGATGTGGTCGGCGGAGGTGAACACCTCGATGTTCTTGTCGTCGGCGTTGTCGCCGGTGAGTGCCAGGGTGCGGCCGCCATGCAGGCTGGTCGCCGTCCGCAGCAGGTGGCTGCCGCGCACGAGGACAGGGCCGGCCGCTGTGTCCTGACGCCAGAAGGTCTTGGCCGTGGCCTTGTCGCCGACGAGCAGTTCGAGCGGGCGCTGTCCGCCGCCGGTGATGCTGACGCGGATCAGGCCCTTGTGCGTGTAGTTCAGCCGAAGGTCGCCAGTGGCCGCGTCCCAGGTTGTCGTGACCGGGCCGCCGCTGGAGGTCACCGTCGGCTTGGAGGCGTAGCGCAGCACGGTCTCGCCGTCGCTGCCCGCATCGCCGTAGAGCACGGCGACGTCCCGGTCACCGATGGTCGCGCTGGTCATGATCTCCGAGGTCGAGTACTGCAACTGCGAGTCGCCGAGCCGGTAGTTGGCCACGATCACGTGTGAGTCGCGTCCGTCGAGCGTGATCGCGGTGCCCGGCTGCTGGGGCACGACCGGGTAGGTCGGCTCCGCGGCGGCGGTACCCGTCGGCACGTCGATGGCGTCGATGGCCACGTAGTCGTCGGTGGAGCCCGAGCTGTGACTGCCGTCGACGACGATCTTCAGGGTGTGCGCTCCGTCCGGCAGGCCGGTCTTCTGGAAGATCACCGCCTGGTTCTCGCTGCCGGAGTCGTCGACCGTCGCGACCTTGGTGCCGTCGAGATAGACGTCGGCATTGCCGTGGTTGTTGGTCTTCGAGCCGATCCAGCAGATCGCGGTGCCGTCGAAGGGTACGGTGACCGAGTCACCGGCCTTGCTGGAGAAGGACTCGGTGTGCTTGTAGTCGCCGCCGGTGTAGCTCTGGTCGGCCACGTGCGACCACGAACCGGTGTACTGCAGCGCTGAGTCGGGGTCGTCCCACGTGTAGGTGGTGTCGGCGGAGGGCTGGGCGTTGAAGTCCACCGCGATGTGGGTCTTGTCGACCGCGGTGGACGTGGAGTTGCCGTGCCGCAGGACGTGGAACTGCGTCTTTGTGTCGGGGTTCATCCGGGCGGTGTCCACGACCGCGGAGTCGTCGGGCGGTGTGGCCCTGATCGTCTCGGTCTTGGTCAGCGGTGCGACCGACTGTGTGAAGTACCCGATCAGCTTGTCCTCGTCGTACTTCGGGTCGAGCTGGCGGTTCTCGCGGATCGCGGCGCCGTAGTCGTAGGACGTGTAATTCTGCGGCATGCCCAGCCAGCCCCAGTTGGTGCCGCCGTAGGTCATGTAGAAGCTCTGCGCGGTGGCGCCGACGGCTATGTTCTGCTTGTAGAACACGTTGGCGAACTGGTCGTTGATCAGCTGGGCGCACTTGTCGTAGCCCGGCCCGCCCCAGGGGTCGAAGGCGCCGCCCTGGAACTCCGGCGAGTACAGCGGCCTGCCGGCGGGGTGGTCGTAGCTGATGTCTGGAACGCCGTTCCACTTCGAGGGGTTCGAGCAGTCGAAGCCCTGCGGGTAGGAGTCGGGGCCGTCGACGTCCAGGGCGCCGGTACCGGAGTTGAAGGTGCCGTTGTTGTTGCCGGTCAGCGGCACGGTGATACCGTCGGCGCGGGCCTTGTCCTCCAGGTGCTTCATGTAGGAGTGGCCGGCGGCCGAGCCGTTGTAGTACTCGTTCTCGACCTGGTACGCGATGACGGAGCCGGTCCCGTTGGTCAGTTGGTGTCGGGCGATGATCCGGTCGATCTGGGTCAGCCATTCGTCCGCGTACTTCAGGAACCGCGGATCGTCACTGCGGTTGTTCCCCGCCTTGGTGGTCAGCCAGCCGGGCAGGCCCCCGCTGTCGACCTCCGCGTTGATGTACGGCGCCGGGCGGGCGATGACGTAGAGCCCGGCCTGCTCGGCCATGTCGAGCAGCTTGTCGACGTCACGCACCCCGCTGAAGTCGTACACACCCGGCTTCGGCGAGTGGTATCCCCAGTCGAAGTACAGCGACGTGGAGTTGAAGCCTGCGGCCTTCATCTTCTGGAAGATGTCGCGCCACAGGTCCGGGCTCGGGAGCCGGAAGTAGTGGAACTCGCCGGACCACAGGTAGGTCCGCTTGCCGTCGACGAGGAACGAGTAGCCGTCGATACTCACCGTGTGCGCCCGCGGACTGACGGCGGGCGCGGCGGCGGGCGCCTGTGCGCCGACGTCCCGCGCCGCCGCGGTAGGCGCGCTCATGCCCGCGGCCAAGGCGATGGTCGCGGCGGTTGCGAGGACCGCCCTCCACCGTCTCCCCCGACCGGGCCTCGTAACTTCTGAACTGATCCGATTACCCCGCACTGCGGCCCTCCATACGGCCCGAACGATCAGTACCAAACAGGCTCAGGCAAAGTCGAACAGTAGGGCCGCACAAGGCTCAACACAATGGGGCGGGAAAGGACAGATGAGAAATGCGGGGCTGCAAATCCCTTGTATGCAGGGCTGGTTGCCCGGCTTGCGCGCAGCCACGGCCGAGCGCCGTCTCAAATACCGCCTTCGATAAAGCGCTTTCGTCCAGAAGGTCCGTAAGTACGAACGGGGCAAGGCCGGTTGTGTACGCGTGCGCCGGGATGACGAGGTCCGAGGTGAGCGACGTCTCGTTCTCGTCGGCCACCGACGGCGCCGCGATGCGCACGGTCAGGAAGTGCGTGCCGCTGCTGAGGTGCCGTTCACGCACGCTATCGCGCCGATCCTGCCAATCGGACAGGCTCCCGTGGGGAGAATCCGCCGGCGTCCAGTTCGACGCTGTCCGGTCCCAGCGATGTGTAGGCAGTCCCGCTCTTCTGTGGGCAAGTTCCGGGGTCTTCCAGTCCCTCACCGCGTTGGTCATGCAGGTGCCCGGTCCTGCTGCCAGCGCCGCTCCGCGGACAGCTTTGGCAGCTTGGCTCCGGCCGATGTCAGAGGCGTGAGCGAGGATCTCGGCCATGACTGCGACTGCTGCCAACTACGTGTGGCTCGATGAGCGCTTCCCTGACATCGCGGAAGCGTATTGCTTCACGCTGGTGCACAACCTGCCACCTTCAGACCTACTTGCCCGCCGCAGAGGCCAGACCGAGCCCTCCCAGACCGGCACGGCGGCGATAGTAGACTCGGCCGTCGACCGTCCTCGGTCGTTCGGACAACGCTCGGCAGTTCATCGCCATGACCACCGTCGGCGACCGGACCCTGCTGATCGAGCCCAACGGCTATCTCGGCGTCACCGAGGAGAAAGCCCTGCCGACATCGGCGGGAACACGCTGGGTCTCGCACTTCGTCAACATCAACGGCCTGGATTCCTTCCTCTGGGCCGAGGACACAGCGAAGCGCCTGACGTTCGAACCCGGGCTCCCCGACCATCGGTGGCGAACAACCCCTGACGAACTCCTGGACGCCATGCACCACAGTGGCTTCCAGTTCTGGGACGAGACCTCCGACACCGCAGAACCCCTGGCCACGGAAGCAGCATTCGCCCTCGCCGAGCACCTGACGGGCGGGCGCATCACGCCGGATCTCCTGCAGGACACCACCTTCGTCTGCGGAAGCGCGGAGATCAGGTGCGCGTGTGATGACCTCCCTCCTCGAGGGCGGCGGCGGTCAGGCCGTCGAGATCCTGAGGCGGCTTCGGTGATGGCACCTGATCCCGGTCGCTGCGCCCGCCCGTCAGGGTCGAGCACGGCGGACTGTTCGGCCCCCACGATGAGCCGTACAGCGTGGGAGAGTCCCGCGCTGTGGACCTGATCTGCTGCTGGGCCGTCGACAACTCGTACACGAGCCGAGCCGGGTCGACCACCGGGTTCCCAAGTCACCCGAAGGGTTGCGCTGTTGACGCTCGAGGCGGTCTTTCCGCGTACGACGAAAGACCAGGCCGACGATCGCCTCGCCGGTGCGGTTGCCGCCCTCGCGGATCAGGTTCAGCACGATGGCGTCACGCGCGGCGGTCAGGACGCCGTTCGCCTCGTACCGCGAGGTGAGTTCCGTCGACCGACCCCGCCCAGCCGCCTCCACGGTGTCCCAAGCGAGGGCCGCCCCGCTGAAGCGGGCTTTCAGACTGCTCCGTCCGCCGGGGGCGCACGGGGCGTCCGTCACCCGTCGCGGGGGACCTCACCGCCACCGGCGACACCAGTGTCGACCTGGACACAGAAGGCGCGAACTCCCTCAACTGCCCAGTCATGGGCAGGACTTACTTGAGCACCACTCAAGGACCCTCGCAGAGGTCCATGAACTCGTTGAGGTACCGAGATTTCCAGTTCGGCGTCGGTGACGGCGAGCCGACCGAGGCTGTACTGATGTCGGCGCCAAGGAATGGCAGTTCCGGGGTGTACCGGATGTTGCGAGAGCGCCGGCCGCCGCGCGAGACGGCGGAGCCCCGGCCACGAAGCCCACCTACCGAGCCCCCTGGATGGCCTCTGACGCTCGACAGGTCGGCCTCGGCCAGGAACCGCCAATCCCGGACCGTCGCACATCAGTTGCCCCGCCTGAAGACACTTCCGCAGGACACGACCACAAAGGATGTGCACCACCAGCAGCGAAGAATCTGCTGGTGAGCTTCCTGCCCCTGGCCGCCGACACAGCCACTCAGCTCCTCTTCAGCGGCTCATCGGTCCGACTGCTCGCCGAGCCGCCATCATCCGCGAGGCGAACCAACACGTGACCTCACACCACCCTGACCAGCGGCGACACGCCCAACACCCTAAAAGGGTGCGGATTCGACCCGGATTCGACCCGAGGACCCCAGACTCCCAAACGATCAGTAGTTGACCTGCAGCAATGCTGACTCTTGCCGCTGTACCGAGCACCCATCGACAGAGGAGTCTCGCAATCGAAACTAAGTGGACATGTTTGGACGATTAACGCCACGCAGTGAGTAGTCGCTCCCGCTGCCGCCCTCGCCGACTACCCCCAAGCGCGAACCAAATGGCGGCGCCACGCGGCCCTCCGCTCCGGCGACCAGGGGCTGACAGAACAGGGCTCTGACCAGCCCCTTTACAGAAATCCTTCCGCCTGGCAGAAGCCGCCTTGCGGAGCCGATACAAGCCTCACGACCCTGATTGCAACCACGGCACGCGGGGCGACGGCGCCCCGCCGACAGGGACGGGAACCGCCATGCCGCACATCACCGCTTTTGCTGGAAACCAGTGGTTCTTGGCGAAAGCAGTCAGGGCAGACTGCCGCTTACCAAAATGATCCCCAACCCCGAATCGACCCCGCTCACCCGCCGAACTTCGAGCGCCCCCTCTGACCTGCAAAAATGCAGCGGGAAAACAATCAAACCGGGTACTCGTGGTAATCCAGTGGCGTCTCCGTGTACGAGCCTCATAGGTTGTGCGCTCGTGGCTGATGACCCGATGGCGCACCCGAGTCCACACGAGCTCGGACGAGTGTTCAACCAGGTACCGGAGCTCTACGACCGGGTCCGGCCGGGGTACCCCGACGAGCTGTTCGCGGACCTTGTCGCCGTCACCGGCATCGACGAAACGTCGTCGGTGCTGGAGGTGGGCTGCGGTACCGGGCAGGCGACGCGGTCACTGGCAGCGCTCGGATGCTCAGTGACCGCCATCGAGCCGGGCGCAGAGATGGCCGCACTCGCTCGCCGGCGGATCGCCACCTTCCGCAACGTCGAAGTCGAGACGTCGACGCTTGAGGAGTGGGACGACCGCGGTCGACGTTTCGATGTTCTCGTGGCTGCGTCGTCGTGGCACTGGGTCGACCCGTCGATCGGCTGGCAGCGAGCACACGACGTGCTCCGTCCCGGCGGGTGGACGGCGCTGCTAGGCAACGTCGTTGTCCGCCGGCCGGGAGAGCCCGAGGTGTACGCCGAGACCGCCGATCTCCACGAGCGGTTCTGCCCCGGGAACCCCGACTGGGGTCATCCGCCGCTGGAGGACGACGTGCGCACCACCGACGAGGGTTGGGGCCTGGTCGACGATCCCGGAGGACTTTTCGGCCCGACGATCGTGCGCTGGTACCCAACCGTTCAATGGCTCAACGGGGACGGCTTCGCCGATCTCCTTCGCTCGACGTCGCTGTATCTAAGGCTCGCCCACGACGTCCGTGAGCCCCTGCTCGATGCCATCGCCGAGCGCATCCGCACGCGGATGGGCGACCGGGCGTCACGCCGATATCTGAGTGTCCTCCGTGTCGGACAGCGCGCCGAGTGAGGCCGGGGACCGATCTCCGAACTACCGGCCGCTGCCTGGTCAGCAGCGGGAGAGGGCTTCCCCGCTCTCCCGCGTGCAGAGGGCGATCCGACCGAAGTCGGGCATGACGAGGCCGACCGCAGCGGAGCGACACGCGTCGGCATCGAACTGCGCGAGCGGGTCGTTGGCGAGGTCGCCGACCACAGTCAGTTGGTTCTGGGTCCAGAGACCGTATTTCCGGCGGAGGATCAGCCGGGCATCGCAGGTACGAGTCGTGCAAGTCGCAGTGTGGGCAGCGTGCGCCAACTCCGACCGCCGCACTTCGATTCGAAGCGCGTCATCGGCAACGAGTTTCGGAGCTGACCGATCGGGTGACGTGTGGTCATGTCGGCATGTGGCTGCGGTGCGGAGGGCCAACCGTCGGTAGGTTTGTGGTCCCGGGTCCCCTCGGGCTGTGTCCCTGACAGGCACGGCTCTGGAGGACCCGGCTCCGTTGGGACCGAGCTGAAGAAGTCGCTGGTCCTGCTGGTCGTGGGCTGCCATGGTGATGGCGTGCCAGAAGAACTGACGACGCAGCCGCCGATGCCGGACTCGAAGTGGTCGGCCGGTTCGCTGCGGATCACGAGCCGGACCATCGGGGCGGATGACATCTCCGTGGTCCTCGGGATCGACCCGGACGACCACTTCGAGCACGGCGGCTTGGCTGTCCCGTGCAGTCCGGACACCTTCCAGCGCGACTTCAGCGTGTGGATCCGCAGCAGCGGCCTGGGGAATGACCGCCGGCCTGAGGAGCACGCCGCCGTGCTGGTCGGGATGCTGGAGGGGCGAGACGAGGCACTGTCGCGGCTAGCCGACGACTGCGAGATGGAGTTGTTCCTCGGCTTCGGCAGCGAGAACGGTCAGGGCGGATGTGTCTTCCCGGCCCGCCTGCTGAGGAAGATCGGCCTGCTGGGGCTCGACGTGGTGCTGGACCTGTATCCGCCGACTCCCGACGACGCCCTGCCTGCTTCGCAGTGATCGCGGCGAGCTGCCCCACCGCGGTCGTGGCGAAGAGGCCCCCCGCGTCCGCGTGCCGTCAGCCGATCTGGCCCTCGGCTTCGGTCGCCGCCAGCCGGTAGGAGTCGGCACCGGTGTCGACCAGCAACTCATGCGACAAGACCACCCCGGCCTCCTGACACGACCGTGATCAACGCGCACAGCCTGGCCCGGCCAATCGGCCCCGTACCCCGTCGATCAGGTTGCTCCGAACGTGGCGGGTCGCGGCACCAGGAACACATGGCTCTCGTTCCCGCTGCCGAAGCGGCGGCCCTACGTCACGTCGCCCAACCGGGTCTCTGCCCCTGACGCGCGTGGCCCGACGACACCAACCAAGCGCCTGCACCTGGACATCGGCGAGAACGGCGGAACTGGACGATCCGAACCGGGCCTCGGCTCCGCCTCGGATTCCTCGCGGACCGCGCCCGTGATCTCTTCGATTGAAGTGCTCTCCCGGCTGAAGCCGGGAGATTCCTGCTTACCTCGCGGCAGCGGGCTTGACGCGCTTCGCGCGCCTGACGACTGCCCTCCCGGCAGCCGGGACGAGCGCGAGGCCCATCCGGTACAGGTGCAAGACGTTCCGGGCTGCGTTGTGGTCGGCGTTGCCCGACCAGCCGCAGTCCGGGTTCCTGCACACGAACACGGCCTGGCTCTCCCGGCTCCCGGGCGTGATGAAACCGCATGCTGAGCAGCGCCGGGATGTGTTCGGGGCCGGGACCTTGTTCAGAGTGCCGCCGAACCGGGCAGTCTTGTACGCCAGCATGGTGACCGTACGGCCCCACGCCTCGCCGCTGATGGAGCGGTTCAGCCCAGATTTCTGGGCAACGTTCTTCCCCGGCTCTTCGACCGTTCCCTTGGCGGACTTGACCATGTTCGTGATGCTGAGTGCTTCGACCACGACGGTGCCGTATGTGCGGGCGATGACGGTGGTCGTCTGGTGCTGCCAGTCCAAGGCCCGGCGCTTGGCTTTCGCGCGCAGTCCTGCGATCTGGTCATGGGTGCGGTGCAGCCGGCGGCTGGTGCGCTCGCCGGGCTTGCG